>NZ_CP092282.1:2569240-2890653 GCF_024972775.1 Dehalobacter sp. DCM | reverse complement strand
TGCCGATGAAGTCCGCACCTTTGATGTGTCCTACCGGGTGATTAATGCCGTGAAAATTCACAGTGACACAGCGGAATTGTACCGCAAATTTATCGGTGAAGCGAACGGGAATAAAATAGCCAATGTCCAAGTGAACCTAATATTGCCGCCGGGAGCGGAAAAATATCAGCAGGGTGAAGCAATAAGAATCTGGGGACACGGCCCTCTAAACGGAGAAGTAGAATTTTCCGGGCCGGACACCATCTTCTGGTCAACCAAAAACCTGCCGCCCTATACCTTTTTAGAAGGCAGGGTCGTCATGCCTTCAGCTCTGTTCCCTAAAGCACCGACAGCAGCTTATACCAAACGGGCAGCACTGGCGGCGATCCTGGCGGAAGAAGAACGCTGGGCTGACGATGCTAATCAGGAGCGGCTGATGGCCAAAGTGGAATACCTCGGAGGAGCCGGCATCGTTGCAGGTGCTCTGGCAAGCATATTTCTACTGTGGCGCAAATTTGGACGCAGCCATAAAGCCGGTTTCAGCGGGGATTACTACCGCGAACTGCCGGGAAGTTACAGCCCGGCTGAATTAAGTGTTCTGTGGAACTTTAATAAAATGAAGCCCCAGGATATTACGGCAACCATCCTGGATCTGGCCCGGCGAAAATTTTTGCATTTGCAGGAGGAAACGGTCGAAGAACGCAAATTATTAGGCACCAAAGCTGTGACCGCCTATCGCCTGCGCTTCCTGCCCGCACCGGAGGCTTCTGCTCTGAGAAAACCGGAGGAAGCCGTTTTAAGTCCTCATGAACAGAAATTGATTACATTTCTCCAAAATGATATCGGCAGTGGCAATGAATCCATTTATTTGACCGATATCGAGAAATACGCCAAGAAGAATGGCGCGTTATTCTTTCAATTCTGGAAAGAATGGACCTCCGCTGTCCAGGTTCAGGGAGCAGAATATGAATTCTTTGATCACAACGGTAAGATGCCTGGTTTAACCGTATTGGCCGGACTGGGACTATTCATCGCGGGCAGTGCCCTGCTGGCGCAGAAGGGTGCCGGAGCAGTCGGATTTGCCCTGGTTATCGCCGGAGCGTTATTCCTGTTTATTCCCCGTTCGTTTAAGCGACGTTCTATCTCGGGACAGGAAGATTATGTGCGTTGGCAGGCGTTTAAGAAATTCCTGCTGCATTTTTCAGAAATGCAGCGTCACGAAATTCCAAGCCTGATCATCTGGGAACATTATCTCGTCTTTGCTGTTACGCTGGGAGTGGCCAAAGAAGTAATCAAACAGCTGGAACTGGTATTTCCCAATATGGAGGATGGGGACTACCGCTTTGGCAACGGTTGGATGACCTACGGGGCCTACAACAATTTAAACAGCTTAAACAATTCTTTCGAAGGGATCGGAAGTACTTTTGACCGTGCTCTGCAATCAGCTCAGAAGGCAGTCAGCAAACAATCCTCCGGCTCCGGCGGCGGCGGGGGATTCTCCGGCGGCGGTGGCGGTGGCGGCGGCGGTTCCAGTTATGGTGGGCGCAGCTGAGAGGGATAGTCGTTATAGAGGAGGAATTTTATGCGTTGCCCTAAGTGTGGCGAAGAATACGACAATAATGATAGGTTTTGCACGGCGTGCGGCAGTCCGATAGCAGCTGCCGGGCGAGCGGAAGAAAAGATAGGAAGGCAAGAGCCGGAAGGGAGGGGGTTAATCGGCTATTCACCGTTGATTAATGATCCCGCCTTTGCCCGGTATATGAAGAATACTAAAATCTGGTCCCTTGCTTTTGCAGCTGTTTTAGCGGTGGTCGCGATTGGCGGATTCTATATTTACGGTGAAACCAGTGCGGAAATGGATAACCCCGAGGCGCTCTTGATCGGATTGGCTATTGGCGGCATGTTTCTGCTCATTGCTGTTTTCCAGACGATCGGCAGAGCCAGAAGTACGACCTGGGACGGGGTCGTAGTTGACAAAAAGATAGAGAAAAAAAGACGCAAGCGGCATTCCGGTGATGATCATTATTGGCAAAATTATCAATTGTATACGGTAAGCATCAAAAAGGACAACGGAAAAATGCATTTCCTTAGCACGGAGGATGACGATACGGTTTACAATTACTATAAGGTTGGAGACAAGGTGCGCCATCACAAAGGATTAAACAGCATAGAAAAGTATGATAAATCAGGAGATACCATGATATTTTGCAGCGCCTGCGCCAGCTTGAACGACATCAAGGACGATACGTGCTTCCGCTGCTCGTGTCCGCTGTTAAAATAATGCTGCTGCATTTACTTATCACATAACATGACAGTAAAGGAAAAACGTAAACAATGCTGACAAATGTAAATTTGCTGGTAGTCTGAACCGTGACAAGTTGTCACGGTTTAGTTATACTATTTCAGAAGGACATCCTGCCGCCAAGGGAATACTCGGAGTGGTAGGTACAAGGAGTGACATGGTATGAAAATTTCAAAAAAAGATGCGTTGGCTTGGTTTGAGTTCTTTTCAATATTGCCAGAGGATGAGGAAGTTATGGCAAAACAACAAGAAATCATATACGCTACCTTTGCCCAAATTGAGGCTTCGATCGATCATCGAAACGATAGGTTAATGTCTGATATCAAAAATTTAAAAACATTGGCGAATAGAACTTATTTTGTAGGAAATGAAAGCAAATTCCCCCAAGGATGCCGTTCTTGTTTGTTAGGAACGGGATTGAGTGCCATCAGGAAAACGCATAAATGTAACTTAGAGTGTAAGTTCTGCTATCATTATGGCGAACTGGATGATATCTTTCCGGTTGGCGAGGGTATGTGGGAAATCGGCGGCACCAAGTTTTATGAGAAGGATATTGATTTACTCCTATCCATGCAACAGAAGCCCACGGGCATCTCCTACGTTTATTTGGAGCCATTTATGGAAATTGAAAAATACTATCCGGTTATAAAGAAGTTCAGTGAGGCAGGGATTCATCAACATCTTTATACCAATGGCACCTTAGCTACGGAAGAAACATTGAAAGCGTTAGGTGAAGCCGGTCTTGATGAGCTGCGATTCAATCTGGGTGCTTCAAATTGTTCGGACAAAGTCATAAAAAATATGGTAATAGCGAAAAAGTATATTAAACGTGTTGGTATTGAAACGCCGATGACGCCTGAGTTTTTTGCAACTTTTTTCAAGAAGAAACATGCGATTTTAGAGTCAGAACTTGATTTTATTAATTGTGCGGAATTGCATTTAAACCCCAATAACATCGACAATTACGGCGGGGAAAACATGTATATTTGCCGGCATGGCTATATATCTCCAATCTGGAGCAGGGAATTAACTCTGAAATTCATGAAGATAGCCGCAGAAGAAAGCTGGGATTTAGCAGTTCATGACTGCTCAAACTATACGAAATTTGCCAGAGGTCTGAATTTTAGTAACAACGAGAGTAAGTGGGTTGGATCCAGTAATTATACCTGTGAGTTTTCCAGAATACCTTACGACGTATTCTTACCCATTCTGCGTGATGATAATTTCAAATTTCTCAGTGAAGAGGAATTACCTGACGGCTATAAACCAGGAGAGATGATTTTTTAGAACGTATTGTAGGTAATAACGTCATTGAGTAAACTCTTTTTAAATTTTTCTTTAAGATAATAATATTTGCTTTTTTCATTATAAGCGATTGTTAGTCTTTCCGGATTTACCAGAGAGAGCAAATCTTGAAATAGATGTACATCTACGCCATCTACTTCGATTTTGATAAAACGAAGTGACATTTTTGGTCGTCCCACAATCACGGTGGTTCTAGCGCTGCCGCTGCCGCCCCCTCAGCCACCGCCGCCGCATTGAAGATAACTGACCATCACGGAATTATCGCCATTTTTAATCTGTTCCAGAGCCTTGGCTTCAATAGTAATGCCAGGCAATTTACTCATAATCATCTCATCCTCCTAACGGCTATTTTGGCAATTCCTTAAAGTCTATTAATTATTCTTAGTTACATGATTAATGGTCTTTTTCTAAATTATAACCCATTTACTTCTTTATGAGAATATATTTACCTGTGGCTATCAGTAATGAAAACAAGGTGAATTGAATACAGGCACTATGCTTAGTTTTCCCGTGGACGTAGTACGCGGGAATTATTTTTATCGAATGTCTAAATTCACATTTCCGCCACTTAGTAAACGCGTTGCATGGCTATATTGCAAACATATTAAAAAGTTTGACGTGGAAATCAAAACTACTCAATTAGGCTTTTAGATAATTGAATTAATGTACCAAGCGAAAATGCACGTTGAAAATAGTCTTCTGTAGAGAAGTTGACAAAATAAAAGAATGAAAATTGAGTTTATTTTTAATAACAGAAGGTAGAATTAAATCTGCGGAGAAATTCTTCTGATAACCTGTAATTTCTCAAAAAGGTAAACCGTGAAGAAGGGTATTATTTTTAACAAGAAGGGATTTTTATGGAAAAATATTCAGTCATTATTGATTCCTTACAAAAACATAAAATTACTGCCCAGATTATTCACCATAACAACGATTTAATTGAGAACGTGGATTATTTAATAACAAACCAGAACTACTTTGAAAAGGACGTCCTTTATCTGGGAAAAGTATCCGATTATCTTGAAATATCAAAATTGGAGTATCCTATAAACATTTTGCTTGTATGCGATTCCCAATATAACCCTGAATACTACGATTCCGAGAAGGTTAATTGCGTTGTATTAGCTGAATCTCCTCCGCTGGACAGGCTTCGTGAAGAAATCCAGCGTTTTTTACAAAGCCGGAAGGAATTACAATGGCAATCAATGCAGCTCTATGATTGCCTGTCAAACGGCAAAGGGGTGCAGGCACTGGTGAATTTGGCAAGTGAATTGCTTAACAATCCATTAATTATTTTTGATCAAAATCAACGAGTAATAGCCTATTCACAAAATAAACGGACACCGAAACCTTTTTTGGAGGATAAGTCTTCTTTGACAGAAATCCCTGATCGTAATCTGAGCAGGCCAATCAACATCAACGGTGATTCGGTAGGTTGGGTTGTCATGACGGAAAGTAATAAGCTTTCTAACGAAAATACGCTTCAATTACTCAGCGTGCTGAGCAACGTTATTTCTGTTGAACTCCAAAAAGGGAAATATTTCTGGCAGACAAAAGAAGTTGCTGTCGAAAATTTATTCAGGGATTTATTGAATGATAAGTTGCAATGTGATGAACTAGTAAAAGAACGGCTGAAGTTCATCGATCTATCTCTCGAAAATCATATCTTTGTTATGGTAGCCAAGTACATTATTGATAATCCGGACAATACCCCTCTGCCCTATATCAGGGAGCTGTTGAATTCAAAAATCAACAGGGCCAAATGCGCAATTTATGATAATAAAATTGTTATGATTTTAACCCGCGCGAATAAATCCCTTTTTGCTGATGACGAATTGCAGAAATTAAATACATTGTTCGAAGAAAATCACATGTTGGCTGGTGTAAGCCGTGATTTTACAGATATTATGCAAATTAAGAATTACTATTCCCAGTCGTGTAAAGCGATTGAACTGGGACAGCGTTTGGATATTATACATAAAGTTTATTTTTATAACGATTATGCGGAATTTCATTTGATTGAAATGGCTGCTAAACACGAAAATATCTTGGAAATCTGCAATCCGCTGCTGCTGAAATTAATGGAAGAAGATCGGCGTAATCAGGGTGAAATGCTCAAAACACTCTATGTTTATCTCCAAACGGGAAACAATCTTACAGAATCTTCTATCATTCTTCACATCCATCGCAATACGATGATTTATCGCCTAAAAAAGATTGAGGAATTTTTGGATGAAACGATCGATGATCCGAAAGTGGCCTTTATTATTAATCTTTCCATGAAGATCCTTCATCTTCATGAAGGAGCAGAATTTCTTAAATCACCATAAATCTGTAGAAGTTAGATTAATCATTTTGTAAATTCTTATAAAAAACCGCCATATTTTTGAGAGATACTCCTAATTGCTATCTGAATGACGCCGTGTGATACTTATTTATAGGTAATAAGTAGCAAAAAGGGTGCGTTCATTTTGATCGAAAACGGCTACACGGGTGAATTACTGACAATAGACCTTTCATCAAGGATTGTCACCAAGTTGCGCACTTCTGTTTATACTGATCGTTTCCTGGGGGGACGGGGAGTCGGAGCTAAGTTGTACTGGGATTTGACTCCCCCCGGAACTAATTCCTTTGACCCTAAAAATTGCTTAGTATTTATTACTGGACCGGTCACCGGATTTACCGGACTTTCCGGCTGTCGCTGGCAGATTTGCGGGAAATCGCCGCATATCGGTTCCGGTTTTTTCTCCTATGCCAACGTGGGCGGAAGTTGGGGGGCTTGGTTAAAATATGCCGGTTATGACGGACTTGTCGTCAGTGGCAGAGCCGACCGCCCTGTTTACCTTTATCTTGATGATCAGGGGAAAATAGAAATCAGGGATGCCGCACATTTATGGGGAAAAACGAATTTAGAGGCCCAGGAGTTATTACACGCCGAAGTCGGAAAAGAAGCCAGAATATTTAGCATTGGTCCGGCAGGGGAAAACCAGGTCTATTACGCCACCGCTATGACTTCGGATTATTCCTTGGCCGGCGGTGGCCTGGTTAGTGAGATGGGATCGAAGCAACTAAAAGCGATTGTGATTAAAGCCACAGAGAAAAGAAAGCCCGTGGCAGCCCGCCCGGATGAATTAAAGCTGTTGGCTAAACGCGCTTATGATTTAAAAGAAAAGAATTGGGATCCGTACCCTGAATTCGAAGCAAACGGACATCCGACACTGTGTTATGGCTGTATTGGCGGGCCTGGTTTCTGTAACCGGAGAACCTATATGGCCGAGTCTGGTAAGACTTTTCGAAATTTTTGTCAGGCGGCAGTTGTCTATGTTGATTATGCCCTGCAGTATTCTCCAACGGGTGCAGCCCAAGCCTACCATCTGGCAACCCAGTTGTGTGATAATTACGGGCTGGATACTATGGCTCTGGCGCCACTCTTGGCTTGGCTCAAACTATGTTATCGCGAAGGAATATTAAGCGAGTCTGAAACAGGACTCCCTCTTTCTAAAATCGGCAGTATTGAATTTATCACGACTCTCGTTCAGAAAATATCTTACCGGCAAGGTTTTGGGGATATTCTGGCCGATGGATTAATAAGGACGGCGCAATGTGTTGGCAAAGGTTCTGAAAGCTTATTTGGGCCCTGTGGTTTACTGACTCGGGATGGTGAAGAGGCTACGATCCAAATCAATATCTATGATGCGGATGGGTATGATGTCAGCACCGGTATCCCAGCAATGGCTATCACTGGCGATGGTTCTCTGCCGCTCGTCGGCAAAGAAACGCCACTGGAATTCTCTGAAAAATTTTTACTCGGTTACAAACGCCCGAGTCACGGGTATCACGTCAGATGGGGTTACGTATGTAGATAGAGAAGGAACGGTTCATTTCATTAATGCCGGCAGCGTTATTCTCGCCGTCGGTTCCACGGCTCTCGACGAGAAAGCGCTAGAGTTTGCACGCTGTGGACTGGAGCTGTTCCTGGTCGGCGATTGCTTAAAACCCGGCAATGTACAAAAGCTTATGCGCAGTGCCTTCGGGATCGCTTCCCAGATCTGAGTCTCTTGTTTATTCTCAAAGCATTCAGCATAAAGCTGTAAATATTAAAAATATGGAGTGGTGAACGAATATGAGTCTAAAGTATTCCCATCTTTTGGAGCCGGTCAAAATTGGTAACCACGTTTTTAAAAACCATATGATTTGTTCTGCAAGCGAGCCTTTATTCATTCAAGGCAATGAACCTTATCCCTCGGAGCAGCTTATCCTTCACTATGCAAATATTGCTAAAAACGGTGCAGCCCTTGTCACGTGTTGCGGCGCCAAAGATCCCCATTTCAGACGCGCCCCCAAGCAAAGGTTTGGGCCGGTTTTCGATTTAGATTCAACCTGGTCGAATTATATCAGCCATATGGCAGACAGCATTCATTTTTATAATTCAAAGGCCACCATGCGGCTCTGTATTGATGACGCCGATGGGTACGATGTCAGCGAGGGTATCCCGTCTTTTGCTATTGCCGGCGATGGGTCTCAATCGACTGTCGGCAAGGAAACGCCCTTGGATATGCTGGAAGCATACATTGATGATCTTGTTGAGCAAGCCCTTATTTTCAAAGAGCACGGGTTTGACGGCGTCTATCTCCATATGGCCTATAAAATTACTGTTCTTGGGCGATTTCTCTCGCCACTCACCAATATCCGGACTGACAAATACGGCGGCAGCTTTGAAAACCGGATCAAATATCCATTAGAAGTCTGCTCCCGTATCAAAGAAGCATGCGGTAGGGATTTCCTCATCGAAGTCTCTATCTCAGGCTATGATATGGAACCCGGCGGTTGGACTCTGGACGATTCCATTAAATTTGCCAAAGCTGCTGAGGGCCTGATTGATTTGATGGATATCCGGTGTGCGAATATTGACGAGCAGAGTGCCACGAATTTTCAAGAACCCACTCCTTATCTTTACCTGGCGGAAGCCATTAAAAAATCCAATCCCAAGGTTGCCATTGTAACGCTTGGGGGGTATGGTAACCTGGATGTGATGGAAGACGCCATTGCCTCAGGGAAAACCGATTTCATTGCGATGGCCAGAACCTGGATCGCTAACCCCGAATATGGCAAGTTAGCCTATGAAGGTCGGAATGAGGATGTTGTCCCTTGTCTCCGTTGCAATAAATGTCATAAGGCAGGCGTTAATGTCCCTTGGACGCCAGTCTGTTCGGTGAATCCGCTTCACGGTATTGCCCATCGCTACAAGAACATGATCGATCCTCCCACCAAAAAGAAAAAGGTTGCAATCTTAGGCGGAGGGCCTGCCGGTATGGAAGCGGCATTAGTCTGCCAGTCCCGTGGACATGATGTAACCTTGTTTGAGAAAAGCGGGGAACTGGGTGGACAATTGACTTTTGCCAAATATGTTTCGTTTAAATGGACTTTGCTTGATTTTATGAATTATTTAATTAATCAGGTCGGCAAAGCAGGGATTAAGGTCAAATTGAATACAGAAGCTACGCCGGAAATGATCAGCGGAGGGGATTATGATGCCATCCTGGCTGCTCTCGGTTCCGTTCCAGTCATTCCGTCCATACCGGGGGCCAACTTAAACCACGTGATTTCTGCTTTTGAAGTTTATGGCCGGGAAGATTCACTGGCTGAAGAAATTGTCGTTGTCGGCGGGGGCAAGGTCGGCGTTGAAACCGGTATGCATTTAGCAGAAAAAGGCCACAAGGTTACCGTTGTCGAAATGCTGAGCGAATTGGCGGGTGATGCGGCGCCGGTTCATTACCGCACGGTAATGGAGCGTGCCTGGAATTCGTTAGAAAAGTTTCACGCTGTTACCCAGGCTCGAGTTACCCAAATTACTCCCGAAGGGGTGGTCTATCTGGATAAGGAGGGAGCAGAACAGAGCCTTAACGCCGGTAATGTCATCCTTTCTGTTGGTTCTAAACCGCTCAACGAGAAGGCTCTCGAGTTTACTCGCTGTGGCGCGCAGTTATTCCTGATCGGTGACTGCAACAATCCCGGCAATGTACAAAAACTTATGCGCAACGCATTCGCAATGGCTTCTCAGATCTGATTCCTATCAAAAGTTATAAGTTAAGAGCTTTAGAAAAGGAGGAGAATAATGGGAAATAATATAACAACAGATATCATTGTGGTTGGTTCCGGGGCGACAGGTCTGGTGGCGGCTCTGACCGCTGCCGAAAACGGCGCGAAAGTAATGATTTTTGAAAAACAGCGTTCGCCGGGAGGGACTTCCAATTTCTTCGGAGGGACATTTGCCGTAGAGAGCGAGTTTCAGCGTAAAAGGGGAATTACTTACAGCCGGGACGACGCCTTTAAAAACATTATGGGGTTCAATCATTGGAAGGGAAACGCCCGTTTAGTCCGTGCCATTGTGGATGAATCCAGTAAAACGATTATCTGGCTTCAGCAGCAGGGGATTGAATTTGTTGATATGGAGAGCACCACCTATCATGCCATTAAAGGGCACGGTGCCAATCTTGTCAGAATCCTTACTCAGAATGCCAAAGATAAAGGGATTGAACTGAAGCTGGGAACACCAGTCAAAGAGCTCCTCAGAGAAGGAGACCGCATTGCCGGCATCGTCTATGAGCAGGACGGTGAGGAAGTTGAAGTGGCGGCCAAAGCGGTTATTATTGCCACCGGTGGCTACGCCAATAATAAAGAGTGGATCAAGAAATATACGGGATTAGATTTAGGAGTTAATGTGACCGTCATCGGCAATGTCGACAAGATGGGAGAAGGTATTCGCATGGCATGGGAAGCGGGTGCTGCTCCGGAAGGTATGGGACTACTGGAACTGACCACCTGGGGTTTTAACGGGCCTGATGCCGTTTATAAAGAGCTCGGCGCAGCAGCTTCCCAGCCTGACTTATGGGTTAATCCGAAGGGAGAACGCTTCTGCGACGAATCGATCGTATTTTTCCCCAGTGACATTGGAAATGCTAGTGCGAGAATTAAAGAAGGCTTCAGTTACAGATTATTCGATAATACCATCAAGGAAAGACTGGAGACATGGGGTGTTGACCATCCCGTATATGTGGATTGCCCCATCGGAACCCGCCTTTTGAATATGGATAAAGAGTTTAAAGCGGCTGCTGAAAACGGAAGCACCGAAGTATTTGAGGCCGATTCCATCGAAGAACTGGCGGTAAAGATGGGAATTGAACCGGCAGTCTTAAAGGCGACAGTGGAAGAATACAACCACTTCTGCGCCCAGGGGCATGATGATCTTTTTGTTAAGGATCGAAAATATCTCCGACCGCTGCTCGGCCCAAAATACTATGCGGTGCTTGCCCGTACGGTCTTTTTGGGGACCATTGGCGGCATCAAAGTCAACCATAATTTTGAAGCGGTGGATAAGAATGATAACCCGGTACCTGGGCTATATGCGGGAGGCTTTGATGCAGCCGGTTTGAACGGGGATACCTATTGCATTACTGCCGGCCCTGGTCTTTGTTCAGCCACTGCCATGAATTCCGGCCGCATAGCGGGGCGGAATGCTGCGAAGTATGTGACGGAGATTATATAAAGGGACGATTATTATAAAGAATAGCAAAGGAATGATAACCATTGGGTAAGATTTTAATTACAGGTGCAACAGGCCAACTCGGGAGACTAGTCGTGAAGCATTTGCTGGATAGCGGGATTACAGCACAGAACGTTGTGGCAATGGTCCGCAATGAAGAAAAAGCAGCGGAACTTATAAAGTTAGGTTTGGAAATCCGTATGGGGAACTATGACCATAGCGATACGTTGCGTGCTGCTTTTCAAGATATTGATAAACTGTTGTTTATTTCAAGTTCTTCTCCAGACGGTTCGCACCGTATTATCCAACATGCATCCGTTGCCAAAGCAGCCAGGGATGCTGGAGTTGGACATGTTGTTTACACCAGCTTAGGATTTGCCGATAAGGTAGCATTAGGCATAGAAAACGTTCACCTGGCTACTGAATTTGCGGTTAAAGAAACACATATTCCTTACACAATCCTCCGAAATGCATTTTACATTGACACGTTATTGGATCCATTTATTCCAGATGCGGTTGCTTCCGGGGTTATTGTCAGCGCAGCCAAGGGCAGTAAAATGAATTTTGCTGCGCGGAATGACTTTGCTCTGGCAGCAGCAAAGGTTCTGACAACGGATGGACACCAAAATAAGGTATACGAGCTGTCCAATCCAAACCCGTATTCGTTTGATGAGTTTGCTGCTATTATCTCCGAAGTATCACACAAGGAAGTTAAGCATATCGAGCTTACGCCAGAACAAGCTAAGGAGCACATGCTCAAACAGGGAGTTTCAGAAGGGTGGGCAGGCTTCTATACACAAATGTGGAAGGCCTTTGAATTAGGTTACTTTAGTCTCGCATCGAATGATCTTATCAATCTAATTGGTAATAAATTGACATCGGTCAAAGAAGAAGTACAAAAAGTGCTAAATGGGTGAGTTGCATATTTTTTTCTCCTCTCCAGGTGGAAATATGCGAGTTCTCAAGAAATCTAAGTTGTTCATCCCTTGACTATTCAAATCTCAGAGTATGAAAATTCCTCATATTGTAGTATTTTTTAAGGAGAAACTGTATGGAAAACAAATTTGAGACGGATGTCGTTGTTATCGGTTCCGGAGCAACAGGTCTGGCTGCAGCACTTACGGCTGCCGAAGGCGGTGCCAGGGTTATGATATTTGAAAAACAGCGCTCGCCGGGCGGCACCTCCAATTTCTTCGGAGGTTCGTTTGCTGTCGAAAGTGAACTCCAGCGCAAGAAAGGCATCACGTACAGCAAGGATGAGGCTTTCAGAAACATTATGCAGTTCAATCACTGGCGCGGGAATCCGCGTTTGGTCCGGGCCATCGTCGAGGAGTCATCTAAAACCATTGTTTGGCTGCAGCAGCAGGGCATCGAATTTACAGATGTAGACTATACCTATCATGTCATTAAGGGCCATGGGGCAGCCTTAGTTAAGAAACTTGTCACGAATGCCAAGGAGAAAGGCGTTGAACTGAGGTTAGGGGCTTCTGTCAGTGAAATACTCAAAGACGGAAACGCCGTTTCCGGTGTTGTGGTAGAACAAGACGGGGAAGAATTTGAAGTCGCCGCAAAGGCCGTCGTCGTCGCCAGCGGCGGCTATGCGAACAATAAGGAATGGATAAAGAAATACTGCGGTTACGATCTGGGCAAAAATATAACGGTGATCGGCAATGTCGATAAAATGGGAGACGGGATCCGGATGGCCTGGGAGGCGGGAGCCGCCAAGGAAAGCCTGGGACTGCTGGAATTGAACTCGTCCGGTTCGGACGGGCCGGACTTCACGACGATTGGCTCGCTTGCAATTGCGGGTGCACAGCCTGATTTATGGGTCGACCCGCGCGGACAACGTTTCTGTGACGAAACTGTCGTATTCTGGGATAGTAACGTTGGCAATGCTAACGCCAGAATAGCGGAAGGGTTCAGCTACAGGCTTTTTGATGATTCCATTAAAGAAAGCCTCCAGACCAGGGGTATCGATAAGGGTGTTGGATTTGACTACCCGCCGGGCACTCGGCTCCTAGAGATTGATAAAGAACTGGCAGTTTTTCTGGAAAACGGTAGCGAGGACGTGTTTATGGCTGACTCAATTGAAGAGCTCGCTGTAAAAATAAACGTCGATCCGGCTGTACTGACGGCTACCGTCGCTGAATATAACAGCTTCTGCGCCAAGAAACATGATGATCTTTTTGTCAAGGAGCCCAAATACCTCCGGCCTTTGCTCGGGCCCAAGTATTATGCTGTGATTAGCAGAACTGTCTTTTTAGGTACCCTTGGCGGCATCAAGATCAACCATAATATGGAGGCGGTGGACAAATATGAGAAGCCAGTCCCCGGTCTTTATGCCGGAGGCTACGATGCGGATTGTATGCATGGGGATACGTATAGTATCAATGTAGGGCCGGGTCTTTGTTCGGCTTTTGCCCTGAATTCAGGGCGGATAGCGGGACAGAGTGCTTTGAAGTACTTGGGAAAATAAAGTTTAATACAAGCTTTCCACCAGTTTTATAGGGTTATTTTAAAATAAGGCAAGTATGTGACGAATGTACTTGCCTAATAAATAAGAAATATAAAGAGGAGCAGCCATGAACGAAAAACAATTACGCGCCCTGGCTGAATCCGAGTGCGCCTATCTTAATGATGATAACGTAATAAAGATTCGGGTAGCGGCGCAAGAAGATAATGCTATGGCCAGAACCTGCTTAACTCTTCTCGCCGATTGGGCAAAAAAAGGCAGCATAACAAAGATCATTTGTACGGGTTCCTTTGGTTACTATGATTTGGAGCCAATGGTGATCATTGAAAAGCCTGGTATAGCTCCTATTATTTATGCCTGCGTTACGAAAGAAGTCATCGATCAGCTTATCCGAGATTACCTGGAGGGGGATAACCCAAGACCCGATCTGGCGTATTGTACCCTCGGCAGTGAAGGTGTCCAGGGTATATCTTCTGAAGCTGAATTACAGTTATTCCAGCTGCAGAAACGGATAGTTCTGCGCCATTGCGGGATGGTGGATCCGGAAAACGTAAGTGAGTATATCGCAGGATGCGAGGGGTATAGCGGACTGGTGAAAGCGCTGCAAATGTCTCCGGCAGATATCCTTGAAGAGATTGGGCGATCCAACCTAAGAGAACGGACGGGACTCGGATGTCCGACAGCGGCCCAGTGGACACGTTTTCTGGAAGAGAAGGCGAGTGAAAAGGTCGTCATCTGTAATACGCTAGATAACGATCTCCACGCACGGACTGCCCGGCTGCTCTTGGCAGGAGATCCGCATTCCGTACTGGAAGGCTTGTTGATCGCTGCGTATACTGTCGGTGCGTCTCAGTGTCTTGTCACGATCCCGGCAGGGTTTGATAGAATTAAAAACCTACTGATGACGGCGTTAGCCCAAATGAAAGAATACGGTCTTCTGGGTGAAAATATTTTCGATACCGGATTCAGCTGCGATATCGAAATCAAAGAGGTTCCCGGATCAATGCTCGCAGGAGAAGAAACAGCACTGCTCCGTTATCTGGAAGGCAAACAAGCCATACCCTTCGTTCAAACAAAAGAATATCAACCGGAACTTCATGGAAAACCCGTGCTAATCAACCATGCAGAGACTTTAGCAAATATGGGTGCCATTCTTCAAAAGGGCGCAGCATGGTTCACGGGATTCGGAACTGCGGACAGTGCAGGAACGAAGATTATCACGCTAACGGGTGACGTCGTTCACCCCTATACCGTGGAAGTACCTATGGGTACCCCCCTTGAAACGATGATTCACAAAATAGGAGGCACCCTTGGCAGCTCTGCCATCATAGCAGTGCAGTTCGGGGGACCGACGGGCACTTATTTGGATGCTGAGGAATTCAAGCTGCCAATCACCTATCAAACGCTTCGGTTTATCGGTTCCGTGATGGGCTTCGGTATGCTTGAGGTCGTAGCGGATTGCCGCTGTGCTGTTGAAATGACCGCGCAGTTAATGGCGTTCCTCCATAGCCAGTCCTGCGGAAAGTGCGTTTTCTGTCGGGAGGGAACGCTTCATATAGCGGATATATTGAAAGATATCACACAGGGCGAGGGTACTGCTCAGGATTTGGAACTGATTCAGGAGTTGGGTGAAAAAATGAGGACCGGCTCTATCTGCAGCTTCGGACAAAGCGCAGCCAATCCCGTTCTCAGTAGTCTGAAACTCTTTGGGTCTGAGTTTGATTTCCATATAAGACAAAAAAAATGCCCACACCGGCGGAATGGCAAGGAGGTATAGGCTTTGGAGACGATCAAAGTGACGATCGATGGTCGAGAGATGGAAACGACAATAGGGAAGAGCGTCCTCGAAGCTTCCCTCGAAGGCGGAATATATATTCCTCATCTCTGCCATTATGCGGAACTTTCCCCAATTGGAGCTTGTCGGCTCTGTGTTGTAGAAATAGAAGGCCAGTCAGGTCTGCAAACGTCCTGTATGACCCCGGCTGCTGACGGTATGGTTATCAGAACGAAAAGTGAAGAAATAGACGCGTCCCGACGTCTGGCTATGGAGCTCATGCTTTCCGGGCATCAGTCGGACTGTGGGACCTGTGTTAAATATCTTAATTGTGAACTGCAGTCGTTGAAGCAATATCTCGTAGACGACTCGTTACGGGTTAAGAGACGCTCACGACTCTTTGCCGGTACAAGTCGGAACCCGCTTTTCTCTCACGATCCGAATAAGTGTATCCTCTGCGGCCGCTGTGTACGGGCTTGTCATGAACTTCGCGGCGTCGGGGTTCTCTTCTACAAGAAAAAGGGAGAGGAAACTTACATTGGAATTGGAAGTGCCGAAGATATTTCCCTCGCCGACGCAGGCTGCCGTTTCTGCGGGGCCTGTGCCGAAGTTTGTCCGACAGGTGCAATCATGGACAAAGAAGAGTTCGCCAAAGGAAAAAGCCGGAAAGCAGCCCTTCTCCCCTGCATGAATGCCTGTCCGGCGGAAATCGATATACCAAGGTATATTCGTTTTATTCGCGAGAACAATTACCCAGCCGCAAATGCCGTCATCCGGGAAAAGGTACCCTTTCCACAGGTTCTCGGCTACGTCTGTAACCATCCCTGCGAGACAGTCTGCCGAAGGGGAGAAGTCAATCAGCCGATTGCAATTTGCAGTCTGAAGCGCTATGCCGCGGAGCATGACGAGGAAAGACTATGGGAGAGCAAGGTCAATATGAAACCGGCAACGGAGAAGAAGGTTGCAATCATTGGCTCTGGCCCGGCCGGTCTAACCGCCGGTTACTATTTATCAATCCAGGGGCATTCCGTAACTGTCTTTGAAGCGCTGCCGCTTCCCGGGGGCATGCTCCGCTATGGGATTCCCGAGTACCGTCTGCCGCGAGCGGTGCTTGACCATGAAATCAACGACATCGAGCAGATGGGGGTTGAGATCAGGACAAACTCCCGTGTCGCGTCCATCGATGCGCTCCTTGAAGAAGGCTATGACGCCATACTTGTTGCCGTTGGTGCTCACCGGGGCGTGAAACTGAGAATTCCTGGAGCCAATGGCGATGAAGTTATGGTCGGCACAGATTTTCTCAGAGCCGTTAATTCCGGAGAAACGATTGAACTGGGGAAAAGAGTCCTTGTGCTCGGGGGCGGCAATGTTGCTTTTGACTGCGCTCGCGTTGCCCGGAGACTGGGCGCAGAAGAGGTGATGCTGGCGTGCCTCGAATCCAAAGATACCATGCCGGCATCTTCGGATGAGATTAAACAAGAAGAAGAAGAGGGCATTCAAATTTATCCCGCCAGGACCTTTACGAAGATTGTCAGAGAGGATGGAAAAGTAAGGGGTGTCGAAGTCCTTCACGTTAAATCGTTCTCCTTTAATGACGATAAGAAACTGGAAATTGAAACATTAGATAATTCCCAGCATTTACTTGAAGCCGACACGGTCATTTTTGCAGTAGGCCAGAGACCGGAGATACCGGAGGGATTCGAGCTGGATAAGACTGAGAACGGACTGCTAGAGGTTGATCCGATTACCCTGGTGACGAACAGGGATGAAATCTTTGCCGCCGCGGATGCCGTAACGGGAACCGACTCGGTGATAAAAGCCATCGCATCTGCCCGAAAAGCCGTTATTGCCATTGACAAATTTTTGGGGGGCCGCGGGAAAATTGAGGAAAGGCTTGCCCCAATCACCCAACCGGAGAAGTACCTCGGGTCGGGAACAGGTTTTGCAGCATTACCCAGAATGGAAGACAAATGCGTGCTCCCTGGAGAGAGAACGAAGAGTTTTTGCCCCGTGACGGAGGGTCTGGATGACGAAGGGGCTGAGCAAGAAGCACAACGTTGTCTCCAGTGTGATCTTCGACTGAGAATGACCCCTGTAAAATTCTGGGGTAGCTATTAATCCGGAGTAAAAAATCTTAACTATCTAAACTATCTAAATCTATCTGCCCTAATGACCGACCCTAATGATATTGAAGTAAGATACCGGGAGGAGTGTTATTTTTATGGCTGCTTTTCATAACTATCCCCATGTTTTTACACCCATTCAAGTCGGCCCTCTGAAATTGAAAAACAGGATTCAATTTGCCCCGATGGTTACCGCCCATGCTCACCCGGAAACCGGAGATGTTACCGAAAGCTTGCTGGCGCTGGTCAGAGCCCAGGCCCGTTCCGGAGCAGCGTTGGTGACGATTGGATCGACACCCGTCGATTACGTCCGCGCCCGTGATTTCTATGGCGGGATCGCCAACCTGAAAGAATCGGATGTTCCGCAGCTCATGCAGGTTGCGGAAGCCGTGCACCAATATAACTGCAAAATATCCTGTGAGCTTTGTCACGCAGGACGTTATGCTTATCCCGGAGCTTTGAAAGCTAAAGCGTATGTTCCCTGGATGTCCCCGGATTTGGATCCGGAGCATTTTGAGGAAATCAGCCAAGAAGGCATTGAGGAAGTCATTGATGAATTTTGCGCTTCAGCCAAGCGGCTTCAGCAGGCCGGGTTTGATATGCTGATGATTCACGGCGCGCATGGGAATCTGGTCAGCGCCTTTTTTTCCCCGATTGCCAATCAGCGCACAGATGAATACGGCGGCTCCCTGGAAAACCGGATGCGCTTTTCCCTGACTTTATTAAAGCGTTTGCGCGAGACCATAGGCCCCGGTATGGGAATCGATTTCCGGATCAGTTGCAATGAATATATTGAGGGTTGCCCCACCGTGGACGATATTATTGCTTTCCTGCAGAAAGCCCAGGAATACATCGATATTGTGAATTTTTCTGCAGGAGCAGTATACAACCATGATTTGGGAAGATACATCAGCCCTTCTTACCTGGGAGCCCGTAACCAAAATGTCGAACGGGTGGCGGCCATTCGTCCGCACCTGAATATTCCGGTTTCCGTCGTTGGCGGCATAACGGGGATTGAAGCCATTGAGTCCATTATCCGCGAGGGCAAGGCCGATATGGTGGCGATGGCCCGTAACCTGCTGGCCGATATGGAGTTGGTGACGAAAGCGTATCGCGGTCATGCCGAGGACATCCGTCCGTGCTTACATTGCAATGCATGCGCCTTTTTTCCTTTTAGAGGCGCGCAAGTTCGCTGCGCAATTAATCCCTACTTAGGCCGGGAATTTACGATTCCCAAAGTAGAAAAAGCCGACAGCAAGAAAAAAGTCATGATTATTGGCGGCGGACCTGCCGGGATGACGGCAGCGCAAACAGCGGCTAAGCGCGGACATGATGTCGCCCTTTTTGAAGCGAGTGAAAAGCTTGGCGGAAGGCTCTATGAAGCCTCAGCCATGAAATTGAAGGATTATCACCGGAGCTATCTTGATTGGACTATCCGGCAAACCGAACGCAGCGGCATCCGCATCGCACTTGGGGTGAAAGTAACGCCGGAACTGGTCCTGCAAGAAGCACCGGATGTCCTGATCCTTGCCGTTGGAGCCGAGCATATCGTGCCCCCGATTCAAGGGGTGGAATTACCGCTTGTTATCACCGTCAGTGAGGCAGATATCCGCCAAAAAAATATTGGCAAGAGAGTTGTTATGATCGGCGGCGGTTTAAGCGGAACGGAATGTGCTATTGATTTAGCCATGGCAGGTCATGAAGTGATAGTTGTTGATAAATTGCTTGAGGAACAACTGCTTACTGATTTGTTCCCGAGCATGACAGCGCATTTGCGAAGCTTGATGAAGGAACATCATATTCAGGTTTGCTACGGCGCTGCTGTTAACGCAATCACCGGAGATTCCGTCAGGATAACATTGTGTGACGGAAGCAGCCGGGAATTAGCCTGCGATACGGTCATATTGTCGGTAGGTCTGCAACCGGATGAGAAATGGCTGGCAATGATATCCGATCTTATTCCGGAAACCTATCTGATCGGAGACTGCCGCCAGGTGCGCAATATTCTTGCGGCTAATGCGGATGGGCTTTTGACGGTTGTTGAAATATAGTTATGCACCTATGACAGCCAACACCGATTCACCGGCAAAAAATCACTCAGATCACCCAATCCTAAATGGGTGGCAGAGGAAAACAGCGTCCACAGCATTGAATTGACGACTAAGTTGATCCTGACGAAGGAAATAACTATTCGTACAGAACATCAGCGATAAGAGGGCATATGGAAAAAGGACCTTTAAATGGAAAGTCGGATCATACATTTTATGGAGCACTTTGGGTACTTACATCTGCATATCTGGAATATGTGTTGTTTCAAAAAGTCGACTAAGCTAGATTAGTCGATTTTAAAATTGCCGAATTTTAAACAGCGGTGTGTGTATCAAAAAACCTCAAAATGAAAAAAAACGTATTCAAATAAGAAAAATCTGTTTACCAGTAATAATAAAAAAATAAGAAAAATCCCATTAAATAAAGGATTTCTGAAATAACGAATCCCTGGCACGAAATATGCATTAATAAAAGTAAGTGCAAAAAATTTCACTAAAATGATATAACATACAATGTCGACAAGAGATTTTGTTTATGATCGGAGAGGGGTTAGTCATTATGCAAGAATATCAACGTATCGATGCTTTACAGCAGAAACCGCAACGTCATAGCGCAAATAAAACAAAGATTGACGATAGGGTGGAAACGATATCCGTACAGGACGCCTTAGGCAGAGTAAATTACCGTGAGATAATTGCTGAAAACACGCTTCCTAATAAATCAATCAGTGTCGTCGATGGCATTGCCGTTAAATTGATTTATTTTGATTATTTGGATACGACAGAATGGGGAGAAGGCTATGAATACATCTTTAGAAAATCAGGGTCGGAAATCCCTTATGGTTTTGATGCTGTCGTATCAGAGAATGAATATAGCTTGGATGCAGAAGGACGTTTGACCATATTCAAAATACCTAAACCGGGTAAAAACATCATCCCTGCCGGCTCAGTGATGAAAAAGAACGAGATTATTGTCCGGGCATTGGCTCCGTTGGGTCAACTGGAATTGGAACTCCTTAAAGTATGCGGCATCACTACGATTGAGGTTTTAATATGACGTTCCTTTCTCTCTTGTGTGGTGAAATTTCTATAAAATATGTTTTTATCCTGTAATTAACACATATTGCAGAATTGAATTACCCCCCAATTAGAGAAGACGCCAGTTTATGAAGCTGACGTCTTCGTTAGAGGCTATGTTGTGATATAGCCTCTTTTATTTTGTGTCTTCGCTAAATGATTCTTCTATAGCTGCCTTACGTCTAATCCAAAAGATCTACTAATTCAAACCAGTAGCGCAGGTCCTTCCCCGCCAGCAGATGATTAAAATCGATGGTGACGGTGTCCTTCGTTTCGGCGATGACTTTTACCGGCACTAACTGCTGGGAGACAGGATGTTTCCAGGGGATAACATTCCCAGCCTTTAAGCTTTTCCCCCCCTTGATCGATAAGCGAGGGTAGGATTTCACGCCCTCCGGATCGTGGGCACCGTAAGCCTTGTCGCACGGAATAATGTATTCTCCCTGGCTGCCAATCGCCATCTCATTCAGGATATCCTCCACCCCCGGCGGCACCTGACCGGCACCAATAATAATCTTTACCGGTTCGCCCTGGGAGCGGTCTTCAACAATGTCCCCATCCACCGGGCCGCCCCGGTAGCGGACAAGGGCGCATTTGCCCGAGCGTTCTCTGTACTTCATGGCCATTTACTTGTCATCCGCTGCCTTGATATCCACGAGTTCTACGCGGGTTTCGGCACGATGGACGGTGTTCTCAAAGTGTTCAACACCTTTGACCTCAATATGAGCGGCGCGGCGCGTTTTTGCATTTTTGGAAACGAATTTGCCTTTCGCTTCTAAAGGCTTATATTGCGGCACCCAAAGAACCTGCTTGGTTTTAGCTTCCATTTTCTCGGCCAGTTCCTTCACCGGTCCATAGGTCATGACATTAGCCAGACAATGGTGGACGCAGATCGGTTCGCGCCCCCCGGCGGTACGATCCGCGCAGAGGTCGCAAAGATCGGTGGGGAAGGGAATCCGGTTAAAATTGAACATATCCCCTTCGATATTCCAGGGGCCGTCATCATAAAGGCGAATGCCCCACTTACCTACCGGATAGTTATGCTCCTCCTTGCATGAAACCACGCAGGACTCGCAGCCGGTGCAATACTCGTAATCAATAAGGAGTCCGTATGTTTCGCTCATGACTATTGATCCTCCCTTTTGAATTTTTCCCATACCAAGTTCATATCCGTATCCAACACCTCATCAATCGGCTTGATGTTGCAGAGCAGGCACTTGAATGGCGCTCCGAAACCGAGTTTGCCGATGTGGAAATGGGGTACCAGGTTGTTGATATTGGAGCGGAAAGTACCGTACAGATTGGGTTCCGATCCTTCTTCTTCCGGGAACCACCAGCCGTGCTGAGCGTGAATGGTGTTTTCATCCACAACCTCAGATACTTTCGCTTTGAGCTTGGCAGAGCCAAACTGATTCCAGACCTCGCACCACTGGCCATTGGTAATGCCAAGAAGTTTCGCCGTCTTTGGATTGATTTCCACCAGTGGATCCGGGTTCAGTTCACGCGTATAGGGAACCTGACGGTTTTCCGAATGGAAGAAGGCGAAGACGCGAGCGCCGGTTGTCAGCACAAACGGGTATTTTTCCAAAAGTTCCGGTGTGTTCTGAGGGCTGTACTGGGGTTCTTCATAATACGGCAGCGGGTCTTCTCCGAACTGCTCGAAAATGGTGGAATAGAGTTCCACTTTTCCTGTAGGTGTATTGAAACCGGGGGTGTGATCCGTGCGCAGTTCACCGGTTTCGTACTTGTAGTATACAACCTCCCGCTGGACGGTGACATCTTTCTTGGCATCCTCAAAGCGCATTTTACGACTCAGACGGAGATGCTCGATAAAATCGTGATAATCCTTATAATCTTCAAACATATGGGGATTGAGTCGTCTGCCGACCTTGAGGCAGGCTTCGATATCCGAGAGACACTCGCCCGTGGTAAAAGCCTGGTTCATGTAATTGGTGGCAACCGGTGTGCCGCTGTAATGCGTGAAGGAAACGCCGTCTTCCTCAGCAGCGGCGGCGAGAGGCAGAAATACCTCGCAGGTAGCCTCCGCAGAGGGAGTCATGAAGCAGTCAATGGTAAAGCAGAAATCCAGTGTTTTGACCAAAGCATCATGCCAGCGTTTGGGTTCAGCGGATGTACAGGACATCAGGTTATTTCCCGCATAAAAACCAAACTTGATCGGATAAGGCTTGCCGGTTTCGCAGGTTTCCAGCATCATATCGACCTGGGCGTTCAAGATGGTATTGCAATAAATGGGGTATTTGTCCAGTCCGATCATCTTGCTCATAAGTTCTTCGCCAATACCCTCTTCCACACCAAAACCGCCTTCATTCAGGCCGAAGTTGATGTCGGCAAGGATCTGGCCGCCGGGAACATCAATATTACCGGTAATCGCCATCAGCGCCATAATGGTTTGTCCGGCCTGCATGCCATTGGCCTTCTGGTCGATCGCCAGTCCCCATTGCAGTCCCGCAGGCGTAGCGGAGGCATACATCCGCGCTGCTTCCACAATCTTGTCAGCGGCAACGCCTGTTATCGCTGCAGCTTTTTCTATCGGCATGGTTTTTACCCGCTCAGCCAGCTCTTCAAAGCCGTAACACCAATATTCGACGAAATCATGGTCGTAGAGATCTTCCGAAATAATGACATTCAGCATGGCCATTCCTAAAGCGGCATCCGTCCCGGCCCGGAGCCTTAGATGAATGTCGGCTCTGGCAGCCAGCCAGTTGACGCGGGGATCGATGACGATCAAACGCGTGCCACGCTTCATCAAATCAACCACAGCATGTCCGAAAAAGCCGTCGCCATTGGATTCCAAAGGCGCCTTGCCCCAGATCATAAGGACCTCCGGCACCTGATATGCCGGATCATCATAGCGTCCGACCAGACCGCCGGCATAATCGATTTCCGGATAGGTCACGCCGATAACGTGGGCTGTAGCACACAGACGCGGTGTATAGCAGGCGTAACCGGATTGGGTGTAGCAGTAATTGGGGCCGCCCAGCATCATTGAACCGTAGGGATAGAGAGTACCACCCTCGCGGCCTGTTCCGGCGAAGATGATAATGCTCTCACGACCGTACTTCGCGGTAATTTCGCGGTAATTTTTCTCAATAATGTCGATAGCCTCATCCCAGGTACAGCGTTCCCATTTGTCAGCCTGACCCCGATACTGGCGGTCCCGCTTCATAGGGTAGGTGATCCGGCTGGCATTGTAAACATAGTCTTTCAGGGCAATGCAACGGACGCAAAGGCGTCCTTGGGTAATCGGATTATTCTCATCACCCTCCACCCGAATGAGTTTGTTGTCCTTGGTGTAGAGTTTGAGTCCGCAACCCACGGGATGGCAGCCCGGCGGCGACCAGACAGCGGATCGGGTTACAGTCAGCCCATCCTCCTCATAGCGCCACGGTTTCCCCAGGTCGTTGACTGCACCGAGGGTATCCAATTTAACCGTACTCATGATTGTTTTTCCTCCTAACTTAATTTGTGAAATATATATCAACGGATTACCTCCATTAATACCAACTGCTATTTTTATTGCAATTTATGTGCCAAAAAGTTCAAAACATTGTTTCCGCTCAGCTTGGCTTAATGGTGAATTTATCCCAGGTTTTTGATTTGATGGATTTTACGATTATGAAAGAATATTCTTGAGATTGAAAAATTGTATTTTCAAAAACAAAAAAATGGAAATTGTTGTCCATATCAGGACAATCAATTTGATACAGAAGCTAAGACGAAAAAACCATTTGAAGTTAAGCTGACAATGGTTATAAATAAAAACATAGTTGTACGCAAATGATAGGAAAACGTTTTCCTAGGAAAAAATTGCTAAATGGAGTATAATAAAATGTAAAATATTGGACTCTAACTTTAATAAACATTGAATATGCGCTTTTATCCATTAATTTAAGACAATAAAGAAGATTTAAAAACTTTAGTTAGAAGAATGAGGAGGACGATGGATTGAAAAACTGCGGTTATGATTTATTGGTCCAAATCGATGAACGCTTGTTAAACAAGGCACTTGCGGGATTGTTTTATACAGGCGCTCTGAAGAAGTCGGGGAAATATGCCTTTGTCGAAGGGGTTCCGGACGAACTGCGTGGGTTTGTTCAGGCAGAATATCAGATCCGATTGCGTAATGAGCCGTATATCGATTTTCTGAAAGCCGGAACGGTTGGGATCCGAGGCTCGGTTGAAGTTGTCTTGAAAGTACTTGGCGGAGTCCGAGTGGAACTCGATGCCGATTTCGGAGCAAGTGCAGAAATCCGGGTGGATATGCAACAGGGCAAACTTATTTTGGACATGGTGCAAAGCACAATTTACGATATGCTGATCAATGATCGTTTTGCTTTTCATAAAAACACCCTGGCTAACCTGAACCAAATTGTCAAGATCCTTCTGGGCCACTATGTGACAGAGGATATCAAGGAGATTACCTTGCCAGTGTCCGTCCTGAACATGCCGCTTCCGGAAACCCCGGAGGGACCAGACAACCTGCTCCCGGTCAGACTTTTCGAGGTCACTATCCTGGACGGCAGGTATATTTTCGCCGGAATCAACGTTTTCGACGCTGTGTCCGGTAATCCGACTGAAATTACTGATATGGCTGACGGAGCAGATTTTGCAGCGGCCATGAAAGTGAATACATTGAAAAAGATCGCTGCTTTCTGGTGGGAGAGAACAAGCCGTGAAAAAGGAACCGACGTTGACGGGTCTTTCCCGGTCAATGGGCAGCGTTATTTGGCGAAGCTGAAAGATATAATTCTGCGAGCCGTCACGCTGGGAATTCTGCAGACGGAAAGCGATGTTGCCAATGCGGCGCTCCACTATAGCGGTCATATCAAATTAGTGGAACTGCCGGAGATCAACTTTGCGGATACGAATGAAGTCGTACTCACACAAGTGAAGATTAAATTAAAGATTCAGGCCGCGCTCAAGGCAGCAGTCCGAACGAAGACCTTGCTTGACACCAGCGGACTGATCCCGGATAAAGTAACCCCGTGGCAGGATGATAAACAACTCGGCGATAAGATCCAGGATAAAACGCTGATCGCGCTGGAAGATGAGATAAGTGTTCTCCTGAGAAAAGCGATCTGTCGAATTCATACCGATGAGAAAAACCGGTTGGTGGTCAAAGTGGATGAAGCGGATGTCCATTTGGACTTCGGCGATCGATGGGTTGAGAATTTTTCCGAAGGCATCATGAATAAATTGCTTGATGTTCTGGAGAAAACCATTATCGCCAAGCTGCCGCCGATTGTGATCTCGCCGTCACTCCTGCTGGTCGATAAGAAGATCATGGGGTATACGCTGGAGACCGGTATTGTCAGCGTGGTGCTGCATCCGGAGGAACTGATTGCCGCTGTGAACGTCAGCATCAAAGAGCTTTCCGAGAAAGAAATCGTGATGCCTTTATATATCGCCAATCGCCGATCGATGAAACTGCACCGTTTTGACTGCCATGTGGTGGAGGAAATTGATTTTGCGCATCGCGCAGGCTATCACGGCGTTTACGAGGCTGTTCTTGACGGCTATAAACCGTGCGGTGAGTGTTTAAAGGGTTATCCGGTCAAGCAGGATTGAAAGGGGGAGATAATCAATGAAAACGGCAGGCTATGACATTGCGCTGTTACTCAATGAACGATTTCTGAATCAGCTGTCTGGCGCTTTATTCTATAGTGGTTTTTTCACAATCAACGGCTGGGTCGATTTTTATCAGGGGTCATTAAGCCTGGAGCAGGCGGTTATGGATTATGAAAAGGAGCTTGCGGCGGAGCTCACGGGAAAAATTCCCGAGGAAGTTCTGTCATATCTAAAGATGGCATTCCGTTTTAAACTGACACGTGAGCCCGTGATTGATTTTGCTGTAGGTGCGGACGGTCAGGGGCAGTGCCTCCGGGTGGCCGCAGGGATGCGGGTATACTTCTTCTTATGGGATGGCTTGGAAATCAAGTTTGACATCGATATGGCTTTTCGTACAGGCCTGCAGATTGACAGCGAGTTGAACCTGGTCGCTGATCTTAAAAATGGGGTCATTGATGAACTCACCATCAAATACGGTAAGGCGATGGAAGCAGATATGACGCTGAAGTTGAGCGCGATTGTGGAAAAGGCGGTGCATCTGTACTTTGCGAACCATACGATCTGCAAAAGACTGGAGCTACCCAGCCTCAGTACGGTTGTTAAAGATGTGACGGATTATATCCAGCCGGATCATGACGAAAATGGCAATGACCTTGGAATTATCCCCGTTACCGTCGATGCCATTCAAGTCGTTTCACCGACCGTTCTGGCCTTGGGTATTAACCTGATGGGCTATAAGGGCGGTAATCCCACGCTGCTTCATGATTTTGCCCGAAATTGTTCTGTAGCAGTAGCGGTATCCGAAACCGCCATCTTTAAGGTTTTCTCTTACGTATGGCAGCACTCGCAGTGTGTGAAAAGCTTCGGCAGTGACGGCAGCATGTGCCTCGTAAAAGAAGCGGACAGCTTAACCATCGCCAAAGCGAAAACATTGAAGATAAAAAAGCTTGATGATTTCTTCTCCGATGTGAGTCAAATCGGCAGTTATGTTCAAAAACTGATCAGCAAAGGACTCACAGCCGGATTTGTCGAATCCAGCATAGAATACCGGGGAATGAATTTCCAATACGCCTTAGCGGTAAAACTGAAGAATGAGCCGAAGTTTGATTTGCTGGGCGGCAACAAGATTGCGATTTACAACATGGCCTTTGAGATTTTCTTGCGTTTAGCCTGCCGCTGTACCATTAAATATGAAACGAACTTGGATACCTCCGGCTGGATCCCGGACAGTTGGACACCCTGGGATGATGATGTCGTGTTATATCAGGAAACAAAAACCTATACCTTATTTGATTTGCGGATTTTCCTTAAAAATCTCGAATTACGCTATGGGGAAGGTTTGCTTGTCTGGAATGAGAAGAAACACGCGTTGGAGATGGAGATCACGAAGATCAACCTGTACTGGGACTTTGAGAAGCCGGAATCCCCGCTCTTCGGCCTGCCTGAACGATTGATCAACTGGATTATGGACCAGTTGGAAGATGATATCGTCAAGAAACTGCCTAAGATTACCGTGACACCGTCATTGCGTTTTAACCTGCCGATTATTCCCTTTGCGCTGCAGATGAAAGGAAGAAAGCTGGAGATTACAAACAGTGAGGCGGTTGTCGCTGTGGATTGCCAGTTCAACGAACTGCAAAAAGATATCTATCCGGTTGCGAAATATATCGTGAACACCAATAATCGCGAAATTCATAAGATTGGCTGTGACTCGGTGACGGATACGTATGAGGTTCATCAGAGAGGATTCCACCTGCTGGGGGATGCCTTAAACCTGGGATATGACGGCTGCAAGAATTGTCTGCCCGCGTTCCATAAGCGATAAGCAAAAGAGGTTGTATATTATTTCCAATATGGTATAATGATTTTGCAAGTTGGGTGCTAGAGTGATTGTTGATAGGCTGAGTGGGTGGGTATTGCTTTGGCGATACTGAGAAACATGAAAAAAATATGCTTGTCGTAGACTTGAATCTCCCAACTTGTATTGTCGATGTTGTCATGTTTGAACTTCAAGTTTGAACTAACCATTCAAGAAAGAGTGCCGAGTAAATAATGATAAGGTATCCATTGCGCAATTATCTTACAGTTTATGACAAACCTTTCGCTTTATCTGAAACCCTGTCTTGGTTTACAATCAGGTAGTAAATCAATGAGCTTATGTTCAAAAAATCGTTGACAGGAGGAGAGAAGCATGAAAGCACATGAAAAGGGAGTCATTGAAACGATTCTTGCCGATATCGGGTTGGAATCGTTATATGCCGTGGACAATGCTAATGAACAAAAAAATAAACCAGAAAGAGTGGTTATTACACCCACGACAGGAGCAAATACTTAATGTAAAATACCAACTGTGTTTCATTTAGCTCGGTTCGTTTAACGATAGAAGATAGCGGTATTGCTTAACTGCATTTTATTCTGTTAGTTTGGCATACCGTCTTTTTTTATAACCTAAGATACAACTGTGTGTAGTGTTGAGAATTTTCATAGTATTCGACATATTATTATTTTTTTACTGACATATTTTTGCATTATTCTTTCAATAATTGCGATATAATTTTCTTTGCAATTCATTTTTTATCAATTTATAGAGAAGGTAATAGGCAATGATCAGTACTGACTCTCTAAGTACGAATCCTGAATTACAAAGAATGCTCCTCAATTCCAACTTGCTCGATATGATTCCGGGAGGCTTTTCCATCGCAACGGATGCAACATGCAAAAATATTATCCATAATCCAGTAACTGCTGAATTTTTGCGAATTGAACCTTGGTCAGTGTATCCACATTCGACACCATCAGCGCCTCGCCTAGCCATATATCAAGACGGTAAATTGTTGTCGCCTGAAAAAATGCCTATCCAGCGTGCGGCTTGGTACGGCGAAGAAATTGTTGGTAGTGAATTGGAGTTTGTTTGGGAAGACGGTATATCTAAAATTGCCCGATGGAGCGCATGGCCATTATTGGATGCAGATAATCACATCTGTGGAGCTATTTCGACAATGGAGGAGATTAAGGACCTGGTCCACTTAACTAGGAAACGAGATAAACAAATGAATAATTTGGAATACGAGAATTGTATGATAAAACGTACCCAAGAGGCTTTGTGTGTAAGTGAGGAGAAATATCGCGCATTTTTTGACAACTGCAGCGATGCCGTTTTTATTACGCGTCCTGAGGGCAATATTGAAGCGGCTAACCATGCGGCATGTGTTATGTTCCAAAGAACAGCAGAAGAAATTATTGCATTGGGTGCAGGTGGACTGGTGGATTTATCTGATCCGCGACTACCTCTTTTTAAAGAAAAAAGAAAAAAATCGCTTCAGATAAAAGCAGAGCTAAATCATATAAGAAAAGATGGAACCATATTCCCCGGTGAAGTTTCATGCACATTGTTTACAGACAAATATGGGGTTTTAAAGACCTCAATGATTATTAGAGACTTAACCGACTGGAAACAAAAGGAAAGCCAACTGGCCTTTCAAGCCAAGATTCTATCAGATGTGCATGAAGCTGTCGTCGCAGTTAATGAAAACTATAACATTGCCTATTGGAACAGAATGTCTGATAAGCTGTTCAATTTAAGAGCCGACGAGGTTCTGGGAAAGAATTTCCAGGATGTGTTTAGGGAGATACACCCCGGTTTCTTTGGAGAAAAAGCTTTAACCAAATTAATTAATAGTAATCTTTATCACAGCGAAGTGGTTTGCACACGCGATAACGGGACTAAAAAACATATTGAAGAACACACGTCCTTGATCGAAGGAGAAGACGGTGAGTTTAAAGGAATTATTGCCACGTTTAGAGATATTAGCGAACTAAAAGAGACTTTTGAAGAACTGAAAAACTTGAAAGATAATCTAACCGCTGAAGTGGAAGTCCTTAATATAATGCATAAGCTCAACTCCAATTTTATTAGTATCGATAACCTGGAAATTCTATATAATCAAATAATGGAAGAGATTGTTTCCTTGACACATGCGGATAAGGGATGTATTCAACTTTTTAATGAGAAAGAAAGAACCTTAGAAATTATGCAGGGATATAATTTGGGAAGTGCTTTTCTGGAAAAATTCTCGTCTGTTGACCTTGAAAATACCGTAGGGGGTCAAATATATAAAGATAATAAGAGAATTATTATCGAGAATATCACCAACAGCCGATATGAAGGAAGCAGTGAACTAACGTTTTTGATTGGGGAAGGAATCAAGAGTATACAATCTACCCCGCTAATCAGCAGTTCCGGGAAGTTCGTTGGCGTTTTAAATACAGGTTACGCTATCCATAAACAATTTGAAGAACGCGAAATAAGAATGCTTGACCTCTTATCACGCCAGGCTGCCGATGCCATAGAAAGGACACGAACAGAAGAAGCCCTATATCACAGCGAACAACGGGCACTTGCCCTTGTTGAAGATTTAAAGAAGGCCGACAAAAATAAGAATCTATACATTAACAGTCTCTCCCATGAATTAAGAAATCCGTTGGCTTCAATGATGATGAGCTTATCTCTTCTTAAGATTGCCGCTCCGGACTCAGAACAGGCGATACACGCTAAGGAAGTTATAGAACGCCAGACGACGCAGCTTAAGCGACTCGTTGATGATTTGTTGGACATAACGCGCATCTCCCAAAACAAAATTCAACTAAAGAAAGAGATAATTGAACTGAACAGAGTCGTAGCGCGTACAGCGAAAGATTATAAACAGATGTTTGCTGAGAAAGGGGTTACCCTTACAATAGAAACGGGTTTAGAGCCAATACATATTCAAGCCGATGCTGCTCGATTAACACAGGCCATAGGAAATCTCATTCATAATTCCCTCAAATTTACTGATCCGGGGGAAAAGACAACGGTGAGCGTTTATAAAGACGAGGATAACAATAAAGGTGTTATCAACGTCAGCGATAACGGTCTGGGGATTAAACCGGAAATGCTCGATGATTTATTCCAACCGTTTGTGCAGGCAGATAAATCCTTGGAGCATAGTAACGGAGGTCTCGGTCTGGGGTTAGCTATTGTCAAAGGAATTATTGACTTACATGAAGGGAGTATTCAGGCATTGAGTGAAGGCTTAGGCAAAGGAGCACAGTTTACGATTGAACTTCCTTTAATTATTGATGAGAAGTCAAACGATATAATGAGAATCGAAAGTAAACAGGAGAGATACATTGGGCGACGAATAGTTGTAATCGATGATATTCTGGATGTCGCAGAAATATTATGTGCCTTATTACGTCATTTGGGCCACGAAGTCACTTCTGCATGCACTGGTTTTGACGGATTGTCCAAAATAAAAGAATTTCAACCCGATGTCGTGTTTTGTGATATTGGTTTACCTGGAATGAATGGGTATGAAGTAGCCAAGCATATTCGTGAAGATGAATACACGAAAGATGTATTCTTAATTGCACTCTCCGGATATGCTCAAGCCGAAGACCTGGAACGATCCAGAGAAGCAGGTTTCAATTGTCATATATCAAAACCGGTTGACTTAGATACACTTTATCGTGTTCTATCCGGTGGTATGGGCATGGAAACGAAACACCGTGTTGGCGCATAAATGTTATCTTACCAAGAAGTTGCGGTTTGTTCTTAATAAAAGGATAAATAAGTCTTTTCCATATTGAAATCAGCAGCCATACGGCTGCTTTTTAGCATATCAGAAATGCAGGAAATCATTTTCCCTTTCCATGCATGCTGCATATACTGAACCACAACATATTTATAAAAAGGAGTTGCATACGATGGATAATGATTTCTATTTTTCTGCTGCAGATGAAGATATTCCGGATGCAGCGGGTGCCTGCCAGGGTCAGTTATATACGGTTAAAGCAGGCGATACACTCTACTTAATTGCCAGACGCTATGGATTAATTGTTCAGCAGTTGGTCGATGCCAACCCGCAAATTGCCAATCCTAATCTAATCTATGTCGGTCAAGTTATCTGTATACCAACGCTGCCGCCGCCGGGTGAACAATTACGTGTTCTTTCACTACGTTTTCTGTCTGTCCAAGGCCAACCCCTGCCTGTTGTGGACGGGGCAGTTCAGCTCGTCCCGGAGGTTATTGTCAGAGCCACGTTCACCCGACCGGTCTCCCACGCCTTCTTCTTTATCGAGCCTACCGGCACCGAAACCTGTGAATTGGCTTGCCTAATTGGTGTTGATTGCCCCAGTGCAGTGACCGGGGTGGCAGAGGTTTATTGGCAGGTGCCGCCGGGTACGCTCGGCCGTGTTTATGTTGTCGCTTGTATCAACAGTGTGTGCACAAAATCGGATGATGTGCTTGTTGTCAGTAATTACTAAACAGATAACCGACGACGTGGGGCTGGACATATTATCGAGACAGTAGACAACGACGTGCTCAGACGTTACTTTGAAGTTACTTTGCATAACATCGATTCGAAGATATTCTGTAATGGAGCAGGTATCAGTAGGATCGATTTTTTTTTCTCTGAACCCCAAAAATGAAATAAATTTTCCATGCATGCAAAAAAAAATTGCGATATTAAAAAAAAACAAAAAGAAATGCGTGTTTTGGGTTGGTATAATTTTTGCATTATTAGTGTCGGACACAATTATATATCCAATTACCATGGATGCGTATGTCTGCATACGGATCTAAATATAGGTGAAAGAGGGGACAACAGAAACAATTTTGACCGAAATTAATGTGAAGGAGAGGAGAAACTACAGTGGAATTTAAAAATGATTTAGGAAAACCTTGGAAATACGAGGAAGGGGATTATACCGTCGTCCGGTCTTCCATCTGGTCTCCTCCGGGCTGTCACCCGGTTGGCTGCGGAGTTAAACTCTATGTTAATAAAGATGGTATTCTAGAAAAAATTGAAGGTGACGAAAATGATCCGATTACCAAAGGCAGACTTTGCGCACGATGTTTGGACCTGAAAGAAGTCGTCTATAACCCCAGCCGTGTGCTCTACCCAATGAAGCGCGATCCCCAAGATCGTGGGAAGGCTGATAAATGGGAGCGCTGTACTTGGGAAGAAGCCTATGAAATGATTAAACAAAAAAGAGAGTATGTGATTGAGAATTTCGGACCGGAATCGATGGCGGCTTATAGCGGTACCGGCCGTAACGGCGGCATTATGGTTCAGGAATTTGCGCATGATGTGCTGGGTACACCCAATGCCTGCTATACCCAGTCCGGCTATGCCTGCTACACACCGCGTGCTGCAGCCACGGCGGCAGTCACCGGATGCTATTATCCTGAAATTGACTATGCGGGCGGTGTGGAAGGGACCTACGATAACCCCGACTACAAAGTTCCCGAAGTCATTGTACTTTGGGGTAAAGAACCTTTGCCCTCTAACGGTGATGGTCTTTTCGGTCATGCTGTGATTGATCTCATGAAGCGCGGAACCAAGATTATTTCTATCGATCCGCGAGTTAACTGGCTGTCAACCCGTTCCGCCGTGCACGTTCGTTTACGTCCCGGAACAGATGCCGCCCTGGGAATGGCTTGGCTGAATGTGATCATCAATGAAGAGCTTTATGATAAAGAATTTGTAGATAACTGGTGCTACGGCTTTGATGAACTAAAAGAGCGCGTAACGGATATGACAGCGGAAAAAGCAGCTGAGATCTGCGGTGTTCCCGCGGAAACCATCAAAAAGTCAGCCCGTATGTATGCGAATGCTGCTCAGGCTGGAATTGCCTGGGGTCTGGCTATCGACCAAAACCAGAACGGCACCCAGGCTGCCCACTGTATCCTCAGTCTGATTGCAATTACCGGCAATCTCGATAAACCAGGCGGTCAGCTGGTGGGTGAATCCAAAGCAGCAGAAGTTGCCCCGGAAGGAACCAAAGGCATGAATAAAACCTACGCAGCGACAGGGCACCTTTTGGACGGCTGGATGGCGCTGGGCGATGAGTTGAGAAACAAAACCATCGGCATGCAGGAATATCCGCTGTATGTTAATTCCATTCGGAATGCGCACGCTGACCTGATGCTGGATTGTCTCCTTACCGACAAACCTTATCGGATTCAAATGGCCATGATTCAATCCACCAACATTATCGCTCCCACTAATTCCGCAGAAGGGGATAAGTGGCATAGAGGCTTGAAGCGGATTCCATTTATTTTTGCCACCGACGTCTTTATGACTCCGACGATTCAAGCCTGCGCTGATTTGTTTCTGCCGTTAAAATGCGCACCGGAGCACGATAGTATTAACTATACGCATTATTCCGGTTCCCAGATCCACTTCGGTATTACGAATAAAGCCATCGAAGTTGGCGACTGCAAGAGCGACGCCCAGATCGCTGTCGAACTTGGCAGATATCTGGAAAGGCCGCATTATCTTAACAAGTATGTTGACGAAAGAGCTTGGCTGAACAATCGCCGTATGCAACGGAACTTGATTGGGGGCGGCAAAGAAGACTTCGATACGGTTAAGGAGAAAGTACACGTCCAACAGGGACGCAAATACTATAAATATAAGACCGGTTATCTGCGTCCGGATCGTCAGCCTGGATTCCTGACAGCAACAGGACGTGTTGAGTTTTATTCCTTTATGTTTTCTGATGTCGGTGCTGATCCGCTTCCATTTTACCAGGAGCCAGCTTTTGGGCCAGTTACTACACCCGATTTGATGAAGGAGTATCCGTTCATTCTAACCACGGGTGCGCGAGTCATAGCATACTTCCATAGCGAACACCGCCAGGTTCCGCTGCTGCGTGAATTGAATCCAAATCCTTTGATCGAGATCAATCCTGCGGATGCGTTAGAATTGGGCGTGGCCGACGGACAGTGGGTAGAAATCAGCAACCAGTTCGGCAAAGCCAAATTAAAAGCCAAAGTGACACCTACCGTAAAAAAAGGCACGGTTATGGCTCAGCATGGCTGGTGGTTCCCCGAACAAGATGCCAATGAGCCTAACCTCAGTGGCGTATGGCAGTCCAATGTGAATACGCTGATCCCCAATCACTATAATGGTAACTTAGGCTTCGGCGCGCCTTATAAGTGCATTATCTGCAAAGTAACGCCGTTGACCGAAAGTTATGATGTTGATATGAAAAAATTCCAAGAAACATTCAAAAAGGTGGTGGACTAACATGGCTGCATACGGACTTTTAATTGACTACGAATTTTGCACCGGCTGCCAATCGTGTGAAGTTGCCTGCAAGGTGGAACATGATTTTCCTGTAGGTAAATGGGGGATTCGCGTCTTTGATGACGGTCCCTGGCAGAAAGATGACAGCAACGATGAAGGCAGTTCGTTTAACTGGAATAAAATCCCGGTTCCTACCGATTTATGCGACGGGTGCAAAGACAGGGTGGAGAAAGGGATAAAGCCCACCTGCATGCACCACTGCCTGGCTGATGTTATCCACTTTGGAACAATTGAAGAACTCAGTATCGAACTCGCAAAGAAGCCAAAACAAGTACTCTGGGTAATAAAATGATTTTTGTAATTCAATAACAAAAAGAACAGAGGTTCGCGGCAACTGCCACGAACCTCTGCTTGGAGGTAAACGATGACGTGCGGATATGGAAGTCTATGTATGGCCTGTGGACGATGCGGGAAACCCACATTGATCAGCAAGAAACGAATATGCTGTTCGTGCCGTAATGAGCCTCCTAATGATGCAACAATTTGCCCGGTATGCGGCAACAAACTCCCTCCTCCTTTTCCGCCCCCTCCGGGTATATCCCAGCGTGATCGTTCCTTAGATTAATCCGCGACGAGATGGTCAATTCATGAAAAACAGATTAATTACCGCACGGAATATGGTTAATGCCGATGCACATGGTTTAAAAACTATGCGCATCGGCGTTTATTTTGAATAGAACCCAAAGTACAACGCATTTTGTTTATAGATAAACTATCCCGGCAGGTCATGGCATGGAGGTTTTCATTAATGAATAATATCTTTATTTACTGAGAGGAATTATTGTAACTTTGGAGAACATAAATCAATAATTCACATGTTTTTACTATACTTTTTACATCTTATCCCCTTTATTCACAATAGAAAGGCGGTGCTGTGATAAAGCAAAAATATGTTTCTGGAAATATTGATTTTTAAACCATTGAAAAAGTGGAGATGTGTGATGAAAATAAAAAAAAGATACATTATACTCCTTATCGTTATCGTTCTCATCGTCACCGCATTTTTTAGCGTGAGAAATATGCTGATCAGTTCAGAACAAAATTTGAACTATCTGATGCAGGAAAAAATAGCCAATGTCGACTTAGACAACATACCCGACGGGGCTTACACGGGTACATACGCGGCATCTCCGATTGAAGCGGCAGTAAGGGTAACCGTTAAGGACCATGCCATTACAGCGATTGAAATAACCAAACATGAAAACGGGCGTGGCGAACCGGCTGAGGCCATAACCAATACAGTGATCGAAACTCAAAACTTGGATGTCGATGTTATCTCCGGCGCGACTTACAGTAGTAAAGTTATTCTTAAGGCAATCGAAAATGCATTGAACAATGCACAATGATGCATGAAAAGGGTAGCAATATATTTTTCTTATTCATTAATATATATCGTAAATATATGTCGTACTAAATTATTTTGACAATTGGAGTGAGAACATGCTGAGAACGATCCTGTGGTATTCTTGCGGCTGGTCTTTCCTGGTAATCACATACCCCATGCTATGGTTGGCAACGTATTACAAGCATATCGGTAAAAAGGATAAAAACCGCATCTTAGTCGATAGAATGACTGGCCGAATTTGCAGAGTTTTGTTCTACCTGACAGGATCCAAGATAAAAATCACCGGTTTGGAAAACGTTCCGGAGCACGGTGCCGTTCTGTTTGTCAGTAATCATCAAGGACATGCAGACAGCCTGGTAATCCATGGTTTTATCAATAAACCGAAGGGCTTCGTATCGGTTCTCGAGGCTTTAAAATTACCTATTATCAACCAATGGATGGAACAAATGGCCTGTGTTTTTATTAACCGAGAAGATGCCAGGCAGTCAACACTATGTTTTAACAAAGCGGTAGACTATCTGATTAATGGCCATTCGATGGTGGTATTTCCTGAGGGCAGACTGAGCGACGGGGAAGAGGCCAATGACTTTAAAAAAGGATGGCTTAAACTCGCGACCAAAAGTGGAGTACCCATTGTGCCAATCAGTATGAATGGTTCGTATAAGGTACTGGCCAAGAACGGTTCCAGAGTGAAAGCAGATACAATCACCTGTGTCATTTCAAAGCCGATATCCATTAATCATTTGAAGAAAGCCGATGAAGCAGAATTTATTCAGAAACTAAGGGATACTATTTTGGAGAATATTGCTAGTACTCTGTAACACCTAATCCCTTACATTATCGCCGATTAAATTTCCGTCTGACTGCGTTGTCTTGCCGCTCCTTCACCCTCCATGGTGACCGCGGCATTAGTCCATCCGTGGACGTCATTCGTAATACAGCCAGTATTACTCAATCCTTCGACGGCCATGGATGGCCTAGTGTCGCGGTGCCTCGGATGGCAAGGAGCGACCGCCTTGTCATACGAAAATTTTCCTCGCCGAGTAATGAAAGTTTTAGGTGTTACAAAGTACAGCAACGATTTACCTTAATAATCGTGAGGCACGACGAACAGTGCTATGGTTGCCTACCTTCTAAAAATAATATCAGAGATGGAACTTTTATCTGACATGTAACATATTGGTAAGCATAGAAAAAAGCTGAGGAGGATTTCTATGCATGCATCTATGAATTACGTCCGTATGTCGTTAGAGCTGCATCTCTTTTTTGCGAGAATAATGAAGGAGCATTCTTTTTTTCTGGAGACCGGATTTACCCAGAGGGATATAAATTTCATCCAGCAAGCGGATAACTTCCGAACCCAATTTGATACACTTTTAGGCGAAGTCATATCCATTTCCGATGGGGCAATCAGCCAGGAAGTACTTCAGTCTGGAGAAATCATCTCACCGTATACATTAAGAGCGGAAATGGCGTCATCCTTTTATACAGGTGTTCAAATTCCAACCAATTTAACGCAAGCAGAGGCTGGGTTGACCGGAGGGGTAGTCATGCGGCCGAATGATATGCTTGTACAAGCTGTGTCATCAATAAACCAACGGGCTATGAGTCTAATTGCAGCCTTAGCGCAGTTTAAGTCAACGATCTTATCTCAAGTCTTAGCATGCAAAATGTTTACGAACTCTTATCCATTATTGATCGATCACATCATGCGCGAGGCTAAATTCTATTGGCGAATGGTTCAAAAGATTGAAGCGAGAGAAAGAATGAATCTCGAGGCGGAGATCCTTGAACAAGAGCTTTTCTGGAACAGGATTATGGCGGAGCATTCCAAATTTATTCGGGGGTTATTGGACCCGACTGAGGATGAGTTAATAACGACAGCCAATAATTTTGGCCATGAGTTTGACCAATTGACAGCGGAGGCAAAGGCAGCAATAGACAAATCCATTCCTATTTTAAAAGTTACGGAGGATAGTCTAAGAGCGACAAGAGCCCTCAGAGATTTTAAAGCACAAGGAACCAATGGGATTGCAGAGTGTAAGATCAGATCGATTATTATACCGCTACTTGGAGACCATACACTGCGTGAGGCTAACCATTATTTAAGACTCTTGAAGTCGTATCGACAAGTTTAACAGCGGCAAACAGGGAATAAAGGGGCTGTTGTACAACGAACGTAATCGTTCAGTGATATGCTCCCTTCTAGGTAGACAAGTGAAATAATAAAAACTTGTTGCTTAGAGGGGAGTATATTTTATGTCAAAGAGAAAGATATCTGGCAACGAGAAGTTAACTGCTGTATTACGGTATCTAGATGGAAAAACTAGCCAAAATCAGATTGCCCGTGATCTTAATGTAAGTTTAGCATCTGTTCAACAATGGATTTTTAATTATGAGTCCATGGGAGCCGATGTTTTCTTAATGAAAGGAACTAAAAAATACACAAAAGTACTTAAGATACAAGCTGTTGAAGATTATTTAGCTGGTTTGGGCTCTCAAACTGATATTTGTAAAAAGTATGGAATTCGATCAAAAGGTAAGTTACAACGCTGGATAAAACAGTATAATGGTCATGAAGAACTAAGGTCTTCTGGAACAGGAGGAAGTACCATCATGACCAAAGGAAGAAAAACCACTTTCGATGAACGCGTTGAAATCGTGCGGTATTGCATTGCACATGATCATAATTACGCAGAAACATCTGAAAAACATCAAGTATCCTATCAGCAGGTGCGTAACTATACTGTTAAATATGAAGTCTATGGGGTTGAAGCATTAAGAGACAATCGGGGGAAGCGAAAGTCTCAGGATAAGATGAGTGAATTAGAAAAGCTGAGAGCTGAAAATAAGATTTTAAGAGCAGAAAAAGAACAGGCCGAAATGGAGGCATCTTTCTTAAAAAAACTCGAGGGGATAGAGAGGAGGCGGGACTAAGCCTGGTTCGCCATGAATTTATATATCAGGCTATAAAAGAAGAAAACCAAGAACATAATTATCCGATCAGCACCCTATGTAAGTTTGGAAAGGTATCACGAGCAGCATATTATAAGTGGCTGCATAGAGAAATACCTGAAAGCGAAGCAGAAAATCTTCGTATCGCTGATGAGATTGAAAGAATTCATGAGGAAAGCCCAGATAAAGGGTATAGAAGAATCAAGGATGATCTTGAGCGGTATCATAATATAAAAGCGAATGACAAGCGAGTTTTACGCATTTGTCGTAAGTTAGATATAAAATCCACCATTAAGTATTCAAACAATGGGTGTACACGACAGGCAGCCAATCCACAGTATATAGCAGAAAACATACTAAATAGAGAATTCACCTCTGGAGCTCCAAATGAAAAATGGCTTACAGATGTAACAGAATTCAAGTATTACGTTGGAATAATAAAGCACAAACTATATCTTAGTGCAATATTAGATTTATACGATAGACGAATAGTTTCATATATTATACGTGATTCTAATAATAACGCGCTGGTATTCGATACATTTGATGCTGCCATTGAAGCTAATCCGGACGCACATCCAATCTTTCATAGTGACAGGGGATTCCAATATACGAACAGAGCATTTCATGCGAAGCTTGAAGCAGCTGGAATGACCCAAAGTATGTCAAGAATAGCCAAATGTATTGATAATGGCCCAATGGAAGGCTTTTGGGGGATTATTAAACGAGAACGCTATTACGGAAAAAGATTTACCAGCAGAGACTCTGTAGTAGAAATGATTGAGGAATATATCGATTACTATAACAACAAACGATTACAGAGGAATCTTGGTGTATTAACACCTTTGGAGAAACACGAAAGTTATTTACAAGCAGCATAAAACTGCCAGCAGGTTATACCTACTGGCAGCAGAGTTTTATTTTTTTAATTGTCTACTTGACGGGGAGCGGTTCACAGCGGGCAACGGCCCTGCTTTTTTATTGCGACAGCATCTTTTTCTTTTTGCAGTGCAAAGAAAACTTTTAGATTGTTTCAGTAGAATATAGGCATAATAAGCAGTGAACTAAAATTACCTTTCTTCAGAAGGGGAAACGAATTTGAATATATTTTCGGAGGTGTAATATGAGCAATAGCAATAAAGTACCTGCGGTCAAAAACAATAATTGCACGATACACGATAACATCACCATAGGCACCAATGGCAGCATAGATAAACTGATCGATAATGCGCAGAATGCCTTGCTAACCTATATGGAAATGTCACAGGAACACGTAGATTCGATTGTTAAGGAAATGGCTTTAGCCGGATTAAAGAACCAATTGGTTTTGGCTAAACTCGCTGTTGAAGAAACGGGACGGGGAGTTGTTGAAGATAAGGTTATTAAGAACATCTTTGCGACAGAGTATATTTACCATAGTATTAAATATGAAAAAACAGTAGGAATCGTTGAAGATAATGAGAATGAAGGCTATGTAGAAATCGCGGAGCCGGTAGGCGTCATTGCCGGCGTCACGCCGGTAACCAATCCTACCTCGACAACCCTGTTTAAAGCAATTATTGCTGTTAAAACTCGCAATCCGATTATTTTTGCTTTTCATCCATCCTCACAAAAATGCAGTGTAGAAGCGGCAAAGATCGTGCGAGACGCAGCCGTGAAGGCAGGTGCCCCTGCGGGATGCATCCAATGGATCACGGAGCCATCACTTGAGGCGACCCGGGAATTAATGAATCATCGGGGAATTGCTCTGATTCTGGCAACCGGCGGATCAGGATTGGTCCGAGCTGCTTACTCGGCTGGCAAACCAGCATTAGGCGTGGGACCAGGGAATGTCCCATGTTATATCGAAAAAAGTGCAAATATCTATCGGGCAGTTACGGATATTATTATTTCAAAAACGTTCGATAATGGTATGATTTGTGCCTCCGAGCAAGCAGTCATCGTCGATAACGTAATTTGCCCTGAATTCATCGGGTATATGAAGAAACTAAAATGTTATTTCCTATCGCCAGAAGAAATAGCACAGTTGGAAAAAGTAGCAGTCAATGCGGATAAAGGGGGTATCAATGCCGAGATTGTCGGTAAAAGCGCTTACGCTATTGCTAAAATGGCCGGACTCAATGTTCCTGACGATACCAAAATTCTGATTGCTGAATTACACGGTGTTGGCGATTCTTATCCGCTTTCCAGGGAAAAACTGAGTCCGGTGCTGGCTTTCTACCGTGTTAACGATTATAAACAAGGCATTGCCATGGCTGATCAGATGGTACGTTACGGCGGACTGGGGCACTCGGCAGTGATTCACTCCGATGATTCCAAAATCATCGAGGAATTTGCCAAAGCCATTAAAACCGGACGCTTGATCGTCAATGCCCCATCGACGCATGGGGCTATCGGTGATCTTTATAATACCAATATTCCCTCGTTAACCCTGGGCTGCGGTTCCTTCGGCAAGAATTCAACAACAGCTAATGTCACAGCCGTCAATCTGCTGAATAAAAAACGTTTGGCGAAACGAAAAGTTAACATGCAATGGTTTAAGATCCCTGATCGAATCTATTTTGAATACGGTTCGGTTCAGTATCTGGCTAAAATGCCCGATATCAGCCGCGCGGTTATCGTGACGGATAAAGTCATGCAGCAGGCCGGCTATGTTGATACCGTTCTTTTTTATCTTCGGAAGAGAGAAAAATATGTTCACAGCGAGGTTTTCCTGGATGTGGAACCGGATCCTTCCATTGATACGGTCAAACGGGGTGTCGCGCTTATCGAAGCCTTTCAGCCCGACGTCATCATCGCTCTCGGCGGCGGTTCACCAATCGACGCGGCGAAGGCCATGTGGATGTTCTATGAATTTCCGGAAGTCGATTTTGAGGCCTTAACATTTAAGTTTATGGATATCCGCAAGCGTATTTATAAAATACCGCGGATCGGAGCCAAGGCACGATTTGTCGCTATACCGACAACATCGGGGACAGGATCTGAAGTGACGTCCTTTACCGTGATTACGGATAAAAAAACAGGCATAAAATACCCGATAGCGGATTACGAGCTGACACCGGATGTGGCCATCGTCGATCCGCAATTTACCTTAAGCATCCCCGCCAGTGTGACTGCGGATACCGGTATCGACGTTTTGACACATGCGTTGGAGGCGTATGTCTCGGTGCTGGCATCTGACTACACCGATGCCTTGGCGATAAAAGCGATTCAATTGGTATTTAAGTACCTGCCGCGTGCCTATCGCAACGGCAATGATCGCGAAGCCCGAGAGAAAATGCATAATGCCTCTTGCATCGCCGGTATGGCCTTTACGAATGCTTTCTTGGGCATTAACCATAGTTTGGCGCATAAGCTAGGGGGGGAATTTCATATTCCGCATGGTCGGGCCAATGGAATCATGCTGCCTCATGTTATCCAATACAACAGCGAAATCCCCAACAAAATAACGACATTCCCCAAATATGATCATTATGTCGCGACGGAAAAGTATGCGGACATAGCCACGTATCTTGGCATGAAGCACACATCAGCTGAACAGGGCGTGAAGTTGCTTATCGACGCTGTAAGGACACTGATCAAAGAAGTCGGCCTGCCTCAGTCTATTTCCCAAACCGGTGTTTCTAAAGACGTATTCGAATCAAAAGTCAGCCAACTGGCAGAGGAAGCCTTCCAAGACCAAACAACGACGGCGAATCCACGCATGCCACTAATTCATGAGTTAGAGGAATTATATAGGAATGCGTATTAGACGCATTCCCCTGGAAGGAGACAAAACCAATGGAGCAGTTGCTATTGGTAACTTGGAAATCCATGTTGATCTTCGTGATACTTGTAGTTTTATCCCGCAGTATCGGGCGTAAACTGCTTTCGCAAATGTCTTATTTTGACTTTACCGTCGGCATAACCATTGGCTCCATATCCGGTTCTTATGTTGTTCAGATGATTGAAGGCATGTGGGTTCTCATTGCTCCTGTACTGCTGACCTTGCTGGCCATCTCGTTTGATTTCCTCAACCTAAAAAATCTTCGCTTCAGAAAATTGGCGGATGGTGAACCGGTCGTAGTGATAAGAAATGGCCAGATTCTGGACAAGAACATGAAAAAGGTGCGCTATCATTTGGATAATTTAGAATCACAGCTGAGAGACAAGGGGATCTTTGACTTGGGTGAAGTTGAGTTTGCCGTGCTCGAACCTCATGGGATTTTAAGTGTCTTAAAGAAGTCACAGCACCTGCCGTTAACACCGAAGGATATGAATACCGGTACCGCATACAAAGGGATGCCGACGCCAATCATTAAAGACGGGCAACTCTTTGAACACAATCTGGTAAGAAATAATCTGAGTCTGGAATGGTTAGATAGTGAATTGAAGAAAAGGCAAGTGAATAGAATTTCCGATATTTTTTACGCCGCGGTAGATACGGATCATGGATTATTTCTGAGTGTGAAGGAAAATAGTTTAATCTATACACCCTCCAAAAACTAACGATAATATGCAAATCGGATATCCGCAGGGGATTCATAGATTTTAATCTGCTATACGATGACGAATCGGTATATGAAATTGGTATTTGAAAAAGGTTGTGCAAAAATAGACAATATTTTATGATGGGTAGTAAAAGACACGACATTAATATGCCTATGATTGCATCCATAGGCAGTAAGCCTAATGGTCAGATGAGGTAATGAAAATGGATTCTTTGTCAGAAAAAATGACAAGCTGCAGTGCCTGTCCGCGGCATTGTGCCGTCGATCGCAGCGCTGGAAAAAAGGGTGTTTGTCGAGCCGGTATGAACCCGAAAGTGGCGCTCGCTTCTGTCCATCATTGGGAAGAACCGTGTATCAGCGGAACAAAAGGCTCCGGTACCCTGTTTTTTTCGCATTGCAATATGCGATGTGTCTTTTGCCAAAACTTTGATATCAGCCAGGAGGATTTTGGAGAGGAAATCCCTGTTGACGAGTTAGCCCGGATGATGTTAGGGCAGCAGGAGCATGCTGTGCATAATATCAACCTGGTTTCCCCGACGCAATATCTTTACCAGATCCGGGACGCATTGATATTAGCCAGGCAGGGTGGACTGCATATTCCTGTGGTTTATAATTCGAACGGGTATGAAAATGCCGCCGATCTGAAAGCTCTCAACGGTTTGGTCGATATCTACCTGCCTGATATTAAATATGCCGATAATCAATTGGGGAGAAAGTACTCCGGTGTATCGGATTATTTTGAGAAGGCATCTGCAGCGATCCTGGAAATGGTATCGCAGGTTGGATCACCTGTTTTCGATGACGATGGTATGATGCAAAAAGGCGTGCTTATCCGACATTTGATTTTGCCCGGACAATTGGAAAACACCAAGCAAATACTTCACTGGATAAGCGACAATTTACCAAAGGATATCTATGTCAGTCTGATGGGTCAATACACGCCAATGTATAACGCCCCCGAATACCCCGAACTGGCGAGAAGACTCCGGCAAAGGGAATATGACACGATTATCGATTATTTTTTTTACATAGGGCTTGAAAATGGCTTTGTTCAAGAGCTTTCCTCGGCAAAAGACGTTTATACGCCAAAATTTCGACCGAAAGAAATCAAAGACACTCATTAAAGCAATTCAAAACATATATAGAATAAAAATGTAATAATTAAATGGTATTTAATTCCCGTAGAAGATTTTTTCGCGTGAATTTTATTTATTCATTTTTGCGTTTATGGGAACGTTTTTTTCAATAACGATCAAAGATCGCAAACTTGAAAAACGTGTGCCTGCCTGGTTTTTAGAAAACTCAATAAAACTAAACAGTAAAAAGTTGGCATGATTCTTGCAAAATTATACCATGGGCAACCTATGCGATAATTAAAGAAGGAGTGATACAATGGCTAAAACAGGTTTCGGTGCGGATAAGACGGTTATCAAGAGTCTGGGCTTTTGCAGCTTTGGCTCCGGATCGAATACGGCGGAAGTTGATGTTAAAGACGGAAAAATCATACGGACAAGGCCGCTTCGGTACGATAAGGAATATGCCCTGGAGGGGAAATACAAACCTTGGGAAATCGAAATGAATGGCAAAACGTTCAAAGCATCCAAGAAATCGCTCTTGCCTCCATTTGCCTATGCTTATAAGAAACGGGCGTACTCTAATAACCGTGTTCCCTATCCCATGAAACGAGTGGACTGGAATCCTGAGGGAGAAAGAAATCCTCAGAATAGAGGAATCAGCAAATTCGAACGGATTTCCTGGGATGAAGCTACCGATATTATCGCCAAAGAAATAAAAAGGCAATACGAAAAATACGGTGTTGGCTCAATTTTAGCGCAGCAAGACGGGCATGGTGAAACCAAGGTCGTTCATGCTACTCATGGCTGCCAGGTCAGGCTTCTTGAACTGCTGGGTGGCTGTACGATCCAAGCCCGCCAGCCTGACAGTTGGGAAGGCTGGTACTGGGGTGCCAAACATATTTGGGGTATGGATCATACCGGCCAAGGTATTCTTGCCAATCTTTTCTATGATATCTCCAAGAATACCAAGATGCTTCTTTGCTGGGGATGCGACCCGGAAACAACACCATGGGGTTGGGGCGGGCAAATGCCCAGCCAGATGTCTTTCTGGTTTAATGAGATTGGGATCAAGACCGTGTATATTTGCCCGGATGTCAATTATTCCGTAGCGATCCACGCAGGCCGGTGGATACCTGTACTGCCCAATACAGACCTCGCACTTCAATTCGCTATTGCCTATGTCTGGCTGACTGAAGGTCTCTATGACAAAGAATACATTGACACACATGCGATTGGTTTTGAGTATGTAGAAAAAGTGGTTATGGGTGAAGATGACGGTATTGTCAAAACGCCGGAATGGGCAGAGCCGATTTGTGGTGTGCCGGCCAGACTGATCAAAGCCTTAGCCCGGAAATGGCATAAAGACGCAACGACGATAGCCCACTGCAACGGCGGTTCCTTTATTCGTTCCTGCTATTCCCACGAACCCGGCCGGATGGAAGTTGTTCTTTTAACCATGCAGGGCCTTGGTAAACCCGGACGGAATCAATTCAAATTCCTGGAATGGGGCATGATGGGTCTTGAGGATCAAGTGCCGACGCCCAAAGGCGAGACGATGTATCACTGCATGAATGCTTATAATGGCGGCGTTCATGGCTATATGGATCGTTTTGTACCGAAAACATTGGTGCCTAAAGCGATCATGACCGATGAAACATTTTCCTGGTACGGCAACTGTATTAATTCGCTGCCGACGTATGATCAGTATATTTACCATCAATTTCCGAAAGAAGAAGGTGAGCCTTTCCTTCATATGATCTGGACCGACACACCCTGTTGGACCACGTGCTGGAATGGCGGGAATTCTTTCATTGATGCACTGCGCAGTGACCGACTGGATTTTGTACTGGCTCAACATCCCTGGCTGGAAAACGACTGCCTGTTTGCCGATATCATCCTGCCAGTAAGTACGAAGTTTGAATTGGAAGATATCGGTTTTAATGCCGGAGATGGAAGCTATTATCACTTATTCTACGAAGGCCAGGCGATTGACCATATCGGAGAATCGTTGAGCGACTGGGAAATCGTCGGTGAAATTGCCAAGAAACTTGGATTATATGAAGAATATACCCGGGGCCGAGATGTTGAAAAGTGTATACAGGACGGTTTTGCTACGTCCGGCGCTGAGAATGAAATTACCTATGAAGAGTTTAAGCAGAAAGAATATATTATTTCGCCAACAGCAGAAGATTGGCAAGACGTTCCGGCAGGATTCTATAACTTCTATAGCAATCCGGAAACCTATCCGTTGAATACGCCGTCCGGCAAACTCGAAATTTATTGTCCGAATCTGGAGAAATACTTTCCAAATGATGTTGAACGCAAGCCCTATCCCCAATATATTGCCAGTGGTGAAAGCCATCCTCAGGAAACCCGTCAATCGGTAAGGGCGCAAAAGTATCCGTTCCTTATTGTCTCCAACCATCCAAAATGGCGTGTTCATGCCAATATGGACGATATTTCGTGGTTCAGAGAAATTCCCACCTGCAAAGTCGTTGGTCCCGACGGTTACAAATATGAACCTGTTTGGATCAATCCAAAAGATGCAAAGAATTTAGGGATTGTATCGGGGGATGTTGTTAAAGTATATAATGAACGCGGCTGGGTTTTAGGCGGCGCGTATATAACAGAAAGAATTATGCCGGGTGTTGTCCTGCAGGATCACGGTACGCGTCTTGACCCGATCGAACCGGGCGTCAGTGACCGCAGCGGGGCCAATAATCTCATTGCCCCGACCAACACCACCTCCAAAAATTGCGCCGGTGAAGTCACCAGCGGCTATCTTGTAGGCGTTGAAAAAGTGGATGTATTAGCCTTAGCCAAGCAATATCCCGATGCCTTTAACCGTGAATTCGACGACAGCGGCGTTAAACTGACCAACAGAATCAAGGAGGAGAAATAAATCATGAAAGTATTCGTCATCGATATAGCGAGATGCAATGGATGCTATAACTGCCAGATTGTCTGCAAAGACGAACATGTTGGCAACGAATGGCTTCCTTATGCTAAACCACAGCCGGATATCGGCCATTTTTGGATGAAGCTCAACGAGACTGTTCACGGACAGGTTCCTAAGGTGAATCTGGAGTATCGGCCTCTTCCTTGCATGCATTGTGACGATCCGGCGTGTATCCAGCAGGGAGACGATACGGTCTATAAACGTCAAGACGGTCTGGTCATTATCGATCCGGAGAAAGCCGCTGGGAAAAAAGAACTTGTATCGGCCTGCCCCTATGACAAAATATTCTGGAATGAGGAATTAGGTATAGTACAAAAATGTACGGGCTGTGCGCATCTGGTTGATGCCGGCGAAATTCCGCGGTGTGTCGATGCCTGCTCCACCGGTGCTTTGCGATTTGGTGAGGAAGAAGATTTCGGTGACGAAATCGCCGCTGCTGAGGTCTTGATGCCTGAAAAAGGCTTAAAGCCTAGGGTGTATTATTTGAACTTGCCTAAACTGTTTATTGCCGGCGATGTATGGGATCCTGCCGCTAATGAAATAATTGAAGGGGCAACCATCGTTCTCACTGCAGCTGATGGTACTCAGTATACGACAGAATCAGACGATTTAGGGGATTTCTGGTTCCGTAAACTGAATCCGGGACGGTATGATATTGCCGTTGAGGCGCAAGAGTATAAAAAATCGGAGAAACTCGGTATTGAACTGACAGAAAGTCTGAATATCGGTGACTTTCCATTAATTAAATAAGTTTGTAAAGTTCAGGTCTGCGTGCCACCGTTCCGGCGACAGGCGGAGCATGGCTGGGAAGATAATCTGCCGAAAGCGGAATGGTGCAGGCAGACCAACCTCAGATGTTACATACTACGGTCAATGGTTTTAAGATCATTTTAAGGGTAAAAAGTACTGGTATTAATACAATAATGAAACTATTCACAAATTATTTTTCCACCGGTTATATTGGCATCAACTCTATATTATAATTAAATCAACCTTGAATTTTGAGTAGACGGTCATTTTTTCAAAGGGGAAATTGATATGGAGGGGAAATCTGGCCACGTTAATTCTATTGAAAAAGCCTTTATTCTTTTGGATTGTTTTCTTAACAATAACGAGCCGCTGTCCTTAAAAGAGCTTACCGAAAGGACAGGCTGGCCCAAAAGCACTATTCACAGTCTCCTTTCTGCGATGCGCAGGCAGGAGATCATCGTACAAAATGCCGATGGCAAATACGCCATGGGTATCCATGTTTTTCAGTTGGGTAGTGCAATGGTCCGGGCCCTAGACATCGTTAAGATTGCCAAACCGTTGATGAAAGAAGTTGCAGATTCTGTAAACAGATCGGTACATTTAACAACGCTCCGTGCTAACCATGCTGTTATCATCGCCCGTGTAGAGCCTGTGAACAACCGGCTAAAAACCATTGTTGCCGTCGGCTCCTCTATGCCGCTTTATTGTAATGCGCATGGGAAGGTTTATTTGTCCTGCATGCTTGATAACGCGGTTAAAGAGTACGTCCGAACAACCGAACTTATTCCCTATACTTCAAAAACAATTATCGATTACGACGCGCTGTTCGAAGAAATAACGGCGATACGAAAACAGGGCTATGCTCTGGAACGGGATGAACGTCACATGGGGATGTTCGGCGTCGCTGCACCAATATTTGACGCTATGGGAAAAGTCGTCTATGCCTTTGGTGTCGTAGGCATGTTTGATAACATGAGCACCAGCGATTTACAGTCGGCAATTGCGCTTGTAAAGAAAATTGCCCATATCATTTCTTATCAACTCGGCTATAACGATAAAAGAAACCAATCTGACAGAAACGCGAAATAGGTTTTACTTAACTATAAGCAAAAGATCGTTGTTAAAGGATGAGCATACCATCAATACGTCTTGATTTAACGATAAAAAAAGGGGGTGGCTTAACCCCTTATTTTTTTTGAACGGGCAACAGCTGAAATTCAATATTGTGGAATTTTTTTTTACCAAATTGACACTTAATTGGTTGCGTTTTAATGTGGAGATAGCAGTTTTTCTCTTGTAATGTTTGAGCCGGGTTGCAACCGGCGCTGAAGAAAATTACACAAAAATGGAGGTTTTGGCCACATGAAAACAACTCTTGTGAATTTTTTCGTAAACGGAAAAGAGTACACATTGTCAGTGGGTAATTTGTTTGGACAGCTTCTACCAAACGAAGTGCTTGTGGATACACTGCGAAACCGTTTTGGTCTAACCGGCACGAAGATCGCCTGTAAAGACGGCGCGTGCGGCTGCTGTACGGTACTTATTGATGGCGAGGCTGTGCCCTCATGCGAGGTGCTGACAGTTGACTGTGAAGGGAAACATATCGTAACCATTGAGGGACTTGCTGCTCCTGACGGGACACTGGATCCCGTTCAGCAAGCATTTGTGGATTACTACGCTTTCCAGTGCGGATTTTGTACGCCGGGAATCATCATGGCTACCAAAGCGTTGCTCAATAAGAACCCGCGTCCGACCCGTGAGCAGATACAAGATGCCCTCTCTGGAAATTTCTGTCGCTGTATCAGCCATTACCACGTTCTTGAAGCAGTAGAGAGTCTGGTTAAGAAGGGAGAGCAACCGGCATGATTAAAAGTAAACACGATTATAAATACGTTGGTAAACAAACCGTTCGCAAAGACGCCTATGGTATCGTCCAGGGCAAGACACAGTTTTTTGATGATTTTGTCATGCCTAATATATTGATCGGAAAGGTTAAACAATGCCCTTACCCCCATGCCAATATCCTCAGTATCGATACAAGCAAGGCGCTTACTTTGGAAGGCGTCCATGCGGTCATTACCTATAAGGACTGCGATCCTAACTGGAAATTCGGCTGGCCGCCGCAGAAATCCGTACTTGGCACACGCATGCGGTTTGTCGGTGACGCTGTAGCCCTGGTTGCTGCCGAAACGGAAGAGCTTGCAAAAGAAGCGATTGATCTGATTGAGGTAAACTATGAGGTGCTCGAACCTGTTTTTGATGTACTTGAAGCTCAAAAAGAAGGGGCGCCACAGCTCTATGATGAATTCCCCAATAACATTGTTCCCGGCGGTTACGAAGTTATGCAGCCCAGCGGCCGATGGTGGCACCTCAAAAAAGGGGATGTGGAAAATGGCTTTGCTGAGTGTGCAATCATCGAAGAAGATACCATTGGCTTTGATAAGAAACCAGGAACGCTTTCACCGGAACCTCCCGGACTTATTATCCAGTGGGAAGGCGGTACAGATTATCACGTCTGGGGTACCACTCAGGGAATTATGGTTCTGCAGCTGGTCAATGCGACCGTAATTCCAGGCGTTCATATTGAGGCAACGGCATTTAACGTGGGTGGTTCTTATGGGAATAAAACCACGTTGACCAATATAACCATTTATGGCATGTTGTTGGCCAAAGCAACCAACCGTCCGATTAAAATGAATGAAACCAAGGTCGAACAGATGGTCATGCACGAGACCAGGTTGGGAAGCACGGTTCAGGCTAAAATCGGTATGGATAAGGAAGGTGTTGTTCGATCCGTAAAGGCCTTGTGGTCTGTCGATGCCGGCCATTTCTGCAATGCGATTCAAGGACAAGTCAGCGTTGGCTTGGGCGAAGCGCAACTCATTATGTGCAAATGCCCCAACTGGGATTTGGATACCCGGATCATCACCACAAACAAGCTCACGGCCGGTACGGTCAGAGGTTACGGCGGACAGGAGCTGAATTCCTGCCTGTCGCTCTTAATGGCAAGAGCGATGCGCAAAGGCAACTTCGATCCGGTGGATAGCTTCAGAAAGAACTATTGTCAGGCTGGGGATAAATACTTTTGGCGTGATGGCCGGGAATGGACTGCCAGATCGGTGGATTATAATGATGCAATCCTGGCGACCGCTGAAAAATTCCGTTGGAAAGACAGATGGAAAGGGTGGGGCATTCCTTCCTGGGTATCAGAAGATGGTAAAAAGGTCCGTGGTGTTGGCTGCTCTGTTATCGGCAACAGTGATGCCGGTGAGAGCTTCGCTGAAGCCTATGTTCGGATCATCCCCGACATGTTTAAGGATGAAGCGCGTGTTATGGTGCATATCAACGTCACTGAAATCGGCAACGGGCAAAAGTCCAACCTGTTGAAGATGGTGGCCGAAATACTTAACGTACCGCTGGAGGCCGTTCAGACGATCCCTCCGGATTCCAGGACCAGCCCGAGAAACGAAGGTCTTGCAGGCTCACGAGGAACGCTTACGTGCGGACGGGCGGTCAGCAATGCGGCCCTGGATTTGAGACGCCAGCTTTTTGAAGCGGCAGAGTATAAACTCAGATATCCTCAGGAACAAATGGAAATGTTCAACTTTGGCGTCAGAGCAAAATCCAAGCCGGAGTTATGGGTGCCGGTTACCAAGTTGGTTCCGGATCATCATTTGACCATGACCGGGTATGGAAGGCATGATGAAGATTTTGGCACCCCAAACTTTTTCATGTCCTTTATCGAAGCGGAAGTCGATTTGGAAACCGGTATGACAAAAGTCATTGATATGCTTGGGGGCACTGATGTCGGACAGATCATCGATCCGGGTTCTCTGGAAATGCAGTGTCAGGGAGGCATCGGCGCGGCGTCGCTGGATACCGCCCTTTTTGAAGAAAACTTCGTTGATCCGGTAATCGGCAGACCGCTGACATACGATATGATCCAGTACAAATGGCGACCATTCAATGAACTGCCCAATTTCGATACGTGTATTCTTGAGTCTCAATTCGATACCAATTATTTTAGGGCGATCGGCGTCGGTGAGATATCCGGCGCAGCTGCGGCGAGTGCCTGCATGATGGCAATTTCCAACGCGATTGGTACTGAGATCAAGGATTATCCGGCTACGCCTGACGTGATCTTAAAAGCGTTAGGCAAGATTTAAGAGGAGGAATTGAGCATGAAATACTTTGAACATACCCGCGTGCAAAACTTCGAGGAAGCAAGCCAAATATTAAAGAATGATAGTGAAGCTACAGTAATCGCGGGCGCAACTGATATTCTCAGCGTCATCAGAAACGAGATATTAACAGAAACGCCAAAGATGGTTGTAGACATCAAAAATATCGTCGGAGCGGATGAAATCAGAGTCGAAGACAATACGATCACGATAGGGTCACTCGCCAGATTGACTACAATCGCTGAAAATCACGACGTTCTCACTAAGGCACCAGCCTTGGCTGAAGCAGCTCATTCCGTAGCCACACCACTTATTCGTAATCTCGGCACCATCGGAGGCAATATCTGTCAGGATGTCCGCTGCTGGTTCTATCGCTATCCGCATGAAGCAGGCAATCGCCTTATCTGCCGACGTAAGGGCGGGGAAACCTGCTACGCCCTGCAAGGGGATAACCGTTATCATTCTGTATTCGGCGGTATGAAATGCGGCTCGACACCGTGTTCGCAACGCTGCCCCGCCTCTACGGATATCCCGGGGTATATGGAACAGTTCCGGCTTGGCAACGTCCCCGGCGCTGTTCAGATCATCATGAGCGTAAACCCGATACCCTGTATCACCAGCCGCGTCTGTGCGCACTTCTGCCAGGAAGAGTGCAGTCACTCCTCGGTTGGTGACAGTGTGGCTATCCGCAATGTGGAACGTTTCGTTGGTGACTATGCACTGGATCATAAAAATCTGTTCTATAGGGCACCCATCCTGGAAACAGGCAAGAAAGTCGCTGTCATCGGTTCCGGTCCGGCTGGTCTCTCCGCGGCGTATTATCTCCGTAAGGCAGGCAACGCCGTTACCGTCTACGACAGTAAAGAAGAACCCGGCGGCATGCTGATGTATGCAATCCCAGATTACCGGCTGCCCAAGGCCATTGTCCGTAAACTCGTTGCTGCCCTGAAAGACATGGGTATTCAATTTGTCTGCAATACAAAAATTGGGGAGAGCGTTAAACCCGGCGACCTGGAAAGAGATTTCGACAGTGTCTACTACGCCACCGGCACTTGGAAACGTCCGGTACTGGGATTAGCCGGCGAAGAACTTACCGTCTTCGGTCTGGACTTCCTCGTCGAAGTCCATAAATGGATGGGCGGTAAAGTCGGTCAAGAAGTGCTTGTTACCGGCGGTGGCAATGTGGCGATGGATGTCGCTATTACAGCGAAACGGCTGGGTGCCAAAAAGGTCATTATGGCCTGCCTTGAGTCAGAAGACATCATGCCTGCCGGTAAAGAAGAGATTGCCCGGGCGCGTGAAGAAGGCATCCAGATCATGCCCGGCTGGGGGCTTTCCAAGGTCGTCAGCGAGAATGGCAAGGTCCGAGGGATGGAGCTTATCCGCTGTATGGATGTGTATGACGAGAATCATCGGTTCAGCCCGGTTTACGACGATGCCGAAAAGACCGTGGTTGATGCAGAGAATATTCTGATGGCCGTTGGCCAGAATGTCGATTTATCCTTCCTCGATGAGAAATATCAGCTTCAGCTCAACGCCCGCGGTTTGATCGATGTTGAAGAAGAGACCCAGATGACCTCCCGGCAAGGCGTATTCGCCGGCGGTGATGTCACCACCGGTCCCTCAACGGTCATTCAGTGCGTTATGAAAGGCCATAGCGCTGCTCGCGGTATAAACAAATACCTTGGAGTCACTCCCGACCATGAGTGCTCCGACAGCATGCAAATCGCGAGTCCGTTCCTGACCTTTGACTTAGAAGGCATTAAGAACCAAACAGCGCTTAAGTTGGCGGAGATCCCAATCGATCAGAGATCGCTCGATGTGGAAGATGAAATTGCCCCGGACCAAGCGGCTGCCCTTACTGAGGCCCGGCGCTGTATGAACTGCGGCTGCTATGCGGTCGAACCTTCGGATATCACACCGGTACTGGTTGCTCTCGGTGGGACGATCAAGACCACGGAGCGGGTGCTCACTGCTGAAGAGTTCTGCTGTACCAAGCTCAAAGTGGATGACGTTCTGAGGAAGGGTGAACTTGTTACCGAGATCACTATTCCCGTACTGGAAGGCGCGATTATGCACTACGATAAATTCCGTCTGCGTGAGTCTATTGATTGGGCGATTGTCAGCCTAGCCACTGCCTTTGGTATGGAGAGGGGCAGGATAACCGCGGCTCGAGTCGTACTTGGCGGTGTTGCCCCTATTCCGGTGCGTTTGAATGCTTTAGAGGGGTATCTCTTGGGCAGGGAAATTGACGACGAAACGATACTCGGCGCATGTGACCTGGCCGTTAAGGAATGTCTGCCGATGTGGAAGAATAAATATAAGGTACAGGAAATAAAAGCCCTTGTGGGAAAAGCTTTGCTCCGCCTTAAATAATTCAGGGATAAGTTGATGCAAACCAAGCCTGTCCGTGCGCTGGCCGCCACGTGACGGGCTTGGTTAATTATTGTGTTTTGTGCCCGGTATGAGTAAAAAGGGATATTGCCTGGAGGTGTTGATGGCGTGAACCTACCGGAGGAATTCTGATTCTTTATCACGAAATTTGCCATCTGCTCCGTAATCACTGCGAAAGGATATTAGACCCACGCTGGGTAATATGGCTGTGGATGCAGAAATTAATGAAGATTTGCTGCGGGAAGGCATACAATACCCTTACACCTTGGCCCCCTGTCGCCCGCGGGGTATGAAAGTGATCGTTGCTCTGTGCGGGGAAGGCAGCGCGCCCGAGTGGGCCGATGTTATTCAAATTTACTGAGATTATTGACCTGACAAATGGATATATGTAAAAAAGTTCTATTATTACTTTAAGATTAGTATTGCATTCCTAATCACTATTTTGTATAATTCGTGACATATGGCGTCTGTCATATTAATATTTAATGGCAAAGCGGCCTTAAAAGTTGTCGACAAGCAGCGTTGACTTCTTTTTAAGGTTTTTTATTTGTAGGATAAAACTGAAACAAAATTAAAGCAGCAATTGATTAATGTAGATTATTAGTATGAGGGGGACAGCTTAATGGGGAATCAAAACGACAGTCTTATTGATGCATCTGTTTTACTATTGGAACTAAAAAACGCTAATCAGCAAATGAGCCATGTTATTCAAGCAATTCAAGACATTGCGCAACATACAAACCTCCTGTCCCTTAATTCAGCTATTGAGGCTGCGAGAGCCGGGGAGGCCGGTCGGGGGTTTAGTGTTGTAGCCGATGAAATCAAAAAATTAGCGGTACGAAGCTTGTCCTCAACCAAAGAAAGCACGGAAATCATAGAAAACATCCAGGAAAAGGCCAATCAGGTGATGGCTGTACGGACAGCGGATGTCGCTTTTGACACCATTGACAAAATCGATAGGAATCTTTTTGAACGAAACTGCGACGCGCAGGCGTGGGCCGGCTTCGACAAAGTAAGAAATTGTCTCAGTGATGGTAATCATGTAAGGGAAGCCAATTTGCTTTTGAAAAAGCTAGTGGATATCTATGAAGTATATTTTGATCTTTATGTTTTAGATACTAATGGAACAGTTATTGCTGCCGGCGTTAACAGCGGGCTAATCGGCAGAGACATGTCTGCTGAGGATTGGTTTAGAGATGCTAAGATGGCAAACACCATTTCCGTTAGCGATCTTTACCTGGATCCAATGGAAAAGCGGCATACTGTAGCGTATACTTGTCCGATAAAAAATGATGAAGGCAATGTTATTGGGTATTTCTCGACCCGTTTTAATTGGGATTTTATCTATGATATTATTGATTCAGCGCGAATTGGGCAAAAGGGAGATCTGTTTGTTATTAATCGGGAAGGATTTGTCATAGCCTGCCGAGACCGCCAAGGCATTCTGCAAAAGAATCTGAAGCATTTGGAGGCTGCACGCCGTGCTATTCAGGGAGAATTGTACGGATATGTTTTTGAACAAAAAAATCAGGGACAAGTTGTTATCTACGGATATGCTCATACGAGCGGATACAATGCTTATCGCGGCAAGGATTGGTCCGTTATCATCAGTGAAACAATATAGTTGCTTCCCGCAGCCGATTAAATAAGCCTCAGTTTGAAATAATTATTATTTGGTGTCTGTATCTGCCTTGAAACAAAAAATGTTAATAATAAGGGATTGATGATATTGCTTTTCATCAATCCCTTTACTGTTACAGAGGAAACGAAACTGTTTAACATATTCCATACTAGAACATGATTTTACTCATACGGTCAATTTCTTCATTTGTAGCTTCATAAACACCGGGGAAGGAGCTCACACCCAGACCTTGGCTGGCACCTGGGATAAAGTAAAGCTTTCCGTTATTTCTGCACGCTCTTTCTACATGCTGCGCAATATTTTCGCGTGTCCAGCCCGGGTAGTCGATAACACCGCTATCGATATCGCCCATAAACGTGATCTGGCTGCCGTATTTTTTGACGAGTTCCGGCGTATTATTGGTGGTCATAACACCCTGCCAGATATCGATTCCCATTTCGATCATAAAGGGAACCAGATTAGCACCGTAACTGTCGCTATGGTGGACAATCAGTTCAACACCGTTCGCTTTGTAATAACCATACACTTTTTTATAAGCCGGTAGGATAAATTCTTTAAACATATCCGGTGACAAGAAGGAATTTTTCTGGCTGCCCCAATCATCATGGTGGAACAGGGCATCCGGATGCAAGTGGTCAATAAACTCTTTGGCAAGTCGAAGCTCAAAATCAACAAGGTAGTCAATCAGTTCGTGCATCGCTTCTGGTTCTTCATAGAAGTTCATTAAAGCGTCCTCCATACCCATCAGGTAATGAAGATGCTCAAAGATTCCAGGGGCAACGAAAATTGTTGCAAATTGCTCATTACGATCGATTTTGGCGACATCGGCTTTGGCTTCTTCCCAGGCTGCATCGGGATAGATCAGATTGGGAGCCTTGACCGTTTCCCGCCATTTGGTGATGTCTTTTACGACTTTATGATCCTGATCATGAACAGGGAAAGAACCAAGCTGGCCCTCGGGCCACCGGAGAGTAACGCCCCATTCGTTCTTGATTTCTCCGCCTACAGGGGGTTTCAAACGGGTAATGGGTGTTTTTAAGATCATGGCAAACGCTTCGTATTGTTTGACAAAACGATCCGGATTACCACCCTTTATTACTTCTACTAAATTTTGTCTTTTGGTTAACATGGATTCGTCCTCCCTTATATTTCTTATGAAGACTGATTATTTAGTAGTGTATCTCTTACGCTTTAACCAATTCAACCGCTTTAACAGCAGCACTTCCGGCATCCGGAGCAAATCCGTCCGCACCGATTTCCGTAGCGAATTCCTGGGTCACCGGCGCTCCGCCGACGATGACTTTGAATCCGGGAAGTCCGCTGCCTTTAATGGTCTGTACAGCTTCCTTCAGCGCAGGCATGGTGGTGGTCAGAAGACCGGAGCAAGCGACTAAGGTGACGTTTTGATTTTCTTTGATGGCATCGATCCATCTGTCTGCCGGGACATCAACTCCGAGGTCAACCATGGTGAAGCCGGCGCTTTCGATCATCATGGAAACGAGGTTTTTACCGATATCGTGCAGGTCGCCTGCGACAGTGCCGATAATGCAGGTGCCTAAAGAGTTGGAGCTGTCTCCAGCCATTAACGGTTTTAAGACGTCAACGCCTTTAGCCATGGCTTTAGCAGCCATCAGCATTTCCGGAACAAAGATTTCGCCGGTGGAGAATTTATCGCCGACAACGCTCATGGAATCAACCATGCCCTGAAGAATGTCTTTGGCTGCACTGCCTTCGTCTAGTGCTTCCTGTACCAGACCCGGTACCAATTTCGTTTTTCCTGCTTCAACCATTGCTTTGACTTCATCAATTTTTGCCATTTTTTAGTTCCCCCTAAATTTATATTTTTATTTATTGATTAAGGTTTACCTAATGAACAAATAGGTTGCTTGATTATGGTATCACTGTATGAACAGATAACCAGACTACGGTGAGGTTACTTAAAGGTTACTTAAGGTTATTTAAGGTTACATAAGGTTGATGATGTTACATGATGTTACAGTGAGATTATTTCTTCTGCCCGAATTTGGATTCTCTGAAGGCACCGATGTATTCCATGCAATATTCGTCCTGACCCATAAGCGCTTCGGTAGCGAAGATCATCCCCAGCAGGTCCTGATTGGTCGGGTCGATGATACCACTGTCCATACCGGCATTCATGGCCAGTACCAAGAAAGCCTGATTGACGAGCTTCCGTGAGGGCAGGTTGAAGGAGACATTGCTGCAGCCGCCGGTAATATGAATGGCAGGGTATTGCTGTTTGATTTCTTTCATGACGTCGACGATCATGTTGATGCCGTCTTCGGATGTGCAAAGCATTTCAACCAGCGGGTCGATGTGCAGACGGGACGGAGCAATGCCGAATTCTTTCGCCCGTTTCATGATGTTGGTGAAGACTTCGAGACGTTTTTCCGCCGTCTTGGAGATGCCGCTGTCATCATTGAGCAGCGCGACGCATTCCCATTTGGTATCCGCGATGATCGGGAAAATAACGTCGATCTTGTTGCCTTCGCCGGATACGGAGTTAATCAGTCCCGGGCGTTTGCAGAACGGAATAGCGGCAACAATGGCCTGTTCATTGGGGCTATCGATGCAAATTGGGGTATCGGTCACTTCCTGAACTAGGTCGATGAGCCATTTCAGGGTCTCAACTTCGAGGCTGACATCGGTGGATGCGCAGACGTCGATAAAATTAGCTCCGGCATCGGTCTGGATTTTGGCCAGGTTGCGGATGAAATCTGCATTCTTTTCCGCGATGGCTTTGGCGACGGATGGAATCGCGCCGTTGATTTTTTCACCAATAATAATCACTTTTAAAAACCTCCATTTTTTCATTAATATTATTTAATTAATATTTTTTATCTATGTATTTCTATTATTTGATGTTTGTATGCCTATTATTTGTATTTATGTAAGTTTGGATTTTGAAAGTTAGGACTCATGGTAAATTTGATTAGTATTCTTATAAAATTATAATACAATATCTAAATATTGAGAACAATGAGAATTTATGCACTATAGTAAGAATTACCGTATTTACTAAAATGATTGTAACCATAATGAAAGAGCATGTCAATATAGATTATCTATAAATTAGTAAAATGGTGATAAGTTACTAAAATAATATTGACAAAATGCCCGTATAGAATTAGGATGTTGGTAAAATAATAAAAAATACTAAATTAATAGTAATGACTGGCCAATTCTGGAATCGTTGTTTAACAGCTTGGATATATCGGTTAAAGGAAGGAAGAGTACCTTACAGGAGACATTTCTTTAGACGTTGTATCTTGATACGGTTGCTTCCTGAGTTAAAAAAGAAGAAAGGAGAAGAGCGTATTAAAAGAGAGATATCAACAAATAATACGCAATGTGGTATCCATAGCTGAGAAATAATAAGAATATTGCGAACACGCAAGGACTAATCTGTTATGATCCATAAAAAAACGATGTAAGTATGGGAGGACGTTTATGGAAACAAGATTAAAAAAGTCAGTCATTAACCTTTACGGGTTACCCTCATTTGGTTTTCAGCTATTTGTCAACATGGAAGTATTTTATTTTGCTGCGTTTATGACCGATTATGCTAAATTACCCATAGCCTTAGTCGGAACGGTACTTCTTATTACCAGTATTTTTGATATTGTATGGGTCCCAACAGCGGGTGTCATCCTAGAGAAAAGTAATTTGCGATGGGGAAAATACCGCTCGTGGCTGCTAATAGGACCGCCATTTGCTGTCATCTTCTTTATCTTGCAGTTCTCTAAGGTGGGCTCCCCAACGCTCAATGCGGTAATTATTACTGTTGGCTTTGTCGTCAGCCATTTAATATGGAATATTTTCTATGCCGGACATATTGCCTTAAATTCTTCAATGACAACAGTCAGAGAAGAAAGAATTGCTATGGGGTCCAATAGGGGGATGTTCAATGGTCTGGGCGCTATCACTTTTTCGTTAATCGGGTTACCTTTAATTATGTTTTTTGGTAAAGCTTCTCCCGGGAATGGTCATATGCTGACCGTTATTCTTACCGGTATAGCCATGGTACTTTGTTACTATGTATTGTTCTTCCTAACAAAGGACTATGCTTACCATGGAACAGCGGTTGCAGGGGCCAAGCAGGAAAAGATGCCGATTGGGCAAATACTGAAGCAAATCGTTGTTAATCCACCGCTTATCGGCTTGATGCTGGGTGAGTTGGGGAGATATCTTGGTCGGTTTGTTATTTTCGGGTTGGCATTCTATTATTTCAAATATGTTGTTACCAATCTTACCGTGTTGACGATTTTCTTTACCGGATTGAATGTGGTGATCTTTGTCGGTGCGTTTTTAGCCAATCCAATCGCCAGAAAAATTGGCGAACGCACAACGTATATCATTTCCGTAAGTATCTTTATTCTCTGTCTGCTGGCTATCTGGGCATTCCCGATGAACTACATTTCCTTCATGATAGTCATGTTCATTGCTTACATCGGTTACGCCATGCCGGACGCCTTATCCGTACCGATGTATTCATCCACCGTGGATTACGGAGAATGGAAGACAGGAAAGAATGCCAGGGGATTTATTATGTCTTTGATTAGTTTCCCCATTAAAACGGCTATTTTTGTCCGGAGCGTTATTATTACCGCAGTGTTAGCCGGAGCAGGCTATGTTGCCAATATGCCAACGACGCCTGATTTGGTTGCTGGCATTAAAAACGGGATTACGTTATACCCAGCGATTATCATGCTTATTGGCTTGATTCTACTCATTGTACTTTATCGAATTACACCGCAAAGTCTGAAGAAAATGCAGGAAGAAATTGCAGCCAGAAAGGCATAATAAAAATCCAAAACAAAAGTTCAAAATAAAAGACAGCCAGGTCAATGCACCATGAAGCGATTGAAGAGAGATGACATGTTTCATCTCTCTTATTTATTCACGGAGGAATTTATGCCGCGGTGCCATGGATGGCAAGGAGCGGCGATTTTTCTTTTTGCCTCCAATAAAGGAGATGGTACCCCAAATTAGCCATCGGTTTCAAATTTGGGGTATTTATTCCATGGATGAATTAACGCCGCGGGGTCATGAAGCCCAGTAAAAACGTTGAAGTTTGATCGGGGAGAAAAAAAGGAATTGTATCGTCCAAGTATTGACGTATTCAACAAAATTATGCTATATAATAGGTTAATATGATATAAAGACAGGCAGTGGATTAAGTGGAACATGACAAAATGTATCAAAAGGGAATAGAGACAAAAGATAAAATTGTAGCGGCTGCTAAAAAAATATTCTACGAAAAGGGATACAAGAATAGTACCATAAAGATGATCACAGAAGAAGCTAACGTTTCTCTGTCAGCAGTGCCTTATTATTTTAGAAAAAAGGATGAAATTGTAAAAGATATCTATAATGAGTATCTCGAGAAAATTTACATTCTTCTCCAAGAAAATATCCCGGAAAAAACGGATAGTTATTTAATGCATTTTTGTGCATCGAAGATATATTATCATATCATTCTTGATGATGAAAAGAATCGCCGTTTCTATTATGAAATTGGCGTCGCTGAACCGAATTATCAACTGACGTCTCCTTTTATTGATAATGTTTATGACAATTATGCCAAAGATTTTAATATTCACTTAACAGATCTTCAACGACAGCTGATGCGAATTTCTGATGGCGGAGCCCGCAGAGAAGTATTTTACCGCTACTTTAATGACATGCTGGATATTTCTGTCGATGATCTTATCGATTATATAACATCACTTGCTGGTACATTGATCGGTATCCATTTATCCGTGGCTGAAAAGTACAGCAAAAAATCCACAGAATTTGTCAAGTCCTTGGATTATTCGCATATTAAATTATTAGGATAAAAACAGGGCCGTCTTCGACATGTTGAAGACGGCCCTGTAACGTAATCATCCAAGCGGTTACTTCTTTTTAAGAAGACCGGCATCAATTGTTTTCTGGTGCAGATTGGCGAGGATGGCACTTTCGTGTTTGGTCCAGAGGTCTCTGCCATATGTCCAGGCTGGAAGAACCCACGGCATTTCCTCAAGATTTTTAACAATAGTCGGAATCCAGTTATATGGCACGGAGACGATGACTAATCCTGCAGGATAGACTTCTCTTGCTCTCATTCCAAAGCTCATGCCGGTCATAACAAAGTTGACTTTTTGGGTGATGAAAGGATAGGAATACAGCCACGAACATTGGAGAATCGGTGTGAAGCGGGACTCATACATCTCACCGGTCGAATAGGCCATGGCACGGAGAATCAGTTCGGCTTTCTCAGGCGGGGCAACAAAAAGCATGATGTCCGGCTCAAAAGTAAGCTGGGATAATTTCGAAAAGACAGCATAGTTGGCCGTGCCGTATTCAAGCATTTTATAGTGTTGGATACATTTCATATTCGCCCGGCGTTCCTGGAATATACCCATACCTGGATCTTCTCCGATTAATCCGGCTTCTCCCCAGGTTGGGCCTTGCATCATACCCAAGCAGCCTTTACCCGCACAGTCCTCATTTTCCGCTGTGATATAAAACGGTTTATCTTTTTGCTCGGCTATTTTGGCCATTTCACAAAGGGAATAAGCCTTATCTAATTGTTCGAATCCTTCCGGTTTGAAGAATTCATATTTGACAGCGATCGGTTCTCTTGCCAATTCCAGTTTTTCAAAAATTGACAGGTCTTGTTTTAAAGGCATCATGGTCATTACTCTTACCTCCAAAATATATTTTTTTAACGCGATAGCTCGTAACCGCTGTCCATGGTATTGATCGATCCAGTCATATTTTCAGATGCGTCAGAAGCTAAAAAGACAGCCAAGGCACCGAGTTCCAGAGGATATGTGAATCTTCCGGTTGGGCAGCGACTGATCCACATATCGACAATTGCCTTCATTTCGGGATCGTCCGGTGGATTATCAGCCTCAACAAAACCTGGGCATATGGAATTGACTCGGATTTTATGAGGCCCGAATTCAACAGCCAGGCAACGGGTAAGATGGTCAACGGCAGCTTTAGCCGAACTATAGGAACAGGTATTTTGCGGAATATTGACAATGTGTGCCGCATTGGAGGATATATTGATGATACTTCCGCCGCCGGTCAATTTCATTTTCTGGGAAACTAACATAGCCATAATGAATACGCCGTTTAGATTCACATCGATGACATCATACCAATCTCGAAGGTCATTGGGGTCCATTTCCAGGACATTGAACCAACGGAATATTCCGGAGTTATTGACTAAAATGTCAATTTTTCTGTAATCTTCAAATACGGCTTCGACGACGGATTTAGCTTGAGCGGGATCGGTAACTGTTCCTTGGTAAAATCGATGGTTGCCGCCGTAGGCTGCTAATTCCTCAAGGACCTTCTTTCCGGCCTCCTCATCTCGGGCCATAATGGCAATATCTGCCCCGCATTGCGCCATAGCTGTTGCGATACCTCTGCCAATACCACGGTTACCGCCTGTTATCAAGGCGGTTTTGCCTTTCAAGCTGAAGGCGTTTTCCATACTGGTGATCATTTTCTTCGATACCCCCTGTTTATAATGTGACGTCCGAAAAACTACGATATGATGTACTTATGCATTTTATGTGCCAATATTAGGGTTCGGAATAAATGGCGCCAGTCGTAAACGGCTAATAAAAGATGTTTCAAATGTGATAAAAAGCATTGCGTTTCTATCAGAAAATTGCAATTATGCAAATATTACGAACAGAATTTAAAAAGAGGGTATTTAGTACTATCTTTCATTATTATTCGATCTGAGATATACTCAAGAGTGAAAAAATATAACTGATGATGATACCGATGATTTTGATAAGCTTATTTATCGATAAAATTCTTAGGAAGGTATCTATGGAAAATTCAATTAACCGTATGGCAGAATTCAGAGACAAACGCGTGGAAAAAGAATTTCATCTCGATGAGGTTAACAAAGGTCTAAGATTTAGCCGGAATACTGTCTTGGTATTCAGCATCACCAATTTCCTGTTTGTCATTTTGGACTATCTTTACCTGGCGTATTCGGATCTATCGATCGTCATTAATAACTCCCTGGTCCCCCGGTTAGTTGTAGTCCTATTGGCAATTGGTGTATATGTTATGCTAAAAAAGCCAAAAGATCCCGCTTTTGCTATACGGTCAGTGCTTGTTTATGCGATGAGCATGTACTTGATTCACGAATACATCGCGGTTCATTTCGCCCCGGTTGATTTAATATTTGAAGTATTTGACATTGTTTTAATCACTTTTGGTCTATTTGTGATACCGAATCGATGGGTGGAAAATGTATGTACCTCGGTTATTTTAACCATCATATTGGTGGTGCTCTCTCCGTTCACGATGCCGGGCATGGCTGAAGGTACAAAGGTAATGATTACGATCTATCTGTTTTCTCAAATACTGGTAGTGAGTATACTAATGCACCGAATAAATGTTCAAAAACGGCAGAATTATCTGCAGCAGCTGCGGCTTGAAGCACTCGCCCGAACGGATGCATTGACAAATACTCCGAATCGAGCAGCGTGTGATCGAACCTTAAAAAATCTGTGCACCAGTCATGCCGGCTTTTCACTCATCCTTTTTGATATTGATGATTTTAAGCAGATCAATGACAATTATGGACATATTATCGGGGATGATGTGATCATCCGAATTGTTAATGCGGTAAAAAATATTGTCAGACAAGATGACATTGTCGCGCGCTGGGGCGGGGAAGAGTTTATTATCATCCTTCCGGGTACATCACTGGATATCGCTATGGAAATAGCTAATCGTACGAATGAGTTTTTATCAACGATAAGGCATGGTATAGTCACGGAAAGAGTGACAGCCAGTTTTGGAGTTACCGAGGTTAAAGCCGGTGATGACACAAAATCGATTATTAATCGCGCAGATAAACTGTTATACTTGGCAAAAGAGTTTGGCAAGAACAGAGTGATCGCCGGTTAAACGCCGGCTTATACTAATACACAATACGTGACAATAGTGTTACCGTATACCGTCATGAGAGGTAGGTGTAGACACTTTTTGATAACCTTCTCTTTGTGCTGCTATCATGGATTTCTGCCCTTTTTATTAGGAGAGAACTGTACAATATGGAGAGATCGCCTATCGTCCAGATGCGAGTTTGCTTATGGCTATGACCATCGACTATAATAGAGGAAGTAATGATGAACGAAAGAGAGAGGGAAATAGCGTTTGAAACGATCAACATTAAGAGTCATTAAGATGCTATCCCATCTTGATATTCATATTAAACGGACATATAGAATCTATAGAAAAATTCAAAAGTTACTGAATCCACAGGTAAAGACACGATATCATTTGCTGGACCATCGAATCTTGGTAGAGCACAGGGAAGTGCCGGTTCGAATTTTTCGCCCCGAAAATCACGAAACGACGAAGTCCTTGATTTTTTTTCATGGCGGCGGATGGGTCACGGGCAATATCGATTCCTATACGCCGATTTGTACGCAGCTGGCTAACCAAACCCAACATAATGTAATCTCTGTGGATTATGCGTTGGCTCCGGAGAATCCCTTTCCGGCCGGCCTTGAAGAATGTTATCGTGTTACCCGGGAGATATTTCTGAACCCTCTGTTACTGCCATGTTGCCACGATGACATCACCTTGATCGGAGACAGCGCCGGCGGGAACCTGGCAGCGGCCGTATCACTTATGGCCCGGGATAGAGGAGATTTTCTGCCGAAACGTCAAATTTTGATATACCCGGCTACCTATAACGATCATAGCTCTCATTCTCCGTTTGAATCCGTTCGCACAAACGGAAAGGATTATATCTTTACTTCCAAGCGAATACAGGATTATATGGATTTATATATTCAAAATGACGAAGACAGATCAAACCCTTACTTTTCACCACTGCTGGCGGAAAATCTCTCCCAACAACCACAGACATTGATCATCACTGCCGAGTATGACCCGCTGCGAGATGAAGGTGAGATGTACGGGGTACGTTTAAAAGATTTTGGCAATTCGGTCATGGTGCACCGTATATCTGATGCGCTGCATGGGTTCTTTTCATTTCCGTGGAATAAAGAGGCGTTGAAGGAATGCATCATGATCATTAATGCTTTTTTGAACAATGAAAAAACAGCGTCAAAGAAGGAGCAGGAATGAAACAAGCGAAAAGAGCGGAATGGGCCAAGCTGGATAATGCGTCAAAGATTTTTCCGGCGACGTGCAATAATAAAGATACGAAAGTATTTCGGATTGCTTGTGAACTCCATGAGCCAGTTGACGCTGCTTTTTTGCAGGAGGCATTGAATACGACGATTGAACATTTTCCTCTATTTAAAGCTGTTTTGCGGAAAGGAGTATTCTGGTATTATTTTCAGCAAAGCGATATCCCACCGTTAGTAGACAGTGAATCGACACCGGTATGCGCACCGATTTATATAAATGGCAGACGAAATTTGCTTTTTCGTGTCTCTTACTTTCATAACCGAATCAATTTGGAAGTATTTCATGCTCTGTCGGATGGAACGGGTGCAGCGTGGTTTTTGAAGACCTTGATCCATCATTATTTGTGCCTTCGACACAAGGAGACTTTTGTAAGCAACCCCGTTAATCTCAACTATCGCGCATCCGTCAGCGAACAAATGGCCGATAGTTTTAGAAGATACTTCGTGGGAAATGAATTGGATATTATGCGCTTTATCAACAAGGATTCTCATGCAAAAAGGCAACCCCGTGTTTTTCACCTTCGGGGTTCGAAGCTGGAAGAGAACAGGATGAAGGTAATTGAAGGCACCATGTCCACCCAAGCGGTCTTGAACATCGCTCATCAATACGACACAACTCTTTCAGTATTTTTTACCGCACTGTTTCTTTATTCTATATATCAGATTATGCCAGTCCGAGAACAGCAACGGCGTATCGTTCTGTCTGTGCCGATTAATTTACGTAAGTATTTCGTTTCGGTTACAGCACGGAATTTCTTCAGCACGATGAATATAGCATATGATTTCAGGGGTAGTAAAATTGAGTTGATTGATGTAATCAAAAGTGTTAAAGCACAGTTTCAAAGAGAATTGACGGAAGAAAAACTTCATGCCCATTTGAACCAGCTTATGTCGATCGAAAAGAACATCTTAGCGCGGATCGTGCCGCTGCCCATTAAGAATTATGCGCTACGTGTGGCCAGTAGTATCCGAGACAAGGGTATAACTGGTTCGATATCTCATGTTGGTGAAATTACATTGCCTTCAGAATTCAAACCGTTTATCCGTCAGTTCAGTATCTGCAGCAGTTCGAAAGGACCGCATATCACAACATGTTCTTATAATGATCGCTACCTTCTGACGTTCTCTTCACCATTTCAGGAGACCGAGCTCCAAAGAACATTTTTTAACCTGCTTGCAGAACGGGGAGTCGACATTGAAATCACGTCGAATCTTACTTAGGAGGACCATCGGAATGCCATATTGTAATCACTGCAAAGTCAGCATCAGAGGAAACAGGGAAAGATGCCCTTTATGCAGAAATATTATAGCTATAGAAAGTGATACATCTGATTGCCGGGAAATATTCCCGGCGATACCGCCTGTGTTTGAACGTAACCTTGCCCTCCGCATTATGATTTTTTCTACGGTTGTCGCCATTGTCGTCTCTTTGGTCATCTATGTACTATTTCCTTCTGATGTAAAATGGCCGGTGTTCGTCTTACTCGGTTTAATTAGCATGTGGCTTAATCTATTTGTGGTTTTGCGAAAGCGATACCATATATCTAAAAATATTCTCTGGCAGGTTGCTATCTTGTCGATTCTTTCAATTTTGTGGGACTGGGGCACCGGGTGGCACGGCTGGTCGCTGGATTATGTGATTCCCTTCATATTTGTTGCGGCCATGCTGATTATGTATGTCACAGCCAAAATAATGAAAATCAGCGCCAGAGATTATATCACGTATTTACTGCTGGACGGTCTGCTTGGAATTGTTCCCATTCTTTTTATCCGCTACAACCTGGTCGAGGCTATCTATCCTTCCGTCTTATCGGTGGCGATCAGTGTCATATCGCTATCGGCAATATTCATATTCCAGGGAGACTATATTAAGTCGGAACTAATTAAAAGAATGCATATTTAAATCAAAATAATAAATACGCTTTAAGCGCTTGGTGGTGTAATGATGGATGAAAGTAATTTGACGCGATTGGATTATCAAGAGAAAGAGATTATTCTGATTGCAACAGCCCATGTCTCAGAGCAAAGTGCTCAATTGGTAAAAAAAGTCATTGCTGAAGAACGTCCGGATAGTGTCTGTGTAGAACTTGATGACGACCGGTATAACAATATTCAAAACCCCAAAATATGGGAGAATACGGATATAATCAAGATCATCAAAGCAAAGAAGGTTGGTTTTCTCCTGGCAAATCTGGCTCTCGGCGCCTATCAAAAAAGGATAGCCAAAAAATTAAATACAGCGGTTGGCGGGGAAATGCTGCAGGGTATTGCGAGCGCGAAGGAAATTGGCGCCAATCTCGTATTGGCTGATCGCAGTATCCAAACAACATTTTTACGTATTTGGCGCAAAATGAATCTTTGGAACAAAATGAAATTGTTTATTGGCCTTATCTTTTCGTTTGAGGATGACACGGAGATAACTGATGACGATTTAGAGAAATTATTGCAGGCGGACATGTTGGAATCAGCAGTAGCCGGTATGCGCGAACAGTACCCTCAAATCGGAGAAATATTGATCAGTGAGCGGGATCAATTTTTGGCATTCAAAATTAAGAATGCTCCGGGGAAAAAGGTTGTTGCTGTTTTAGGTGGTGCCCATGTCCCTGGCGTAAAAGAGGAAATATATAAGACACAGGATATAGAAAGTATTTCTGTTGTTCCCCCAAAAAAATCTTTTTCGAAAATAGCGGGGTGGATTATCCCCCTGATTATTGTCGGACTGATTATTTATGCGTTTGCACAGAATTTCCAAACCGGATTACAGCAAATATCGGCATGGGTATTATGGACTGGTATCTTAGCGGCGCTATTTACCGCACTTTCATTGGGGCATCCGTTGAGTATTCTGACCTCGTTTGTTGCCGCACCGTTTACAACCTTACATCCGTTATTAGCCTGTGGTTGGTTTACGGCGATTACGGAAGCTACGATTAATAAACCCACTGTGAAAGATATTCAGAATATCCAAACCGATATTTTCAGTTTCAGAGGCTTTTTTCGGAATCGCTTTTTAAAGACAATCTTGGTCTTTTTTATGGCAAATTTAGGCGCATCGCTGGGAACCTTTATTGCGGGTATGGATATTATAAGGAATATTCTAACTTAGTGAATATATCAGGGTGACAAAAGGCAGGGTGACAAAAGGGACGTAGAATTTTGTCTCCTTTTATTGTATTGATTATTTTATGCATAGTACATTGACACACATAGTAATATTTGTTATGATGCTTTTGGGGGTGTGCATATTGGGTGAAACGATCAGCAGTGAACTAATTCGAGGGCATATCGATACGATTATTCTTAGAGTTCTTACTGAGAGCGACAGCTATGGTTATGAAATAATCAAATCGATTTATCTGGCAAGTGATAAACAATACGAATTAAAAGAGCCGTCCCTCTATACTAGCTTAAAAAGGCTGGAGACCGGAAAGCTAATCAAATCCTATTGGGGAGATGAAAGTCAGGGCGGACGTCGAAAATATTACACAATGACTGAATTGGGTAAGGAGAAATATCGGTATGCGCTGGAAGAGTGGCGGATTGCCAAGCGGCTTATCGACATGTTGATCGAAGGGGGAAAATGTTGTGAATGAATTGAGCGCTTACGTGGATCATTTATTTAAGAAACACGGAAATAGCCGTAACGTTATTGAATTGAAAGAAGAGATTCTAGCGAACCTTGAAGCGAAACAAATGGATCTAATCAATCAAGGGTATGACCAAGAAACCGCGATAAAGAGAGCAAAAGAGAGTATCATTAGCGTTGATAACCTTATCGAAGGAAATAAAGCAGTCCATAAAACCCAATGGCAAATCGAAATTCTTCAATGGGCGTTAATCTACTTGATCATAGCCTGGATTTTCACTATCCCGCTAGGCATATTCAGTCTGGGGCGGTTAACGGCAATGCTTCTTTTTATATGTGTTTTTTTGGTAGGAATCCGTTATCTGATCATGCTGTCGAACACGCGTAAAAAACATGTGGATAAGATCGCGACCATAAATGCTTTCGCTATCAGTAAGCTCAGAAATACTGTTTGGATTATCTGGGGAATGCTCATGGCAGTAAGTATACTGGCAACTACCGGCATCTATTTTGGCAGCGCCATCTGGTTCTCGCGCCACATTGATCTTGATGGACCGTATGATTTCGCCGTGATGGTCTTCCGTTATCTATTACCGTTTGTAACGCTTGTTGTTCCTTTGATTATTAATAAAGCCTATCGATTAATCACTAAGTATGAAGCAGGTGATATTAATGAAAGTTAGAAACAGGGTCATTGTTATCCTTTTAGCTATTGCTGTTATTCTATTTGGTGTCGTACAGTTTGGAATTATTCCGCATAATGAAGCGGAGAAGGAAAAATATAATTTAGAGCAACTCGACCCACGGACGCATGATTTTAGTAATATAGTAAAGTACAAAAGTGACTATATGGGAGATTCATCGAACATCATTAATCTATTTTACAATCTTCCCCTCAGTGATCTTGGCTTACGGTTTGAGCTATTTCCGGACACGCTGACACTTGAAGTTGATTATCAAAGTGAAGGGAAAAGTAAAGGTGAGGAAATAATCCGATCGGCCTTGCTTTATAATGCGATGGCAGCCTTTACCCTGATCGGTAATCTAGAGCAGATCAATTTTGTTTTTCTGGATGAATCCTATCAGGCAAAACGCAGCGAGTTTAGGAAGGAGTTTGGCTCCTTCGCAGATGTCATCAATCCAGACCAATGGAACCAAGGTGTTCAGGACAAGTTAAAAGATAAAGTCTACACCCAACAGGCTGCTGATAAGCTGTTGGCAAACTTCGAAAAATAATAATTGAATACAATTCGGATATATTTAGTTCAGATAGACAATAAGAACCATTAGTGAACAGTGAAAATTTATGATAAAATAATACGTGTCTAATAATGACTTATTTGCGGGAACTTTTCTCGCATTTTATTCTTATGCCCAGTATAATAGATTTAACATTTTCTTATTCCATTTTAATCTGCGTCATTTAATCATGATTATGTATTATAAAAATGATGAACATCGAAACTGGAGGGTTACGTTTTGAAGGAAGCAGTAAGAAGAGTATTTGTAGAAAAGAAACCGGGTTTTGATATCGAAGCACAGGGCTTGTATAAAGACCTTCGTGATAATCTTGGTATCTCCGGACTACAGGGAGTCAGAACGATCAACCGTTATGATATCGCCGGAGTCACCGATGATGAATATAAACAAGCGTTGCATATTATTTTTGCTGAGTTGCCGGTGGACATACTGTACGAAGAAACGGTGAGTATATCAACGGATGACAAGGTTTTTGCGATGGAATACCTGCCCGGGCAATATGATCAGCGGGCGGATTCCGCAGCACAGTGTATCCAGATGCTCACGCAGAAAGAACGGCCATTGGTCGCTACTGCAAAAGTGATCGTATTAAATGGTACGATCACCGACCAGGAATTTGACCGAATCAAAGAGTACTGCGTTAACCCGGTGGAATCACGAGAAGCCACCATGGCCAAACCTCAAAGCCTGGAATTTGCTGCCGAGGAACCGGACGATGTTGCGGTTTTGGAAGGATTTAACGGCAAAACAGCAGAGGAAATCATAGCGCTGCAACAAAGTATGGGGCTAGCTATGAGTGTGGAAGATCTGCTTTTCTGTCAAGCCTATTTCAGAGATACAGAAAAGCGGAATCCAACAATGACTGAAATCAAAACGATCGATACCTATTGGTCTGATCATTGCAGGCATACGACATTCCAAACGAAAATTGAAGATGTCATTATTCAGGACGGACGCTTTACGGCTCCTATAAAAACGGCGCATGAAATCTATCACGCGTCTCGAGCCGATGTTTATGGTGATAAGCTGTCTGCAAAGGATATCTGTCTGATGGATATTGCTACCATCGGCATGAAAGAACTTAAAAAGGCAGGCAAACTGGATGATTTAGATGAATCGGATGAAATCAACGCTTGCAGTATTGTTGTCAATGCGGAGATCAACGGCCAAGATGAAGAGTGGCTGGTGATGTTCAAGAATGAAACGCACAACCACCCGACGGAAATTGAACCCTTTGGTGGAGCAGCGACCTGCTTGGGTGGAGCGATCCGTGATCCCTTGTCTGGTCGGACCTATGTCTATCAGGCAATGCGTGTTACCGGCAGCGGTGATCCGCGGGCCAAAATCCAGGATACATTGCCTGGCAAACTGCCGCAACGTAAAATTACGACGGTGGCGGCAGACGGATACAGTTCGTATGGCAATCAAATTGGACTCGCTACAGGTCAGGTTGCTGAGGTCTATGACGAAGGTTTTATCGCCAAAAGAATGGAAATCGGTGCTGTCATTGGTGCTGCACCCAGAAAAAATGTTGTCCGCAAAGCACCGGTAGAAGGTGACGTCGTTGTGCTGGTTGGCGGCAGAACAGGAAGGGATGGCTGCGGCGGTGCCACCGGCTCTTCAAAGGAGCATACGATCGAATCGTTGACCAGCTGCGGTGCGGAAGTCCAGAAAGGCAACCCGCCCAATGAAAGAAAAATCCAACGGTTGTTCCGTAATCCGGAAGCCAGCACACTGATTAAGAAATGTAACGATTTTGGTGCCGGCGGGGTATCCGTTGCTGTGGGAGAACTGACGGATGGTTTGGATATTTGTTTGGACGCCGTACCGAAGAAATACGAAAGTTTGGATGGAACTGAACTGGCGATATCTGAATCACAGGAACGCATGGCTGTCGTCCTGGCAGCAGAGGATTGGGATAGATTCAAGAGTCTGGCTGCTGACGAAAATCTGGAAGCAACTATTATTGCCCGAGTAACAATGGACAACAGGCTTCGGATGTCCTGGCGGGGCAAAACCATCTTAGATCTCAGCCGTGACTTCCTGAATACCAATGGGGTCAAACAGAAAACAAAAGTAGAAGTGACGGCACCCTCGGAAAAGAATAACTACTTTGAGACTGTCACTAACGTCGTTGCCCATGAAATATCGGATATAAACAAGGCATGGACGGTAAATTTGAACGACCTGAATGTCTGCAGTAAAAAAGGCCTCATTGAACGATTTGACAGTACGATCGGTGCAGCTACAGTGTTAATGCCGTTAAGCGGAAAATACCAGCTGACTCCGTCGGAAGGGATGGTTGCCAAGCTGCCGGTGTTCGATGGGGAAACCACCACCGCAACGATTATGACATATGGGTATAATCCTCAACTGGCAAAATGGAGCCCTTTCCACGGCGCTTTATATGCCGTCCTCGATGCAGTGGCGAAATTAGTAGCCTTAGGCGGGGATTACCGTCAGACGCGTCTTACCTTACAGGAATACTTCGGCAAGTTGACTGATGCCACTAAATGGGGTCAGCCTTTCAGCGCCTTATTGGGTGCGTATTATGCCCAAAAGATGCTGGGTATTCCCGCAATCGGCGGCAAAGACAGTATGTCGGGCAGCTTTATGGATCTGACCGTTCCACCCACTCTGGTCGCATTTGCCGTATGTACGACAGATGCCCGCCATGTGGTATCACAGGAATTTAAACAAACCGGAACCCGTGTTGTCATGGTGAAAGTAACCCGGGATGAATACGAAATCCCTGACTTTGCTCTCGCTATGAAAAATTTTCAAAATATCTTTGCACTGATTCGTTCGGGATGTATTCTGTCTTCACGGTCTGTCCGAAAGGGTGGTATTGCCGGCGCTGTCAGCGAAATGGCTTTTGGCAATATGATTGGTTTTGAATTTAGTCAACCTATACCAACGGTTGATCTGTTTAGCGCAGATTACGGTTCGATCCTGTTGGAAATCAAGGAAGATGTTGATCTATCTTTGATCTTTGGTGATGTTTCCTTTGACGAGTTAGGACGCACGACTGAAAAACCGGCGATTGTGGTCAATGGATCGGAGCTGCCTTTAACTGATTTGTTGACCCAATGGGAAATGCCTTTGGAAAAAGTGTTCCCCAGTAAGGTTAATGACGATGACAATGATTTAAAGCCAAGATTAGTTAGCTTTGACAAGCGCACAGCGTATAAACCGGCCATAAAGATTGCTCAACCGCGAGTATTTATCCCTGTCTTTCCCGGTACAAACTGCGAGTACGACTCTGCAAAAGCTTTCATCAAAGCCGGTGGATTAGTCGAAACGATGGTTATCCGCAACCTGAGCAGTACCGATGTTGAAAATACAATTATAAAGATGGCAAAAGCCATCGATAATTCCCAAATTATTATGCTCCCTGGTGGTTTCAGCGCCGGTGACGAACCGGATGGTTCGGGTAAGTTTATTGCAACGCTGTTCAACAATCCGCGGATCAAAGATGCTGTAATGAACCTGCTGAAACAGCGGGACGGCCTGATGCTCGGCATATGCAACGGTTTCCAGGCGTTAATTAAGCTGGGACTAGTCCCATACGGCGAGATAAAAGAAATCAAGACCGAGGATCCTACCTTGACCTATAACAAGATTGGACGCCACGTCTCTTGTATGGTCAGGACCAAGGTGGTATCAACTCTTTCTCCATGGTTTAGTGGGGTAGAACTGGGTGAGATTCATACGATTCCGGTTTCTCATGGCGAAGGGCGCTTCGTCGCCGGTAAGGATGTCATTGAAAAACTGATTCAAAACGGACAAATTGCCACGCAATATGTTGATTTTGATGGTAATCCGAGCAACGACATTATGGATAATCCCAATGGTTCCTATGAAACCATTGAAGGGATTACCAGCCCCGATGGCAGGATATTAGGCAAAATGGGACACTCGGAACGAACAGGCAGCCATATTGCACTGAATGTGCCCGGCAACAAGTATCAGCCGATTTTTGAAGGCGGCATCAATTATTTCAAGTAATAACTGTACGCGGTCATGTATCATTAACAACAATTATATTCGCCCATATAATAAAGTGTTCTCAAAGAAAAGAGAACACTTTTGTGCTATCTGATCATTAAAACGAAATCGGATATCACGCATTTAGTGAAAAAGGAGGTAGAATGATGGCTTATACCAAATCTGACCCGCACCATAATCATGGCAGCGTAACGCATACATCCTGTGATCACGGTCATTCTCACCAGTGCTTAGGTATTTCCGGCCAGGCAATTCCTTCCCCGGATGGCACTCATGTCCATAATTCCGAAGACTTTGTCCTATACGAGCACGGGCATATCCATTATTATAAGGCAAAAACAGGCCCATCCATACCGCTTGCCAATGGGTGTCATACCCATCTATGGAACTTTTACACAACGGTTGATGATGGGCACCGCCATCACGTATGTGAAGTCGCAATGGCTGCTCCGGGTATGTAAATTATTAACCGAAATATTCCATATAAAGAAGGGGAGCGTATAACGCCCCTCTTCTTTGCCTTTAGATTGCTATTATCTATCGTGATCCTTTATTATCTGTTTGAAGCCCTTTTGGTTAACCTTTATTTCATTCGAAGAATAGCTGTTTTAATCAGGGCTTTGAGTTCGATAACCTTATAACCGTTGCATGTCATTGGCAGGGAATGAACAACTGCCAACTCAGCCGCTTGTTCAGCCACTTCGGTGGTTACCTGTTTGCCTATCAGGTAACTTTCGATCTCTTTGACCCGGATGGGTACGGGAGCGACACCACCAAACACCAGGCGCGCGTCAGTAAACACGCCATCTTTAATCGCAAAAAGTGAAGCGAGGCTGACGATGGCGAAATCTAAAGAATCGCGAACGCGGAACTTGTCATAATGCATGACCATCCCCTTAGTCAGAGGAATTTCAATCTTGGTTACAATCTCACCGCATTTCAGCGCGTCGGATACTTTGAGTTCCTGACAGCAGAATTCTTCGGCTTTGATACGACGGTGATTCGTTATGATGGTGGCATCCAAAGCAATGAGAGCGGGAACAAGGTCGGACGGATTAACCGCATAGCAGCCGCAGTTCATACAGCGCCGGGCCTCAGTAAGGGCAGCCGCTTGGTCCGGGGCAATTTCATCTTCCACATCGAGCGATCTCTGATCGATTGGGATCTCCGCCAACTTAAGCGCTGTTTGGTTCTTAATGCCTTCTAAGTCAAAGGTCAGGAACGGACTCGCGATTTGCATGCTGTCGGAGCACTCATGGTCGGGAGTGACTCCAAGGTATTTGTTTATACCGCGAGCAGCGCTATGGCCTTTCATAACGCACTGAATGACCGTTGAGGGACCGGTGGTGACATCACCGCCGGCGAATACGCCTTGCCGGGAGGTCATCTGGGTCTCTTCTTCAACATCGATCAAACCGCGGGCGTTGAGCTGAAGCTGATATTTCTCATCGAGGAAGGATAAATCGACATTCTGGCCAACGGCCATCAGAATATTCTCTGCATCAACCACGGTCTTTTCGGCATCGTCGTAAACCGGGCTGAACCGATGATTCTCGTCATACACATCCATACAGCGGATAAGCTCCATCCCTCGGACCTTGCCATTCTCGCTGACGACCTTGGAAAGCCCCCAGCCGGGCATGATCTGGATGCCTTCTTCACGCGCCCGGGCAATCTCTTCTTTACCGGCAGGCATGATGTCTTCTGACTCAAGGCAGGCCATAATGACCTTTTTGGCACCCAGCCGTTTCGCTGTAATAGCGACATCCATCGCCACATTGCCACCGCCGGTAACAAGCACTTCTTGACCGACTTTACCGCCCATCCATTTATGGACTTCGACGAGGAAGTCCAGACCGAAGACGGTAAGTTCTTCGCCGGCTAATCCCAGTACCGGACGTTTCCAAGTGCCGGTGGCGTAGTAGACACTGTCGAAATCTCTTTCCAGGTCGCCGGGTTTAACGCTCTCCCCAATTTTTGTATTGCAGACAAATTGAATACCCATGTCTTTCAGGGCAGCAACGAGTTTACGGACAATGGCCTTGGGCAGCCGGTAATCTGGGATTGCATACATCAGCATGCCGCCGGGTTCTTCTTTACTGTCGTAGACGGTAACGGCGTTGCCTGCCTTACGGAGATAATACGCCGCGGAGAGACCAGCCGGACCGGAACCGATGACAGCGACTTTCTTGCCTGTTTCCAGGATGGGTGCCCTATAGAACAGATTTTTATGATCCAGTGCATAGTCACCAACGAAACGTTCCACATTGCGGATAGCCACACTGTCACCAACCGAGGAGTGACTGCACTCTTCCTGGCAGAAGTGCGCACAGACGCGGCTGGTGATACAGGGTATCGGGTTTACGCTCATGATGATCTGAACAGCGCCGGGGACGTTGCCAAGCCGGAACTGTTCCATATACCCCGGGATATCCGTAGAGGCGGGGCAGCGTTGCGAACACGGTGTCGAGCCGCATTTCATACCGCCAAATATAGAATGATAGCGGTTGTCCCCTTGCAGAGCGTAGCAGGTTTCACCGCCCTTGCGGCGGCAGACAAGCCGGTTGCCGGCTTCATGCGGATAGCGGTAGAACCAGCAGCGGACATCCTGACAGATGTTGCCGCCAATGGTACCGATATTACGGATTAGAGGGGTAGCGACGCTGTGAGCCGCCTCTTTCAGGATAGGAAATTCCTTTTGGATCTCATCCGATTCCACGATGGTTTTGAGCTTCGTCATCGCGCCGATCGTCATCATGCCGTCATTTACGGTTATTACGGCACTATCTGGTACATGCTTCAAATCAACGACTTCTTCAGGGTATGACGTTAGGATTTCATCCTTTAACTGGCATAATAAATCAGTTCCACCCGCCATGACGACTGTTTTTTCTGATATTTTCACCCGTTCGCTGGCCTCTTGGAAGCTTTCGGCTCTGGTATAATTAAATCTTTTCATTGATATTCCCCCTCTTACAGTTTGCCCAAGGCGTTGAGAATAACATTTGGGGTAGCCGGGTATTGTGCAACCTTGACACCGAGTGCATTGGAGATGGCGGTCATCGCCGCACTGGCGGCGGGAGCTCCGGCAATTTCGCCTGTACCAAGCGCATGGAATTGGAACGTATCAAATTGTGATTCCATGAAAAAGGTATCGAATTTTGGGAATTGATTAAAGGGGCGCCATTTGTATTCCAGCATGTTATAGGTCATGGGACGTCCTGTTGCTTTATCAATAATATGTTCCTCGAAGAAAGCGGTGTCGAGACATGCACAGCCGATAGCGCTTTGAGCCTGCATCTCGAGTGTAGCCGGGTCAATGATCTGGCCGCAGTCGGTGGAGCCCAAAATATTGACAACATCCGCTTTCCCGGTTTCTTTATCGACTTCGACTTCAACAAAGACCATCACGCAGCTTGGGGTAGAGAAGTTCTCGACATGCTTGCCGTAGCCGGTGAAGGTCATTCTCCGATTAAGCAGGGATTTAAGCGGAAGTTTTAAGCCGGGAATAGCATGGGTTACAATATGAAAATCATGAAGTTCCATAGAGTCTGCGCTGATACCCAACGGGACTTCCGCCAATTTAAAAATTTGTTGTTTGACATCTTCGCAGGCATTGCAAATAGAATGGCCAAACGTGATGGTTCCGCGGGAACCGCCCAGGGAAATGCCGGTGGGGCTATATTCACTGCCGGAGGGTACAATGCTGACACATTCATATGGACAATTCAGCATTTCAGCGACTTCCTTCAGGACATTACTGCGTTCGCCGTTGCCTATTTCCGTGATGTCAGCATGAACAGTCACACGAAATTCGTCATCGAAGATCCCAGGGGTTATTCGGACGTAGACTTCATTACAGTCTTCACCAACGTCCGCGTTACCGATAAGGGAGCAGCCGACGCCGCGCACATATCGGCCGTCCTCAGAGGTCCAGGTAGGAACACCCCAACCTTTCCATTTATCCTTCCAATGGAATCTTTCAGCTGCAGCTTCGATGAAATGGGTATAATCCACAGTATGAGCACGCCATGGCAGACCATCGCGCCATATGTAGCAATCCCCGTCGCTGACGTAATTCTTTTTGAAGACGTCGACCGGATCAAAATTGCCGGCTTCCATAGTACGGCTGATAAGCAGGGACAGACAACTATTCAATTCTTGCCCGCCGTAACCCCGAACGATACCTGCTGGTTGTTTATTGGTAACCACGATATTGGTATCCAGATCCCAGTTTTGGCATTTCGCCATGACCAGCTGAGTTTCACCGATACCGACGCCGACCTGCCCCTGGGTCGAGTTGCAGAACGCGCCGGTATCAACGGTCCAGTCCGCTTTGACAGCGCGGACGATCCCGTCTTTATCCATGCCGATCTTGGCGTGGACCTGACTGCCGAGACGGGTCTCATGGTTGATCATCTGTTCGATTTTTGTCTCAAAAAACTTGACCGGCTTATTACAGGCCATCGATAATAGTGCACCGGCAACAACTTCCAGGGTGAGGGACTGCTTGTTTCCATAACTGCCGCCAACGTTAAATGTCAAAGCTTTGATTTTGCTGCCAAGAATGACGGATTCATTGACAAGTTTTAGAATAAAGGAGCTTTGGGCTGTACCCCAAACGGTGAAATTCAGGTCACCTTCCCAACGAACGATAGTTCCAGGAGGTTCAGGTGCAGAGGGGGCACACATGGAGCTGAAAGAAACGGTATCCTCCGCGATGTAGTCACATTCTTCAAAACCTTTTTCTATATCGCCTCTGACCAGATGCCAAAAGTCGCCATACTCCTGCATGGGACGATAGCCACCGGGTACTATATTCTGTTTGAAATCATCATACAGCTGCGGGGCACCGTCTTTTATGGCAGATAAACCATCATAGACAGCGTCCAGTACGTCATAATCAACCTTGATCAGTTCCATAGCTTCTCTAATGATTTCCGCATTATCACCGGCGATTAAAGCCACGGTGTCACCCACATAGCGCAGGTGTTTGTCCATCAATGGTTTCTGCCTTGGCCAACCAAGCATCGGATTGAACTTCTCTATATCCTTGTAGGTCAGAACGGCATAGATGCCGGGTAACGCTCGCGCGTCTTCGACGTCGATGGATTTGATAATGGCGTGGGAATGCGGACTTTTCAACGATTTACCAATAATCATGCCGGCAACAGAGAAGTCATCCAAGAAAGTAGCCTTACCGGTCACAATATCTTTGGCATCTTTTCTGGGCCAGCTTTTACCAACGTAGCGATAATCCTTCGGCTGCAAGTTGGTAGGGAAGTTTTTTCTCCTGATTTTATAGTTGGGTTCATCCGGTATCGGATTATTCATCCCGTTTAAGAGCGGCTCGCGTTTAGCCATTAGCTAACACCTTCTTTCCTGATCATCTTTGCGATCGCGTTAAAAACGTGGTATTGGCTGATGCAGCGGCAGAAATTTCCGGCAAGCGCATCGCGTATCTCCTCATCGGAAGGGTGAGGGTTCTTATCCAATAGCGCTTTCGAGGCCATGATGATGCCAGGAGTGCAATAACCACATTGGAAGGCGTATTCATCGATAAATGCTTGTTGTAACGGGTCCAGCTCGCCGGTTTGTGGATTTTGTAATCCTTCGATTGTGGTGATCTGCCGACCGTCACAATCAACAGTCAGCAGCATACATGAAGCCACTGCGTCACCATCCATAATGACGGTGCAACAACCACAGGCACCTTCTTCGCAGGATTTTTTTGTGCCAGTCAAACCCAGACGTTCACGCAGTGTCTGGGTTAACGTTTCACTGCCTGGGATTTGGCCGAATCTGTTTCCGATGGAAAATTCGTACTTCGTTTTGTTAACGTACAAAGTAATTGCATCGATCTCCATAACTTATCCTCCTTTATTTTGTAATATTGAACTGATCATTTACATGAAAAAACAACCCCTCCTGTCTCGATACAGTTATTTCCTCTCACCCGGTGTAAGAGAATAGCCTTTAATTATGCGAGTTGTTCCCGTGATAACCGACGATCAATCGCTTCATGAAAGTTGTATGATCTAGGGTAAGCTGTTATTTGGACTTATTTTTTTATTTATTGTGTACGTCAATTCAGTTTATGAAATATTTCACTAATGCGATGATATTCTTGTCCTGAAATTCTCCTGATAATTCAATATAAGCTATTTTCACATTAAAACGCATGACGGAGTGTGTCAACCTGATGATAAAAAATTCCACCATGGTGAATTTTAAAGGCGATTCATTCAGAAAATAGATTTTCAATAAGCAGTCTGATCATTTGACATTCTGAGAATAGTCGAATAATTAGTGCTTTCTATCAACAGCAGTAAAAATAATGGCTTTTTTCGATCTTTACATCGAAGTTCCATGAGCGCTGAATATATACCAATCGTTTCGGTTAATTTGATTATATTATTTGAAAATTATGGAAAAAATACCTTTGGGATATATTGTGTGAACAGGTGAATCTCATTTTCTGTTTCACACTATGGAGGGATAGTATAATGTCGACAATTTCTGCTTTATCGATCGCTGTTCAAGCGAAAGTACCGACACTGATCTGGGGACCCCCCGGAGTGGGAAAAACAGCTACGATCACAGCACTGGCAAATGAAATGGGTCTGCATCTTGAAGTGGTAATTGCGTCGATCCGTGAGCCGGCAGATTTTTCCGGACTGCCGGTCATACGGGAGGGGGGCGTCGTCATGGAGCCCCCTGTATGGGCAACTCGTTTGTGTCATGCCAAAAAGGGAATACTCTTTCTGGATGAGATATCAACGGCTCCCCCTGCTGTTCAAGCTGGATTATTAAGGGTTGTACTCGAGCGCGTTGTCGGTGATTTAACTTTACCGTCCGATATTTCCGTTGTTGCCTCGGCAAATCCGCCGGAGCAGGCGGCTGGAGGATGGGATCTCACCGCACCGTTAGCCAATCGTTTTTGCCATTTACCTTGGTCACTGGATACACAACACTGGATCGATGGAATGGTCGGAGAATGGGCTGTTACAGGACTGTTGCACCTTCCGGAAAGCTGGGAAAAATCCATAGCAGAAAAACAAACACTTATTGCCGCGTTTATCCGTCATCGTCCTAATCTTTTATTGCAGGTTCCGGTCAATGAGGAACAAGCCGGAAAAGCATGGCCATCACCCCGATCCTGGACAATGGCAGCCAGATTATTAGCCGCATCAGAAGCAGCACAGGCAGGGGAGGATGTGACTGCATCGCTGTTAGCAGGTTGTGTCGGAGAAGGTGCTTGTCTTGAATTTTTGGCATGGGTCAAAGAATTGAATCTTCCAGATCCGGAAGAAATATTAGCGAATCCCTCACAACTACAGCTGCCGGAGAGAGGCGATGTCGCTTTAGCTATTTTAAGCGCGGTCATAGCGGCAGCGGTCGTTAAATTAACTGAGGAACGTTGGTCTGCTGCATGGTGCGTTCTTGCACAGGCAGCTGAACAAGGAAAAAAAGACATTGCTGCATCGGCTGCAAAAAAATTAGCGGCAGCGCGGAAACCGGAACTTCCGTTACCGATAAGGGAATTACAGGCATTTGTTCCTCTGTTGCAAAAAGGAGGATTAATGTGAATCCCCTCTATAACTATCAACAACTCCCATGGGTAGATCACGCCACACAGTATATGCAATTTGGCAGAATATTAGTGGGTATGGAGGATTCGGATAAACCGAAACTGGATCTATATAATTATAACTATACGATGCTACCCGCATATCTTATCTATAGTGTTCTTAAGATAGTACTTAATGATGGATGGGTCGAAAAGTTGGAGTCACTGCATGCCCATCGGCAAAACAGGTGGCGTGTCGAAGTCATATCCCATAAAATCTCCTCAGAAGAATACCGACTGATTAGCGATGATGGATTGAATACCTATTGTTCTTCCTTCATAGCGATTACACAAGGGAATGTAATGAACTTTTCAATTTTTGCAGAAGATGCAGCACCCATTTTAACGAAGATTATTGAAAAGTATCCACCCGTTTTTCTGCCGAAATACCGCAATTTTCGTTATACCTATTGCTTTCCCCAACACCCCATGTGGCCGGGAAAAATTCAGCTGGCTGGGCTTCCACAGCAAATAATTGACCAGAGAGAAAAGCACCAAGCCTTAACCACAAAAAATTGCAGCCTGGGAAGTGATGCTTATGAAGCCGGAAAAAGTTCCGGGCTTGTAGAGACAATTGAGGCAATGAAATGCTTGGAGGTGTTGTTGGTATGACACTCCCACAAGAGCTGCAAGCGGCACGCATCCGATTAGCTAAGGAGCGTCCGTATTTAGCTTCCGCAGCCTGGGCACTCCAACCGGTAGTTAAACCCGGACTGGAAACACTGGCAGTCGATATGTATTGGCGACTCTATTACGACCCTGCGGTCTTATGCCGTTGGTCGGTAGAAGAAACAGAAGGTGTTATGTATCATGAACTTTGCCATCTTCTGAGACAGCATGCTCTCCGCATGAAGGACTTTTATCCTCGTTTTAATAATATGGCAGCTGATGCTGAAATAAACGACGATTTACTTCGGGAAAGGGTCAAACTGCCCTTAGAGCCTATTACCCCACAATCAATCGGGCAGCCGGACAACCTTTTAGCCGAAGAGTATTATGCGGCTTTAGTTAACAATATGCAGCAAAAAGATGACAAAAACGCATCCGGAGTTGAACAGGATACTTCTGAAAAAAATAATGGCCAAGGAGCCGGTCAAGGCAGCAAAGAAGTATCTCCAAGTAATGGTCAAGCTAAAGCAGAACGAGACAGTTGTACTGAAAAATGTAAGCAAAGTCAATGCGGCGGCGACAATCAAGATAATAAGGGTGACCGGAAATCAGGACCAAAAAAAAGTGACGATAACCAATCCGTATCGACGCATGGCGATGAAAGTACTGGCGGGACGCAGGATGAAAAGGAAACACCAAGGCCGGGCTCTGGACGATGCGGTTCGTGTGCGACCGGTCAGAAGGCGCCTTGGGAGGATGGTCCGCCTGGCAAAGAGTCTTTACCGGGTATCAGTCAGACTGAGGGGGAGTTGATTCTACGGGATGTCGCCAGGCAAATAAAGGAACATAAAAAAGCCCGGGGACGGGTCCCCGGACATTTAGTCCGATGGTCGGAAGAAAAGCTAAATCCGAAAGTAAATTGGCAAAAACAGCTGGCCGCAGCTATTCGTTATGCAGTCGCAGATACGGCTGGAGCATCCGATTATTCCTATCGACGACCGTCAAGACGACAAGGACCCGCCGGAAACAGGGAAATTATATTTCCCTCCATGCGGAGTCCTATACCTGGTATTGCTGTTATTGTCGATACAAGTTCAAGTATATCCGATACGATGATTGCTCAAGCACTTGCTGAAATATCGGGCATACTCAGGAGCCTCGGAAATCGGGATGGGGTTTACGTTCTCGCCGTAGACACAGCCGTCGCCTGTTGCCGTAAGATTTTTCGAGCAGAGCAAGTCAAACTGGCCGGAGGTGGTGGAACAGATATGAGGACCGGATTGGATGCTGCTTCTAAGCTTCGCCCTTTGCCTCAAGTGGGAATTGTCATAACGGATGGTCACACGCCGTGGCCGGATTATCCCCCAAAAGGAATGAAGGTAGTAATTACCGTCTTATCCGGCGACGGGACAGCACCCGTATGGTCAAGGGTAATACGATGCAAACAGATACACGGTGATCATAACTAACGCCTATTATACATTCATTTCCTCATAAATCGAGGCCATATTCGCTAAATTTTGCGAAGTCTGGCTGACTTCCTGAATAGAAGCGGTTATTTCTTCCGTTGCAGCTGCTTGGTTTTGAGCTATGTTACCGACTTTATTTATTTCAGAAATAATGGTTTCAATAGAATCTTTCATGTTTGTTAAGATATCTGTTACCATTTTTGCGGAATCCTTACTTTGAGCTGCCAGTTTACGCATTTCATCGGCAACAACAGCAAATCCTCTGCCTTGTTCGCCGGCTCTCGCCGCTTCAATGGCCGCATTGAGTCCCAATAAATTTGAATGCGCGGAAATGTCGGTAATTGCCTGAATCACTTTATTGATTTCCTTGATTTGACCGTGAGTTTCGTTAGCAGAAGATATAACACTATCAATTGTAAATGATAATCCTTGAGATCCGGAGGCAATCTCCTGGATACCGGCGTTAACTTGTTCCAGCGTCGAAGCTAAGCCATGGGAAATTTCTTCAATTTGATAGTCTTTCTCCAGACTTTTACCAACACCGATACACCCGATAATCTCCCCCTTTAAGTTACGGATGGGGTAATCGATTCCGGTAAAAGGAAAGCCGAAAACTTCTTTGCCAATAGTGTATTTCAAAATTTTACCGGATTGCATGGCTTTATATTCGTTATTATTGCCCTTTGCTAAGTCTTGTCCAATTAACAAGTTTCCATCAATAGATAGTTTATAACCCGGAAAATAATGCGTGGTATGTGTTCTGTTGGTGATGATGATCTGAATATCTTCGTCAACAATTTCTCTTAGATTGGAAAGAACGAGGGCATAGTATTCCAGTAATTCTTCATCACTTTGGGGGTTGAGTTGCATTATTAATTACCTCCGTATCTGTAATAATCGTGGTTTCAATCAATAATCAATCTTACATTTGTATACCGTATATATCGAAAGTACTTGAGATTTTCAACAGTGTTATTTATTGATTACGAACATTTTTATATAATGAGTTGTGGTATAATGATGTGTGCAATTATGGCAAATTTGCATGCAAATAATTTTCAGGGGAGAATTAATAATGGACTGGACAACGGTTATGTCAATAGCCTCAGGACCCGTGATAGGGGCGGTCATCGGATATATCACAAACTACATTGCAGTAAAAATGTTATTTCGGCCTTTGAAACCCATCAAAGTTGGTGCGTGGACCCTTCCGTTTACACCGGGCATTTTCCCAAAAAGAAAAGAGCAGCTAGCTAAAGCATTAGGCAATGCTGTCGGAAATAATCTTCTGACCAATAAGGATGTAACCGCGCTGTTTATGTCCGATGCCATCACACAGACAGTCGGTGAAGAGATCTGCAGAACCTTATATACCGAAGACCACAACCATACCATAAACAAGATATTTTCTGCCAGCCTCCTTTCCGAAACCGATGATCAGGAGAAACTTGCACCGAGCTACAATCAGATTAAAGACCAGATTGAATTAATGATCAGTGAAAGGATCAAGTCAAGCCTTCTGCGTTTGAACGTTGGTAATGTCATTGCCCAAGAAGTAGGACAAATCATTCGCCAAAAAACACAAGGGACAATGCTTGCTGTCATGGTAAATGATAAATTGATTGGAGCACTGACGACACCCATTGGTGAACATGTAGAAACATTTATTAATGCCAATGGCAGTCAAATGATTCGTACGATTGTGAGTGATGAATTAGCAAGTATCGGGAATCAGCCTATTGGAAGCTTAATGAAGCAGACCGGTATCTCTCAAGATCTCTTAAAAGGAACAATCGAAAAGGTATATGTGGGATTCGTCCGGAATAAACTGGGTGAATTTATTCAACAGTTCGACCTTGCCGGTGTTGTCGAGGCGAAAGTGAAGGGCATGGATGTCCTGGAAATTGAAAAGCTCGTTTTATCTGTTATGAAAAATGAACTGCGGGCCATTGTTAATTTAGGGGCTTTGATTGGTTTTATCATTGGTTTAGCGAATTCTTTCATTTGATTTTTGGCTGATATTATCGTATAGGTCATATTATAATGGATAAATAAAAAGAAAATCTAAGAAAAACTAAAAATATTTACTGAAAATTCATTAAATTGCGAAATGAATGCCTCAAATGCGTGTATTTGTTGATTGACCAATAACGGTCACTTCGGTATGATAATAGTAAGCTCCAAGGAATGCCCAAGACGGAAACCTAGCAGAGCCGGAAGACGGAAACGAACATTGCCATAGGATCATAAGGTCAGTGAACAGCGTTCACTATATCTTGGAAATTTGAAGAAAATAGTCTGCAACGGTATCGACGGAAATAACGGTTTGCTTCCACGGGATGTAACAATCTCTAAGAAACAAATTCTGAAATGAAGTTAGGCTGAAGCAGAAGATGAGTAACCCAATTTCTAATGACGAAGACCATATAGGAAAATGGATAATGGGAAACGAAAGTTGGCAGGTAAAGCCAGGCATACGTTGATAAAGGTTCGTTGGAGCTGTTTTTTTATTTGTCATCAAAGGGACTTGTCTAGCTTAATTTGCTAAATAATTGTATTATTATAAATAAATGAGATAGACCTCGCTTTCCAGGCTGGTTTACTGGAAAGTGTACACGATGTGATTTTTGGCGTTGATAGTCGTGGCGGTCATTTAATATTGGAATACGATGGCAGAAAACCTTTTCGGTTGGACAGCAAAAAAAGACCGATGTCCATATCCATATGATGAAGGATGAACAAGGTAATTTTGCCAGTGGTGTTACATCATAACGAGATAATCACGGACAGAATGAAAGCTGAGGAAGTGCGACGCAAGACGGAAGAGAAGTATTACAAACTGTTTAACTCTATTGATGAATGCTTCTGTATTATTGCAGCAAATTGAATACGATTAACAATAAGGAGGTAGGCAAATGGCAAAGGTATTGTTTGTTGTTGCTCCGCAGCAATTCAGGGACGAGGAATTGTTTTATCCAAGAGAAGCTTTGGAAAAATGCGGACACGAAATTTCTGTAGCCAGTAATAAACTTGGACTATGTCATGGTACACTCGGAGGATGTGTCAACGCAGATTTATTATTGAAAGACGCTGTCGCAGTAGATTATGATGCGGTGATTTTTGTCGGAGGGGGTGGAAGCGAAGTATATTTTCAGGATCCGGATGCATTAAAGCTGGCAATGAAAATGGTTATAGATGGTAAGATTACTGCCGCAATTTGTATAGCCCCGGTTATTTTAGCGAACGCAGGGTTATTAAATGGCCGTAAGGCAACCGTTTTCGAATCTGAAATTAATACAATTCAAAACAAGGGTGCGTCTTATTCCGGACCGGGAGTTGCTCAAGACGGAAATATTATTACGGCGGATTCTCCGAACAGCGCCTTGCAGTTTGGAGAAAAATTATGTGAGGTTCTTGGAGCGATTCACTGAGGAAAAACATCCTATTTTTTCGAATAAAATGAAAGCAAGAGAAATTATGAGTAAATATTCGAAATATTCTGGATTGAGAGCCTAGCGTGTAATAATAACCGTTTTTGAGTTTTGACTTCTGCGCTCTAACCTAATAAACTTAACATAAGCTCCAAGGAATACCTAAAACGGAGAGCCTTAAGAGCCGAAAACGGAAACAGACATTACGGTCAATTATGAGTACCGGTGAATAAAAAATTCACGATATCTGAAGGTTCAAAGAAAAAAGTCTATCGAACCTTGCTTCATGGAAGAAAGAAAAACAGAGACCCGAAAAGTCACTGTGGAGTATGGACTGATATGAAGCCACGGAAGATAGATAATGAGTAGATGAACGCAAAAGATAAAGGTCTTATAAGTGATTGTAAGAAGAAACTGAAGTAGAAGGCTACGCGAGGGGATTTGTTGATAAAGGTTCGTTGGAGCCCATTTGTTTTTCACGACATATATAGCCTGTTTTATATAGGTATATGCCAGTAAAGAACGCTTAAATTGATTCATGAGAGGGGTATGAAAGTATGTTTACAAGGATCTTAGTTGCTACCGATGGTTCAGAATATTCACGTGAGGCTTTAAAGATGGCTGTAGAATTAGCAAAGAAATTTAATTCCGAAATCGAACTTCTCCATGTCATCACTGAGCCGATCCCTTATTTGGGCAGCGACCTCAGTTCATTTTGGCATCAGCTAACAGATGAACAGATTAAAGAGATCGGTAATAAAGTGATGGAAATGACTTTGTGGGGAGTGTCACCGGAAAATATTGATATAATTAAGAAGATTGTTACCGGTTATCCCGCAGAGGAGATCCTTAATGAAATAAGGCGAGATTTTGACCTTGTCATTATGGGGACCAGAGGGCACGGCCCCCTGGCTGGCGCAGTTGCAGGAAGTGTGACGCAACGTGTGATAGCTGACGCAGATTGTCCTGTATTGGTCGTAAAAATTGGATAGTATAAGAATACCGTCACCTTCAGCGCTGACGGTATTTTATTTGCTGTGATATTGAATACGAATTTTTGTAACATAGGATACCGATTTATGGTGCTTTTTCCAGTATGATCAACGTGTAGCTTATTTGAAAAGTTTAATCAAATAATATTTTACACGAGGGGGTAAATTCGTATGTCACAGATGTTCTGTTTCCAATGTGAACAAACCGCAGGCGGCAAGGGCTGCACAGTTTCAGGTGTTTGCGGCAAAAAACCGGAAATCGCCAACAAGCAAGACGAACTCACCGGAGCATTGATTGGTCTGGCAAGGGCTGTATCCGGCAAAAAAGCGGGTCCCGAAGCAGACGCATTAATGATGCAAGGATTGTTTGCCACAATTACCAACGTGAGTTTTGATCCTGTGGCTATTGATGGACTCAAAGCAAAAATTACATCTGAAAAAGAAAAACTTGGCGGCGCACAGGATTACCCGGCAGATGCTATATTTTCCGGTGATCCGGATGTTGTTTCACTCCGCTCGACGTTGCTGTTAGGTCTGCGAGGAATGGCCGCTTATGCCTGGCATGCACATGTACTCGGTAAAAATGATCCCCAAGTGACGGAATGGTTCTACAAGGGAATGAAAGCCGTCGGCGACGATCATTCTGTCGATGAGTGGCTGGATTTGTTAATGGAATTCGGCAAGATTAATTTGGCGTGTATGGCACTGCTCGATGAGGCCAATACGTCCGCTTACGGACACCCTGTGCCAACAAAGGTCACAAAAACAGTTGAAAAAGGACCTTTTATCGTCATCACCGGACACGATCTGCTTGATTTAAAGCAACTTCTGGAGCAGACAGAAGGAAAAGGCATCAATATCTATACGCACGGAGAGATGCTTCCGGCTCACGCTTATCCGGAACTTAAAAAATATCCTCACTTAAAGGGCAATTTCGGTACGGCTTGGCAGAACCAGCAAAAAGAATTTGACACTATTCCTGCCCCGATTTTCTTTACAACAAACTGTTTGATGCCGCCCAAAGCCAGCTATGCTGATCGTGTCTACACCACGTCTATAGTTGGTTATCCCGAGATGAAGCATATACCGGAAGCTTCGGTCAAAGACTTCTCTCCGATGATCAAGCAAGCCCTTGAACTGGGTGGTTATAGTGAAGATCAGCATTTTACAGGAATCAACGGCGGTAATGAGCTGATGACAGGATTTGCCCGCAATACGGTGCTTGGCGTTGCCGAAACCATTATCAATGCAGTCAAAGCAGGTGCGATTAAACATTTCTTTTTGGTTGGCGGCTGCGACGGAGCAAAACCGGGAAGAAACTATTATACCGATTTTGTGAAACAAACCCCTCAAGATACGGTTGTACTGACACTGGCCTGTGGCAAATATCGTTTCAATGATCTGAATATCGGTGAAATCGGCGGACTACCGCGGTTGATGGATATGGGTCAATGCAACGATGCTTACTCAGCAATTCAGGTAGCGGTTGCTTTAGCGGGAGCTTTTGAGTGCGGTGTTAATGACCTGCCGTTAACTCTCGTATTATCTTGGTACGAACAAAAGGCAGTTTGCATCCTGCTGACGCTCCTTGCCCTCGGGATCAAAAATATCTATATCGGGCCCTCCGCGCCGGCATTCTTCTCACCCACGGTGTTGAACGTGCTTGTAGAGAAATTTAATATTAAACTGATTTCTACACCCGAAAAAGATCTCGCGGATATGCTCGCAAAATAAGCGTTTAGCGCTGGGACCGACTGAAACACAACTCAGCCAACAGAACGATGTCAAAAAGTGAAGTGCATTCCAAATGTTGAAAAACTCTCTGTCATTTGGAGGTGCACTTCATCATTTTTGCATCGTTAACTTTTAGTGCGTCGGTGCAGCTTTTCTGCCTGCATTCCTGCGCGAGACTTCAGGCAGAAAACATTTTAAAACGAGTGACTTGTTAAGTCATTTTCTCGCGGTCAAAAGCAGCGATATAGGGTAGATTACGGTATTTTTCCTGATAATCCAGCCCATATCCAACGACAAACTGGTTGGGCATTATAAAACAGCGGTAATCGACATTGATGGCCAGCAGCCGATCCGATGGATCGTCAAACAAAGTACAAATCTTGAGACTTGCGGGTTTAGCTGCCTCAAGGTGTTGACAAATATAAGCCAGGGTCAGGCCGGTTCCGACGACATCTTCCACTAATAGAACGTGTTTATCCGTAATTGAAATATCGAGATCTTTAGTGAAGCGTACAATACCAGTTTTGCGTGTCTCATCCGGAAAAGCCTTAATCGAAAGAAAATCAATGCTTAGAGGGAGATTGATATGCCGGGTTAAATCGGCAAGAAAATATAAAGATCCCTTCAGGACACTAATAACGACTAATTCCAGCCCCTGATAGGCGTCAGTTATTTGTGCCCCGGTTTCAGCAATTTTTTGTTGTATTTTCTCTGCAGAAAACATAATCGAACCAATAGCCGGTGAGTTCATCAAAAGAATACCTTTCTTGATTATTTTATCCCGAATCTTTCCAACAAACTGTAAAAGTCATTTTTGAATACAATATTGATATTTGTACCGGGATAGATCTTTTTAAGAAGTTCTACCTTTTTTTTCTTTTCTGAGGCGTACTTTTGGTTCATTGTGGTTAGTTCAATAAACGTATTAAATTTCGGTAAATAAAAGTCAGGAGAAAAAGCCATCGTGACATTACCTTCCTCGTCCCATTTTACTGGAAACGTACGCGGCTCATACTCCCATTCAAGATGATACATATCCAATATTCTGGAGAATTCTTCCTCGGATTGATGTTTAAATATTAGCTGCTTCTTTCCTGTTTCATTAGTAGGTGGGTCAGATAAAGGAATTTGGCACTTTTTATTATGATATAAATTTTCAAGGAGGGCGGCACTATCCTCAATACTCAGATTATCCGTGTTTAAAGTAAGGTGGTAGAGTGTCGGATCTGCCCAATCCACTTGGTAAATTGTTGAAATATAACGCTTGTGTTTGCGGTCGGTCAATTCAAGAAAACGTTCCGCGCTGGGCTGATCAAGACGATGATTCTGCATCACCCGATTTATTCGTACCTGATTTGAAGCGATGATGCGAACATTGATAGCCTCGGGGTGTTCGCAAAAAATTATTTGAGATCCAAGCCCAAAAATGATAGCCGGCTGTTTTGAGACGTAATCACGTAGTTTATTTTCGATGTGAGCAGCAAAGGTTATACCTTGTGCAGACTGATTCAAATAGAATCCAGGACTTTCATTTAACATATGTTGTTCATGTTTATTGGCTATTTCCGGCATCCACTCATTAATAACCATATCCCGGGTTATTAACGGAAGGTGGAGTTTGCTTGCAAGGAGTTTAGATATTTCTTTACCCAAGCTGCCCGTCTGTCTGGAAATCGTGAAAAATACCAAAACAGCCACCTCACATTCATGGTTAAGTTTTCATCTATAATTATATCATAAGCGACCATCTAATTTCCTGTTCTTTAATTTCTGGAATAGGAAGATAGCTGCAAAGATGATTGCAGCCAGGCTGATTACCTGTGCCATCCTTAAAGGGCCTAGCATCAAACTGTCGGTCCGCATGCCTTCGATAACGAAACGCCCGCAGGAATACAATGCTAAGTAGGCTAAAAAAACAATGCCGTCCTGGAGGGCTTTTTTTCGAATCAACCGAAATAAAAATAGAAAGACCAGGAAGTTCCAAATAGACTCATATAAGAAGGTCGGATGATAATATTGACCATCGATATACATGCCGTGTTGGATGAAAGCCGGAAATTTACTGATAAAGGATTCTGAAACAGGGCCGCCATGTACTTCCTGATTAAAAAAATTGCCCCATCGTCCTATAGCCTGTCCGAGGATAAGGCTTGGCGCAATGACATCGGCGACAGCCCAAAATCTTAAGGCGGTTTCCCTTCGGAGATAAAACACGGTGGCTAAAATTCCTCCGATAATACCGCCATGAATAGCTAATCCACCATGCCATACAGTGACTATTTCCAACGGATACACAGTATAATAATCCAAATTGAAGAGGACATAATACAAACGGGCTCCTATTAATGCGGAAGGAATAAGAATGATGATCAGATTAATAAATTTATCTGGGTCCACCTTTCGGCGTTCAGTATGATAGTAGGCGATAATTAACCCAACGGCAAACGCCAAAGCGATGATAACGCCATACCAGCGGACAGTAAACGGGCCTGCTTGAAAAGCGATCGGATCCATAAATAATTGCCTCCTGTATTCCGAAGAATGCGGTATTAATTTTCGTCTGTATTAATGTAACTATTAATTATAGAAAATGTCCACTATAAACCTTCTTTTTTACATCATGTCGCGATGAATATATAAATATGTGAAATTACAAATGAATCAGAACAATTACAGCTGGAAAAAAAGTACATTTTGTCTTAATATATAGACAGACTTGAAAAATATAAGGGGCAGACAATGAAAATATTATTGATTTATAATCCTTTTGCCGGAAATGGGTCTTTTAAAAACCATCTGGATAACATACTGGAGAAAGTACAAAATAAAGGGTTCTGCTTGACGCTGTATCGGATTGATTCGCCTGAAGCTTTAGAAAATATGATAGCAACAATTGATATCAACAGCTTCAGAAAAATATGGATCGCCGGTGGTGACGGCACAATTCATCAGGTCATTAATCTACTTATCAAGCATAACAGTGACGTTCCGATTGGAGTCTATCCTGTTGGTACGGCCAATGACTTTGCTTATTACTTTAATTTTACGGATAAAATCGATGAAATGACAGATATCCTTCTTCAAGATAATTGTACCGGGTGTGATATTGGTGTTGCCAACGGCCATTATTTTTTAAACGTTGCCAGCCTTGGTTTTCTTATTGATGTCAGCCAAAAGACCCCGGTAGCTATTAAGCGGAGTTTTGGCGTTCTTGCTTATTATTTTAAAGGTGTCGAAGAATTATCCAAAATGCGGCCAGTCAGTGTCAAAATCAGAAGTAAAGAAATCAACTCCGATGAAGACGTGTATTTTATTTTGATTATGAACGGGAAATCAGCAGGCGGATTTAAAAAGATTGCACCGCTGGCCTCAATGAATGATGGACTACTGGACGTGTATGTTTTTAAATCATGTCCGGCTTTGGAACTGCTTCCGCTTGTCATCAAAGTTTTGAATGGCGAACATGCGGATAGTCCGTATGTGGATTATTTTCAAACGGCAGAGTTAACGATTGATTGTGACGATTTCGTCGGTACTGATATGGATGGAGAAAGGGGTTTCGACTTTCCGCTAAAGGTCACCGTCGAACCGCAAAAGTTAAAAATAATTTGCCGGGTTAACGGTTGATAAGCAAAACTGACTCTTGACAACGGTAAAGAAATTGTATATATTATTTGAAATTAGTTATAAATCAAAAATGCAATGAAGGGATGCCACGCTGCCAAAGCGTTTTAGAGAACTGTTGGTTGGTGCAAAACAGGACGCATTGCAGGTTGTGTACTCGCCCCGGAGCAGTTTAGCTGAAAGCAAGATCAGGCTGATCATATAAGCAAGTAGGCACGACCGGATTCTCGCCGTTATTGGAGAGGGCATTGATAGTTAAAATGCCGCAGAGTGGGTATGGATTCATACCAAATAGGGTGGTAACACGGAAGATAAGCTTTCGTCTCTAGAAGAATAGTAGAGACGAAGGCTTTTATTATTTTCCTGCTGTCAACTTTCTTTAAAGTTATCATCCTCAATATGTTATTTTCGTTATTGGATCAGGCTAAAGAAGGCGCAAACGCTAAGACACATTAATATTTTGATCGTTTAAACGATCCTGATTTGAGGAGGAGTGTCAATGAAACTCGCATTTTCCACCCTTGGTTGCCCCGATTTCAGCTGGAATGATATCTATTCAATGGCCAAAGACTTTGGATTCGATGGTATTGAAATCCGCGGTTTGGGTAATGAGATATTTGCTGTTCAAGCCCAACCCTTTACAGAAGCCCAGCTTCCTCACACTGTTAAGAAATTGGCAGAGTTGAAGCTTAAGATCCCTTGCCTGTCGTCAGGGTGCTGTCTGAAATTTGCTGAGGATGCCGAGAAAAACTATGAGGAAATAAAAGAGTATATCCTGCTGGCCTCTAAATTAGGAACACGATATATTCGCATTCTTGCTGATTTAGAGCCCATGCCGACAGGAGAAGTTGATGATGCGGTTGTCTTAAATGTTCTAAAAAGGCTTATCCCGCTTGCGGAAGAAAAAGGTATCATTTTGCTTGTGGAAACCAATGGCGTTTATGCCGATACAGCCCGACTCAGCAATTTACTTCATGCCGCAGCCAGTGATGCTGTAGCGGCACTTTGGGATTTGCATCATCCGTATCGTTTTGCCGGTGAAGCACCGGGCAGAACCGTCCAAAACCTTGGCGCTTATATCAAATATGTCCATATCAAAGACTCTGTTGTTGAGGACGGAAAAATCCGTTACCGCATGTTGGGCGAAGGTGATCTGCCGATCGATGACATGATGAATGCACTGAGATCCATCAATTATGACGGTTTTATCTCTCTGGAATGGGTGAAACGTTGGGCAGACGATCTTGATGATGCTGGTGTTGTTTTCCCCAATTTTGCCAATTATATGAATAGATATTTGAATAAAAGTACGGCCAGAGGTCGGTTATATGATAATAATATGAAAACCGGAAAGTATATTTGGGAGAAGAATACTCTGATTGATTTAACCTTCCCACAGGTACTTGACCGTGTCGTTGATGAATTTCCCGACCAATACGCTTTTCGTTATACGACGTTGGATTATACACGCACGTACTCGGAGTTCCGTGATGATGTGGATACCTTTGCCCGGGCGTTGATTGCAATGGGCGTCAAACAAGGTGATCATGTCTCTATCTGGGCAACCAATGTTCCCCAATGGTATATCACTTTCTGGGCAGCCACAAAAATTGGAGCAGTCTTGGTCACCGTGAATACGGCTTATAAAATCCATGAGGCGGAATATCTGCTGCGTCAATCCGATACTCATACGCTGGTGATGATCGACGGATTTAAGGATTCTGATTATGTCGGTATCATCAATGAATTGTGTCCGGAGCTAAAAACACACGAAGCAGGAAAACCGCTCCATTGCAAGCGACTCCCCTTACTGCGTAACATTATAACCGTTGAATCTAAGCAGAATGGGTGTCTGACTTGGGATGATGCCATTGCTTTGGCAGATAGGGTACCGGTTGAGGAAGTCTACCGCCGTGCTTTTTCTATGAGTACACACGATGTCTGCAATATGCAGTATACTTCGGGAACAACCGGCTTTCCAAAAGGGGTTATGCTGACACACTATAATGTCGTCAATAACGGCAAAACGATTGGTGATGGTATGGACTTGTCGACTGCCGACCGCATGATGATCCATGTTCCGATGTTTCATTGCTTTGGAATGGTATTAGCCATGACGGCATCGATGACACATGGAACGACGATGTCGCCGATTCCGGCTTTCTCACCCGCTAAGTCCCTGGAATGTATCAATAAGGAAAAGATCACTGCGTTCCATGGTGTACCAACCATGTTTATTGCGATGATGGAGCATGAAGATTTCGCTCAAACAGATTTTTCCTATATGCGTACCGGAATTATGGCCGGCAGCCCTTGTCCGATCAAAGTAATGCAGGACGTGGTCGAAAAAATGAATATGAAAGAGATCACGATCGTTTTTGGGCAGACGGAAGCATCCCCAGGTTGTACGATGAGCCGTGTTGACGACCCAATTGAGGTTCGCGTAAACACAGTTGGCCGTGCTTTTCCAGGCGTTGAATGCAAAATTGTAGACCCTGAAACAGGTAAAGACCTGCCGGACAATGTGGATGGCGAATTCGTTGCACGCGGCTATAATATCATGAAAGGGTACTATAAGATGCCTGAGGCTACGGCAGCCGCCATCGATGCGGATGGATGGCTCCATACCGGTGATCTGGCGAGACGGGATGAAAACGGTAACTATAAGATAACCGGTCGGATCAAAGATATGATCATTCGCGGCGGAGAAAATATCTATCCGAAAGAAATTGAAGACTTTATCTATACGCATCCCAAAGTCAAAGATGTCCAAGTCATTGGTGTTCCCGACAAGCAATACGGGGAGGAAATCATGGCCTGTGTTGTCCTCAAGGCCGGTGAACTCATGACAGAAGATGAACTGAAGGAATATGTCCGTTCTCATATGGCGAAGCAGAAGACACCGCGTTATGTGGATTTTGTGGACGAATTCCCAATGAATGCCGCCGGAAAAATCCTGAAATACAAAATGCGGGAGACTGCCGTCGAAAAGCTTGGACTACAAGCTGAAAGCCGCATCGTAACAGCATAACCCCGCAAAGCAATACCCCTATGATTGTACATGGCAACAATACAATCTAGGGGTATTTTGCTTAATTATACTAGATTTCCAATGAGTGTGTTATCATATACTTGGAAACACGTACGGTTATTAGAAAATATACTTTTATTTCCAAAAAAGCATGGTATAATAGTAACGTATTTGAAAAAAATCAGCCTGGTATGGAGTGACGTCAATTGGAACGGAAGTCGGACTCAATGCGCTATCAACCTCTCGAACGGAAGTTTCTTCTGCTCCGATGGGGATTGATTGTTATTGTCATTATTGGCCAAGTGTCTGGCACGTTAATCCGACCGACAGCGCTTTTTACCATAAGCAGTGTGATTGCCCTTTTTTACAGTGTGTTTATTACCATTAACCTCTACCGCACAGATAAACAGTCAAAGAAGTTATCAATACTCACACTTTTTGCTGATATACCTGTTTATACACTGCTCTTGGCCGGCAATGCAGAATTAGTAAACATTCTCTTCTTGACATATTTATTATTTATTTTATTGCACACAACCAAAAGCAGTCAGCGCGGATTAATTATACCCACAGCAGAAAGTATCATTTCCATACTGGTTACTTTGACTTTATGTATGCAAATACCTTATTCTTGGCAGACGATAGCCCTGCGTCTTTTCCTTTTAGTTGCCGGGGCTATGATTATTCATGAAATCACTATTTTATTAAACGCCAGTCAGTCCAGGTATATTAAGGCAAAGGCGCAAGCTGCAGAAGATCCTTTGACGGGACTGTCCAATCGCTTATTGCTGGAAACGCATTATAATAAGGCAGTGCAAGATTTTAAGAAAACGAAGCAGCCATTTTCGATAGCCCTGTTCGATATTGATAATTTTAAAATTATCAATGACCAAAAAGGACATATTTATGGTGATAAGGTCCTGAAGGCATTAGCCCGTACCTTAAAGGCCAATGTCCGCAATAATGACTTTATATGCCGGTATGGCGGAGAAGAATTTTTAATCATCTTTCATGCCTGTTCGCTGAAAGATGCTTGTGTTAAAGCGGATAGGATACGGGATGAGTTTGCCTACAGCTTTTTCGACCGACCCGTAACGATGAGTGCCGGTGTTACCCTCTACCAAGAGGGATCCTCTATGGCGGAAAACATTGATATTGCCGATAAAGCACTTTATGCAGCCAAGGAAGCAGGGAAGAACAGGACGCAATCCAGTGATCCCAATCGCTATGAACATAAATTACTTCATAAAGAGGCCTAGTACTAATACAACGGGGTTAGTTGAGTGTGTCGAGTTCATTAAGCCACATTTGTGCGTTGGCATCACTGGGCATTCGCCAGTCCCCTCGCGGCGACAAGCAAATAGAACCGACCTTAGGACCGTCAGGAAGACAAGATCGTTTGAACTGCTGAGAGAAGAAGCGGCGGTAGAATACCTTTAGCCATTTGAGGATTTCCTGATTGGTGAATTCGCCGCTAAACGCAGAACACGCGAGATAATAGACTTTGGCGGGGGAGAAACCCCAACGCATCATGTTATACAAGAAGAAATCATGAAGGTCGTACGAACCGATCAATTCTTCCGTTTTCTGCTCGATTTTGCCCGTGATATCAGGCGGAAGCAATTCAGGGCTGATTGGTGTATCCAGGATATCCCTTAAAATACGATGAATCTTCGGATTATCTGTCGTATCGGCATACCATGAAACGAGATATTTTACCAGAGTTTTAGGGACGCCGGCATTGACCCCATAGTGACTCATATGATCGCCATTATACGTGCACCAGCCTAAAGCGAGTTCCGATAAATCGCCCGTTCCAATAACAAGACCGTCTTGCTTATTGGCTATGTCCATTAGAATTTGAGTTCGTTCCCTGGCTTGTACATTTTCATAAGTGACGTCTTTGATTGCCGGGTCATGGCCAATATCTTCAAAGTGTTTCAGACAGGCGTCGCTGATAGCAATTTCCTGATAGCGAACACCTAACTCCTGCATTAGGTTTCTGGCATTGGTAAGCGTTCGCCCGGTAGTACCAAAGCCAGGCATTGTAATTCCGTATATTTCATTAAGAGGATACTCCAATTGAGCAAAGGCCTCACGGCAGACCAGCAGTGCAAGTGTCGAGTCCAGCCCGCCCGAAATACCAATGACAGCCTTGCGGATCCCTGTTTTAAGAAGCCGTTGAGAAAGCCCCGTCTGTTGGATCATAAAAATCTCTCGACAGCGCAGGTCGCGTTCTTCTTTTTTACTTGGGACAAACGGATACGGATCAATTTCCCTTTTGATGCGCGGTCCAATCCCAGCTTCATCCAGTATAAATGGAATGACCCTGTAATCATCGGTATGGGATTCATCCATAAAGCTATTGGACTTACGGCGCTCATTCATCATTTTATCAAGATCAACGTCCGCGTAGATCAGGATGCCGTCGTGAAAACGATTTTGTTCAAGAATTGAGCCGTTCTCAGCAATCATCATTTGACCGCCGAACACGACATCGGTGGTTGATTCGCTGGGGCCAGCTGATGCGTAAACATAACCGGCAAAACATCGTGCCGACTGCAGGCGGATAAGATCTTCCCTGTACTTTGTTTTGCCAACTAATTCATTGCTTGCGGATAAATTGACAAGAAGGTTAGCGCCATGGAGGGCGTGTCGTGAACTGGGAGGAACCGGCATCCAAAGATCTTCACAAATTTCAGCACCCAGACACAAGTGTGCTTTATTGTCTTTAAAAAGAAGGTTTTCATTGAATGGAACAACTTGGCCGCAAAGTGTGATGCTGTTGCTCAATCGGTTCCGTGCAGGGCTGAACCATCGTTTTTCATAGAATTCGTTGTAGTTAGGGATGAAGACTTTGGGGACAATCCCGAGAATTTTCCCGTTATGAAGAATAGCCGCGCAATTAAACAGCTGATTATCAGCTTCTATAGGTAGTCCGATCACTATGAGCATATTGGCGGCAACAATCTGTGTTTTTATTAAAAGATACTCTAAAGCCGTACGGGTATTGGATAATAAAAGCTGTTGGTGAAAGAGGTCGGCACAGGTATATCCGGTAAGACACAGCTCCGGAAATACGAGGACAGCAACTTTCTCTTTTGCGGCTTGTTCTGCGATGCGAATCATTTCTTCGGCATTCGCCATAGGAGAAGCGATATGTACCTTCGGTACCGCCGCGCCGACACGAATAAACCCCATATTCAATGCATCTGACATGCGTTCAAATCCTTTCGATACGTTCTTTCATCATCAGTTCAATTAAGGGACTGACAAAAACCCTAACAACGATTATTGTACCGTGATGGTGTGCTTAACCACATTATAGCATATTTCTTACAACTAAACGCACGTTGACGAGGTCAACTGACTATGGCAACGAGTCATATGGTCAGACATGTCCGATACATACGATGATTTACAAAAAGTATGAGGGCCTTAATTTTTAATAAGAAGCGTGGCAGTCTTCTTGGAGGTTTAGTTATGACAATAATTATTGACAGTAAGCTGTGTTCGGTAATCATACCTGTGCATCAGTCTATGTTTGCTCGTTAAACGCGTTGATCCAGCAGAATAAAAAAATAAAAAAATATTTCCAATGATTTATACCGATGAAAACGAAAGATATCTCTGATTTTGGGTAGATTAAAGATATAAACATATTGGCTTTTATAGCCGAAGGAGGATTAAAAATGGGTATAATCAGTTGGATTATCCTTGGCGGTCTGGCGGGATGGATTGCAAGTAAAATAACCGGCAATGATGCCAGAATGGGTGCCGGGATGAATATTGTTGTAGGTATCATTGGCGCTATACTCGGCGGATGGGTTGTCAGCTTGTTTGGCGGTTACGGAATCAGTGGATTTAATATTTGGAGTTTCCTGGTTGCTCTATTAGGGTCTGTTATTGTTCTGCTGATTGTTAATGCATTTACGGGTAGAAAAAAACATACAACGGTAACCTGATCACCGTAAAAAGTTAAGAATATATTCAATTAATACTGCAAATAAATTCTACGTATACTGTAAAGAAATGGACGCAACCAGATTGGCTGCGTCCATTTCTTTACAGTAGATCGTAAGTATATGTCGCTTTGGGATGTTTCGAGTGCAACTCATACGTTCACCGACGCTTAAAGCATAGTGTAAGCCAAGTGGTATATACGTTTTGCTTCCTGGAAGAAGGCGTACTTCAAATGCGTATAAGTGGGTGGAACAAGCATAATTTAAAATTCAGTCATTTTGAAAACACTAAGCAGGCTTAGTCTACTTCAAAAAAGAGGAATTTTAAAATAGATCCCAATGATGACATTAAGCAGAGAAATTACCCTCCAAAATGGTAAAAAATCACTGAACAATTGCAGTGGTTATTTTATGCTTTATTCTCGATGGGGTGTGAAGGATAGGCAGCAATAACCTGGGCGGCACCGACAACTTCGGCTAATAATCTTGCTTTATCAGGAAACAACTGTGACTCAAAATGCGTCAAGACTTCGCCTTTCAGAGAAACATAATATCTGGGAGGAAATCTGTTTAGGACAAAAGCCATAATATCAGCCTGACATCGTTCACATTTACAGGGAATGTTAGCTACTTCCAGATATTCTTCCAGTGTGTTTTTAACAAGTACCTCACTGAAATTCTTAAGTTCATACATCTATACTCCTCCTCGCGTATTCGTGCTTCTTATGTATTACACAATTTTTAGAAAATGCCAATTTTATTTATTTTAGCACATTGTGGTCAGGGGTGAAAGGTTGTGGCCCTAATGTTCATCGAATTATTGGTTTTGATTAAAATAGAGTAATAAATTGAAGGGCTGCATGTGGCTAAGACGATAAATAATTCAGAAAGTTAAATTGTTTCAAATATCGTTGTTGACAAGACCTCGTACACTGGCTAAACTTTATGTATATACAGGTATATTCTATTTTGTTTTAAAATTAAACCATGGCCAAGGAAGGTAATCAAATGGAATCACCTATTTGTAAAATGGATTTTATTAATTTACCCGAACAGACCAGAGATTCAGAACATTTTCATTTTAGCGATATATTAACGGATGACCCCAAATTCAAACGGCTTATTGAAGATTGCAAGCGGGTTGCGGACTTGGATAATCCAATCTTGATCACCGGTGGAAGCGGTGTTGGCAAAGAACTGTTGGCAGAGTCCATCCACACACAAAGCAGCCGATGTCAATTCCCCTTTATTGCGGTGAATTGTGCTGCGCTGCCGGATACGTTATTTGAAAGCGAGTTATATGGTTACGAAAAAGGTGCTTTTACCGGGGCTTCGTTAGGAGGGAAAGCGGGAAAATTTGAACTGGCGGATCACGGCACCTTATTTTTGGATGAGATCGGCGAAATGCCGTTTAATGAACAAGCAAAATTATTAAGGGTATTAGATAATTGTAAAGTAACCCGTATCGGCGGTGTGAAAGAAAAACGTTTAGATGTTCGAATAATTGCCGCGACAAACCGTGACTTGTATCAGGAAGTAGAGAACGGTCGGTTTCGGGCCGATTTATATTATCGGTTGAATGTTCTGGCGTTCAGGATTCCAACGTTATATGAGCGTAAACCAGATATCAAATTAATCGCCAACGATCTAATTGCCAAGTTCAATCATAAAACAAAGGCTTGGCCGCCAAAAGTGATCAGCGATGAAGCGATGGAAGTACTGTATCGGCATGAATGGCCGGGAAATGTTCGGGAACTGAGAAATGTGATAACCAGTGCTTTTTACCTCAGCCGCGGCGATGCCATCAAGCCCGAGCATTTGCCCATTGCGCAACGACTGCCCGATGAGATATCCGATCACACGCTGCTCACGCGAGAAAAAGCAGAACACGTGTTGATCGTCAACGCCTTGCAAGCCCATCACGGAAAAGTAATTAATGCTTCTAAAACAATAGGCATATCCGTATCGACTCTGTATAGGCGGATGGCAAAATATCATATTGACTGGCGGGACTACGCTTAAACGCTGATTAAATTTGATAAATTATTCACATGCGGCATGAACATAGTAAAAGGACTTATGATTAACATAGTAGTAACATAGTAGTAACATAGTAGTAACGAGGAGAAAGAGCACCTATACTGAACAGGCCAGTATGGTGCTCCTTCTTCATCATGTTAACTTTTCTAACAGGTGAAATAATTCTGTTTTGAGCGGTAAGATGTCTTTGGCGAAAATAAGTTCCGGGTCACGTGGTCGAGGGAAGGGAATCTCAAAGTTCTTAATGACTCTGGCAGGAGGTTTGCTAAGTACCAGGATTTTATCCGATAAAAGAATCGCTTCTTCAATATCGTGAGTTATAAAAAGTACGGTGTGTTTCATCACCTGCCAGATGGATAAAAGCCAACGCTGCATTTCCCGGCGGGTAAGCGCATCCAATGCTCCGAATGGTTCATCCAGAACCAGCGTGGATTGTCCGAATAGAATAGTTCGGAGCAAAGCGCCTCGCTGGCGCATGCCACCCGACAGCTGGTCGGGGTAATAATGGGTAAAGTCCCGCAGTCCAAATCGTTCTAATCCCTTAATAGCTTCTTCCCTAGAACATGTGCGATCCATTTTTCTAAGGTCACAACCTAAGGTGACGTTTTCCAAAAGGGTTCGCCAGGGGAGAAGAAGATCTTTTTGAAACATGTATCCAACGTGGCCCGGTCTGGCAGTGATGTCCTTGTCATCAAGATAAACCCAGCCTTTATCTGGTTTCTCTATACCGGCAATCAGATTGCATAAGGTGCTTTTGCCTGAACCGGAAGGCCCAATGAGTGATACAAAGGAACCGCTTTCGATTGTCAGGTTTAAATCCCGGAAAATATCCGTCGTTAAGCCTTTTTCCCTATATGACTTCGAGAGATTACGGACTGTAAGTGACAATGTGTTACCCCCGTACTATTTCTTTGGAAGAAACTCATTTGTGAAGGCTTTCGAGGCATCCATTTTATTTTCCGTAAGTTTATTATCATATAACCATTGACTGTAGTTTTCCCAAACACTTGCTTTCTGCTCACCCCAACGGGATGCATCTGCTTTGTATTGCGGACTTAACCATGCCTGGCTTTTTTTGATCATTTCCGGATCGGATTCCGGTGCGTGTTTGATCAGAATTTCCGCAGCTTCCTCGGGGTTTTGACTAGCATAATCATAGCCTGCACTGATGGCTGTCATCAGCTTTTTTACGACATTCGGATTCTCGGTGATCATCTTTTCATTGGTGACAATGACTGGCGTATAGTAATCCAGTGCAGGGTCAATATCCTTTAACCACAGCATATTCAAGTCCTGGCCTCTGACTTCGGCTTGGATACCGGTCCAACCATAAAAGATCCAAGTTAAATCGATATTTTCTTTCAGTGAAGCCAATTGGTCTGCTTCGCCAATATTGATCATCTTAAGTTTTGAGAAATCAGCATTTTCTTTTTTCATTAAAGCGGAAAGAATAGCCGTTTCTGAGGGAAGACCCCAGCCGCCATAGGTTTTGTTTTCAAAATCCCGCGCAGTTTGAATGTTTTTCTGCTGAAGCGAAGCAAAACCGGATGTATTGTGTTGAATAACCGCGGCGAGGGATACCAACGGCAGCCCGCTCAAACGTGCCGTAGTGACTTGCTCCTGTGCACTGATACCAAATTCGACATTGCCTGTCGCAACCATTTGTTCGAGTGTTCCCTGAGTAGATGGGTTGACAATGGAGACGTCTAAGCCTTGAGCTTTAAAGTAATCTTTTTCCAGAGCGACAAAGAGCCCTGAATGATTGGTATTGGGTGTCCAATCCAGCATCAAGGTCACTTTGACCGGTTGATTGTTTTGGTTCGTATCCTCTCCGGATTGTTTGGCACAGCCGGTGATGGACAGTGTGAACGTTATCAGTAGTGTCGTTAGTATAATAAGTATTCTTTTCATATAGTTCCTCCTAAAGTACGTATGTTCTCTTTGTATGCATTTCTTTATGGACAATTAACAGAAGACGTTACTTATATCGTCTGGTTCTTCTTTGAGCGTGCGTACCACGGAAGTGCCAGACGCGTCAATAAGATGATTACCGCGTAATACAAGAAACTAAGCAATGTAATCGCAATAATAGCAGCAAAAACCCGGTCAGTTAAAAAATTGTTGGATGAGCGCAGCAGATAGACCCCCAGACCGCGGCTTGCTCCCAACCATTCGCTGATGACAGCAGTCATCACGCTGTACGTTGCCGCTATCTTTAACCCGGAAAACAGAGCGGGCATCGCATGCGGCCAGCGGATCAGAACAAATATTTGCCACGGTGAGGCACCCATACTCTGCAGCAAATGCAGGAGATCCAAATTGCTTAGTTCGAGACCTTCGAGCAAGGTGATTGCTATCGGAAAGAAACAGACCATGACAATGATCACAATTTTTGGCAGCAACCCGTAACCAAGCCAAAGAAGAAGCAGCGGAGCTACGGCGATAATGGGAATTGTTTGCGATATGATCAGAAAAGGATAAAAGACCCTTCGGGTAAAAGGTAAGAGTGACATCAGCGTGCTGGTGGCGATACCGAGAATGACTGCCAAGAAGAGACCGACGGTCGTCTCAAAAACCGTCATGATGGTATGTTCCCAAATCAGACCGCGCGTTTCCCAGAGTGCTTCTCCGATTTGAGAAGGAGAGGGAAGAAGCCATGGCGGAATCTGATATTTATAGACGGTCAACTGCCACACGGCCACAATTAGTACCAGGAAAATCATTGCCGGAGCATACGTATACCATTTTTTGATCTTTACATTAGCAGTATTTTTTGACAACAATTCGGATTCCCTCTTTTTTAGAATGATTGATAACGAGAGCCGATTATTAGTACAGGATAAGATTTACGAGTTTAACAAAGTTGTTAAGATAAAAATTATCTGCTTATGTCGTTTGCGTTGTGCGGTATTTGCTAATCTTTTCGCTGATAGTTGATCCTTGGGGGACATAATCAATTTTTACGTTGGTCATGACGCGGGAAGCACCTGCTTGAATACAGGCTTCCATTGCCTCCTTGATAACTCGCCAGATTTCATCAGGCTCACCTTCAATTGCTGTTTCCATTGGTCCTACTTCATAGGTTAGGCCGCTTTGCTGGACAACTTTGATCGCCTCGTCAACAACCGGGTAGATTTTAGATTCCTCTACCTTAGGGATAACTTGAAATGCCATTGTAATTTTCGCCATGAACTCAATCTCCTTTTTATCTTAGTGTTTGTTCATTCATAGAATGGAATACAATCAACGCAGTGCAAAAATAAACGCTGCAGATGCAGCGTTATGAATATAAAAAGGTTTATACTACGCTGGCATTACCCAGATCAGTTTTAAGGGTCGGATACGTTTATCCCTCTCAGCCGGCACTCCAGCTCCCCATTCTATTGAATTATTCTCATCCTATCACAAGCGATAATAGATGGCAACCAGAATTTATTCTTTTGCCGTTCTGTCATTTTTCATAAACAGTGCAACAAACCCTGCTATGACAGGTAAAATAAATAGAACGATAAAAGCGTTATTCAAGCCGTAGAGATCACCAATCCGACCGACGGGAATAACTAATAAACTGCCGACACCGTTAGCCAGTCCCATTGAGATCCCGGAAGCCAGGGATTTATTATTCGGTATTGCCTCTTGGGCTTGAACGACCGTTACAGAAAAGCTGGAGAGTAAACTGGCCCCGGCAAATGCCAGCATCACGGTACTAATTATTCCGGTGGAATTTATGAAGGCAAAAAACAGCGGTGTAGTTAGAATCAAGGAAATGACCGTTATTTTTTTTCGCCCGAAACGGTCGGAAAGGAAACCGCCGAGTACACCACCAAGGGCTCCGCAGAAAAGCATGATAAACATCAAATTATTCCAGGATATAATCAGTGTCTTCGTCGAAAAATAAAGCGGAAACAGGGTCAGGATACCGGAATAAACTAAGGCACGGATCGCAATGACCACGATAATGATAATCAACTCCCTGGATGCCGAGCCGAGGGAAGATAGAACTTCAGAAAAGGGAATAGAATTACCTTTTAAGTATTCCTGCTTCGGGGCAAAAAAGTACAGGAGTATGGCTACGGCAATTCCAGGGATGACTGTAAACAGCGTAGCCTTCAGACCAAAATGGGCAAAAAACGGAGGGAGGATCAGGAGGCTTAACGCGAATCCAATATTGCCAAAGGCAATGAAGAGGGACAAAAGAATGCCTCTTTTCTGTTTAGCGATTACGCTGATCATCGTTGAAGCTTGGGGGTGAAAAGCCGCTGTTCCAAGTCCTGCCAGTGCGCAAATCAGGATCAGAAGCGGAAAGTTATTAATATAGCCGCACAGGGACAGCCAAACAGCCATCCATAATGTACCGACATGGACGAACCACCGTATTCCCTGTTTGTCAAGAAAATAGCCAAATACCGGCTGAGCAAACGAAGAGGCCAGAGAAAATGCAGAAACGAGAATCGCAGCTTTTGTGGCGTTTAATCCCAGGGATAAAACGAGAAATGGAAGAAGTGCCGGTATATAATTAGCGTAAAGATCATTTAAGGAATGGGCGGCGGAAAGTACGCCCATTGCTGAATAATCGATAGGGTTTCGATTTCTTGAGGTTACTGTTCGCGTCATATGGTTTACTCCTATTTGTATAATGTCATGTGTATAACTTCTATGTGAATAATTCGGAAGCTATCATCCATTATAGGTATTAAGGAAAGATATTTCAATAAAATATAATTACAGCGCCAATCTTAACAATCCAATTCATCTGTGTAATAAATAATATTGGACATTTTTATTGGGTTATCATATCATCTTATTTGGATGTGTAGAGTCAGGAGATATGAAATGAATTTTGAAGGAAAAGATAAATCGCATTATGTTCAGGATACATTTAATTCCATCGCCGGAAAATACGATTTAATGAACACACTGATGAGTCTGGGGATGGACAATTCATGGCGCAGACGAACGGTGAAAAAGGTCGGGGCAAAACAGGGCATGAATATGCTTGATGTGTGCTGCGGAACAGGCAAAATGACACTGACCCTTGCGGCAGCCGTTAGCCCTGCGGGTCAGGTCACCGGCTTGGATTTTTCGGAGGAAATGCTGAGTATTGCAGGTAAGAGTATTTCGGCTTCGCCTTATAAAGAACGGATCGTTCTCATGCAAGGGGATGCTATGAGCCTTCCGTTTGATGAGAATTGTTTTGATGGTGCGACTGTCGGTTGGGGTCTTAGAAATTTACCGGACCTTCGACAGGGTATAAAGGAAATGATTCGCATCGTCAAACCGGGATCGATGATCGTTTCTCTCGATATGGGGAAACCAACGCTGCCAATTTATAAACAGCTCTATTGGTTGTACTTCGAGAAAATCATACCTTTCCTGGGAAGGATGCATGGCGGGAAGCAAAAAGAATATGCGTACCTCTATCATTCCGCTTGTGAATTTGAATCTCAAGAACAGCTTGCGGATATATTTGCGGAGTGCGGACTTGAAAATTGCGGCTATATTAATTTGCTCGGCGGCGTTGTCGCTATCGTCTACGGGAAAAAAGAATGACGGATTGCGGTGGAGCTGTACATAATAAATTTGACGCAGTGCAACACTAACTCCGGAGATTATTCTAACGGAGGTGTTTTTTTGATGCGTGTAAAGGAAATCATGTCCTCAGATGTCAGCTGGGTTGATCCCTCGGTAAAAGTGCCGGAGATCGCCAAAATTATGAAAGAAAAAAATGTTGGATCTGTTCCCGTTGTGCAGAACGGAAAAGTATTAGGAATTATTACTGATCGGGATATTATTCTCCGAGTCCTCGCTTTGAGTAAGGATTTAAGCCAGGTCACAGCCGAACAATGTATGACTGCTGATCCGGTCTGTATCGAAGATAATGAAGACATTAACTCAGCAGCTGAAATTATGGCGGAATATCAAGTGAAAAGGCTGCCTGTTCTAAGAAAGGGACAGATCGTAGGTATCATTGCACTCGGGGATTTGGCTATCGAGAGTATCCATATGGATGAAGCCGGCGAAGCGCTCAATGGAATATCCAGGGGGATAACCCATTAATTCAAAGAGAATATCAGGCAAAACCAGACAAATCATTATTTATTGATGATTTGTCTGGTTTTCTAATATTTTAAAACTATGGTATATTAAATTATACACAGAGGGATGAGGTGAACGAAAGTGACGAATAATACAGAGTCCCGTTCTTTAATTGAAATTGGTCGGAAAGGGCAGGCAGAGGCCGTGGTTACTCCCGAGAATACAGCGAAGACGGTCGGAAGTGGTTCTCTTGAAGTATTTGCAACTCCCATGCTGGCTGCATTGATGGAATCAGCTGCAGTACACGCATTGAAACTGCCGAATGATCAGACCAGCGTGGGGACACGGTTGGACATCAAACACCTGGCGGCGACGCCTGTTGGGATGAAAGTCCGTGCTGAAGCAGAAATAATTGAAGTCGATGGTCGGAGCGTTGTATTTACAGTAGACGCATTTGATGAAAAAGAAAAAATTGGCGAGGGCCGGCATGAAAGGTTCATTGTCAATTCAAATAAGTTTATCGCAAAAGCAAACGCGAAAAAGGGATAAGCTTATTGTAGATACATAAAAATGACATGGAGAGAACCGGTGGATAGTTTTTATACAGTGGCACAGGAAGCATCTGAGGAGCAAATTATCGAAAAATCAAGATTTATTGGATTGGTCAAAAGGATCGAGAATACCGCTCAGGCCGAACAAAATCTTAAAGAGACGCGGGAATCCTTACCCAATGCTCGGCATTATGTTTATGCATACCGCATCCACGCAAGCAAGCTGGAAAAATCGTCTGACGACGGGGAACCACAGGGGACAGGCGGCAAGCCGGTTCTCGATCTTCTTCAGCATCGACAGATATGGAATGTTCAGATCATCGTTGTCCGTTATTTTGGCGGGATTCTATTGGGAACAGGTGGTCTGACGCGGGCATATGCCGGCACAGCTCGCGTGGCATTGGAAAAGGCGGGCAGGACCTTACTTATTCCGCATCAAATATATTCATTAAAGATTCCTTATTCCTGGTATGAACAAATCAAATATGGACTGCGGCAACACGGATGGGAAAGCGCAAACGAGCAATTCATGGAGTATATATCCCTGGATGTTTTTATTCAATATGAGGAACAGGACCACTTTGTAGCATGGTTGGATGAACACACGAATAAGCAAGTCTTATGGAAACCGGAAGGGTTTACACTTAAAACTTCCGCAATTATTTCATAAAATCGTCGTGCTTCATTACGATCGGGCGTCATAGTCCCATGTGACTCGAATTAAGAGCTAACTGGATGTCGTGGCAGGACGTCAATCAATATCAAAGATGGTATGAAAGGAAATACACAGGATGCGTCAAAGAGATGTTTATTTTGACAATGCTAAATTACTGCTGATTATTCTTGTGGTTCTCGGCCATGCCATTGAGCCGCTGACAGGTGATCCGTTCTTAAAAGCTGTGTATGCTTTTATCTATTCATTCCATATGCCCTTATTTATATTTATTAGCGGCTACTTTTCTAAAAATACCAGTCATGAGGCCTATGCTACAAAAATCATCAGCAAATTGGTCATCCCTTATCTGATTTTTGAAACGTTATATCGTCTATTGGATTTTTTTGTTACCCAAAAGGAAAGTATCCAGCTTTCTTACCTGACCCCCTATTGGATCATGTGGTTTTTACTGAGCCTGATCCTCTGGAAAGTGGCTTTGCCATATATAATTAAAGTGCGGTATGCATTGCCGATCACACTTATCTTAGGTATACTGGCCGGCTACTCGGGAGAGTTTGGATATTATGCCAGTTTATCGCGTACAGCGGTCTTTTTCCCATTCTTCCTGGGGGGCTATTATTTTGAAAAAGAGTGGCTGAGTAAATTCTTTCATTTAAAATATCGTCTTATTGGTGCCGGGATATTGATTTCCGTCTTATTGACCTATATCTTCCTGTGGGATAATATTCCGCTTCAGTGGTTCTATGGAAGCACGCGCTATGCCGCGATGGGACATCCCGAATGGTACGCCGGCATTTATCGGGCCGGTTTATACGTCCTATCTACCTTTTTGGGATTAGCCGTTCTTCTGCTGGTTCCTCATAAACAAGTACCTTATATATCTGAGATGGGTAAAAACACTATGTATCCCTATCTCATACACGGGTTAATTCGAATAGCGATTTACAACGTTGGTTTGTATAGTATCATCAATACGGCGCCGGAGAAAATCCTTCTTGTTATCGGTAGTGTTGCCCTTACGCTGTTGTTGTCGTTGAATAGGATAAGGGTCTGTCTGAAATGGTTGATTGAGCCAGAGCTTAACTTTCTATTTCGGAAAAAACCAGTACCAGTTGACCCAAAATAACATAATTGCTCATTCTAGGGCCTAACACGGACCATGTCAGAGCAACAACAAGCAATCGATTATTATTCCTCTGCTCGGGAAATAACTATACCTTAAACGATAGTTATTGGAGGATATAATCATGACAATCAAGCTTGCTGTTTTTGATATTGACGGTACGCTTGCCCCTACGGAGGATCCAATCCCCGCAGAGGTAGCCCGACAGTTGAGAGATTTGGAAAAAAGGGGTATCCGTATTGTATTTATCTCCGGCAGAACTGCATCCTATCTGGCCGGATTGGCCAGAGGATCCGGTATTTATCATGCATGGGTCGCCGGCGAAAATGGGGGTGTCATCTTTGATCCAGCCAGCAAATGGGAAAAGATTATGGTATCTATCCCGTATCACGAGACGGAAACGATGAAGAAAACGCTATTACATCAGTTTCATGATCTTTGGTTTCAGCCCAACCAAACCATGCTGACTCCGACACCCAAACGAAAAGAACAGGTTGAAGCGCTTCACCGGGCTGTACTGAAACTGGACCCGGTCATTAACAATGGGTACAAAATCAATATTTATGATGACTGCGTGGAGATCATGCCTAGACAAAACAGCAAGGGGAAAGCCCTTGCTGTCATTAAAGATCTATTTCGAGTAAAAAGTGATGAGGTCATTGTCTTCGGGAATACGGTTGTAGACCTGCCAATGAAAGAGGAGACAAGTCAATTTGTGATGATCGGAGATGCCGGCCAGAATGAAGAAATTTCCCATTATGAGCATATTGGGATAGCTTTCCGGGAACTTCAGCTGTTGCGGTGAGCGATATTATTACCATACACAATAATAAAATCAAATCACATTTTCTTTAATATATTGCGTGCTGCATAGATGCCGCTTGCCGCAGCCTGAGATAGGGAACGGGTGATCCCGGCGCCATCTCCGATAGCGTAGAAGTTGGGGTATTTTGTTTCCAAAAAATTATTTAACTGCGGTCGTGCGGAGTAGAACTTGACCTCGACCCCATATAACAGCGTGTCGTAGTTCGCCGTTCCGGGAGCGATTTTATCCAGTTTGTAAATCATCTCGATAATATTATCCAAATGACGTTTGGGAAGGGCCAGACCGAGGTCGCCGGCATTTGCGGAGAGGAGGGTCGGATTGGTAAACGACTTACTCATTCTCTTTTCGTTGGTACGCCGCCCTTTGATCAGATCACCGAAACGCTGAACAATGACACCATCGCCAAGCATGTTGGATAAGGTAGCAATATATTTGCCGTATTTTAGCGGCTCATTGAATGGCGACGTGAATTTATTTGATACTAAGAGCGCAAAATTAGTGTTGTTGCTTTTAAGCTTTTCATCAGAATAGCTGTGACCGTTGACGGTAAGTACACCGACCGTGTTTTCTGTAACAACATGACCTTTCGGGTTCATGCAGAATGTTTTGACTAAGTCATTGTATTTTTTAGTGTGATAATGCAGCTTCGCTTCATAAACTTCATCCGTGATATGACTAAAAATTTCGTAAGGAAGCTCGACTCTCACACCCAGATCGATCTGATTATTGGTTAAAGGGACATGCATCTTTCGGCACATGGACGTAAACCATTCGCTGCCGACTCTTCCAACAGCACAAATCAAATAATCGCATGAATATTCCTCGACGGTGGAAGTTAACATGTACTGGTTATTTAACTGGGAAATATCGGAGATCTCTGTTTTATGCTGAATTTCTATTTTATTCGTTAAATAATGAAAGATATTCGTCATGATACGCAGGTTATTCTCTGTGCCCAGGTGTTTCACTTCGGCTTGAAGCAGGTGCAAATCATTCTGCAGGGCAAGTTTACCAATTTCTCTAGCCTTGGGTGTTTGGGTGCTGAATCTTTTTGTCGTTGCGCCGAATTCCACCAGGATTGAATCCATATATTCGATCAGATCCATAACGTGATTATTCGATATATATTCATTGAGCCAGCCACCGAACTCCGTAGTAAAATTATATTTTCCATCGGAAAAAGAACCGCAACCCCCAAAACCTTCCATGATGGCACAGGTGGGGCAATTACCGCATTTAGAGATTTTGTTTTCCGTAAGCGGGCATTTTCTGTCCAGGATACTGTTGCCTTTTTCAAAAATGCATATTTTTAAATCAGGTTTATGTTGGATCAATTCGTAGGCACACATGATACCGGAGATACCACCGCCGATTATACCGACATCGTAATGTTTCATAGCTGTGACCCTTTCACGTTTAATTGCTGCTTACCAAAGAAAAGTATACCATTAGTGATTCTATAAAGAAAGTAAAGGCATCCCCATAATTCGAAGAGAATATTTTGATGAGAGAAGGAGAAGTTTGGTGGATTGTAGAATTTAGTGGATTAAAGAAAAAATTGATGTGAAGTTTATGGAAATGTAAGGGGGTTTTCCTTCAATGAAGCCTTCAAGTGAAATTATTGGGTTAAAAATCATTAGTCTTAATGAAGGAAGGTCAATCAGTACAGTCAAAGATATCATTATCAATGGGGATAACGGTACCCTTGCTTTTTTCATAGTTGATCAGCCCTCAGACTATTTCGGTGCGCGCCTGATTGCCTTCAGTGATGTCCTTGGTTTGGGTGATTATGCACTGATAATTAATGATTGCTCTGTTATTCAGGATGTTGCCCATAATGTCCTGGCTGTTGATTTATTGAAAAAAGATATACGCATCATTGATTCCCAGCTGCTGACGACGCAGGGCTGTTTAGTCGGTCATGTCAGTGAGATGGTTATCGATGAAACGACCGGTAAAATCGCCGCGCTAGAGGTGAGAAGTCCTCAGGGCAAAAGCAGTCAGTATAATAGTGAACCGATCATTACCTATGGCCGGGAAATTATTCTGATTGATGAGTCACCCCAGGCAGGTAAGCATGGAAAACGCGTACAGACTGACGAGGACAAAGTGCCGGTTAAAGGTGAAGCGGAGAGAGAAAAAATAAGCGAGAAAGAACTGTTGAAAAGAAGAATAGAAGAGTTTGGAAAAGCTGATTCTTTGCAGAAGTCTGACGAGAGCGGGGCAGATATATTTATCTATCCGGATGGCTTCAATGTTTTTGAACAGCGTCAGCTCCAATTTCTGCTTGGCAAAACACTGAATAGTGATGTTCAGTTGGATAGCGGCATTATCCTCAAAGCAGGGGAGCAAATTACAGCTCAATCTCTTTCCGCAATCAGAACGCGCAGCACATTAATGCAATTGACTGCGCAGGTCATGAAGTAGGATCTAAACGAGATCCAAATGAGCAGTCAGTGTGAAGCGGACATATACCGCATTTCGGATTTCTCGCATGGCAAATCCTCCGGCCTAAAAAAATCAAACGATGGTGGGTGTCGATCCAGAGCTCTTCGGGTATCAGCGCGTTGAGCTCTTTTTCTATTTTTAACGGATCTTTCTCTTTGGTTAACCCCAAGCGAGCAGCGACCCGTTGCACATGCGTATCAACCGGAAATGCCGGAATGTTGAAAGCATTAGCCAAGACCACATCCGCAGTTTTTCTGCCGACACCGGGAAGCTTGGTCAGCTCATCCAGCTTAGATGGTACCTGGCCATTATAGTTGTCGTTTAGGATACAGCATGATTGCAGGATGTGTTTGGCCTTTGTCCGGAATAACCCGATCGATCGGATAATATCCTCCATTTCATCCTGTTTGAGTTTACTCATTTTCTCGGGTGTTGGATATTTCTTAAATAGTTCGCCGGTTACTTTGTTGACCTTTTGGTCGGTGGTTTGGGCGCTAAGCATCGTAGCGATCAATAGTTCGAACGGATTTCGAAAATTTAATTCACAATGGGCATCGGGAAAGGTGTTGGCCAACGTATTCAGGATAGTGTTAAGTTTATCGGATTTCATCTGTTTCTCCTTCTATTTATCTAACTTGCCCAGGCAAAGTTTCTTAAGCTATAGTTCCAGACCTGATTTGAGGTGTAAAGAAAATTAAAGAATAATGTACTCGTTTTCGGTAATTAAACCGGGTAAATACTCCCACCAATAAATTCACGCAAGATAGAATTAAAGGGAATATTTGACGTGTCCATTGGTTCAAAGAAAGAGAGCAGATTTAGTAAACGAACTGCGGCATCGTGATAGTCACTGTTTTCAGGAACAGTCGCCAGCAGCGGTTCGGCATATGAACGCAAGGCATTAAGTTCAAAGAGTAAACTGGAATTGAACATGACATCCGCTTTCTCCTGGTATTTGAACACACTGCTTTTTTCACCTTGGCGAACACTGGCCCATTGCTTCAGGGTACGTTCCGGAGGAAACCCTCTGAATTTTTCATCACGGACAATGCGGCGGATCAGACGTGCTTCGGTAGTCGGGACGCGGTTATGGCTGTTGATATTCAGCGAGAACAAGGCGCTGATGTAGACTTTGAAAAAGAAATTGTTGTTTATGGTGAGTAAGCCGGGATTAAGTGCATGGATGCCTTCAACCAGCAGAATATTGTCTGGTTTTAAACACAGGACTTGGCCATGATGGTTTTTGGTGCCAGTCAGAAAGTTAAAAACTGGAGTTTCTACCGTCTCGCCGGCAATAAGCCGTTCTAAATGATTGTTTAATAACGATAGGTCCAATGCATAAAGACTATCAAAATCGGGCTGGCCTTGGTTATCGCGGGGAGTCTTATCCCTGTCCAGAAAATAGTTGTCAAGGGATAGAGAAATCGGTTTGAGGCCATTGACCGTAAGCTGTGTTGATAAGCGTTTGGTGAATGTCGTTTTTCCGGAAGAGGACGGACCGGATATCAGGACAATACGGACGCGCTTTTTCTCGCTGTCAATCATATCGGCAATATCGGCAATTTTTTTCTCTTGAAGAGCCTCGGCGAGGCTGATAATTTCCTGTGCGCAGCCGTTACGGATGTAGGTATTGACATCTTCTACTTCGGAAAGTTTCAGGACTTCCAGCCATTTTTCGCTTTCGGCATAGGTGGCGGAAAGCTTCTCCGGCAGGGGAAATTGTTCAGGCGCCTCCGCGTCATCGATAAAATCGAAAATAAAACCTGGAGCAAAAGGATATAACCTGAAACCTTTGATTACAGAGGTATCATCAAACGAAGGATAAATTGTCTTGATCAGCGTATTATTAACGTTATAGACATAAAAGCCATTTCTCTTTTCTTTCAGATCGATGCGGCTGCCATGGCGGAGCCAGTGTTGCAGCGTTGTTTCTATGAGTTTGACTTCTCTGGGAGATATCAAAGAGTCAGCAAATTCACAATATACTGCATCGCGGATTGAATAGGGGATTTTCAAAATTTCATCAGGAAAAAGCTCCTTAATTACTTTGATTAAACCAAGCAATATCGTTTGCCGGTATTTGCGGTTATAATTATCCGTCATGATGATCACCTTCCATTTTTGCTGTTTTGCGTTTATAATATTCTAATATATGTTTATATATTTTGAATTTCATAAATGAATAATACAATGAGAATAAGCAAAATACCACTGCTATCAAAAAATATGATTAAATGGAGGAACCTAAAATGTTTATTAGCACCCGTGGAAATATTGAGCCGCAAACCTCGGCCCAGGCCATCGCCTTGGGGATGGTTCCGCAGGGTGGATTATTTGTCCCCTGTGAAGTACCGACTGTTGATTGGCGTCAATATATTGACTCGGACTATGCAGCCCTGGCTCTGGCTATAATGAAATCCTATTGCGGTGATCTGCCTGAAGGAACCCTAGAACAGGCAGTTAAAGCATACCATGATGGGCGATTTGATACGGATAACCCCGCGCCGCTGGTTATGGTAGGGAACTGTGGACTACTGGAATTATGGCACGGTCCGACAGCCGCTTTTAAAGATATGGCACTGCAGATCCTGCCGTACTTATTAACAGCGAGTACAAAAGAACTAGGCGAAGATAAAGAAGTTCTTATTCTGACAGCCACTTCCGGTGATACAGGAAAAGCCGCTCTTGAAGGGTTTAAGGATGTTGCAGGCACTAAGATCGTCGTTTTTTATCCTGACGGGGGTGTCAGCCCGGTTCAGGAAAAACAAATGCTTACAACCGGCGGCAATAATACATATGTGGCAGCGGTCAAAGGGAATTTTGATGAATGCCAAACCGCCGTTAAACACATTTTTGCGTCCGAAGAACTTCGGCAAAAACTGAGTGAGAATCAAAAAGTATTTTCCTCGGCTAACTCAATTAACTGGGGAAGGCTTTTGCCTCAGATCGTTTATTATTATTGGTCCTATCTTGAGGCGGTCAGACAAAGGGTGGTTGCGCCGGATGCAAAAATCAACATTGTTGTACCAACTGGAAATTTTGGCAACATTTTAGCAGCGTTTTACGCTCAAAAGATGGGACTGCCAATCGCTAACCTCATTTGTGCATCGAACAAAAATAAAGTGCTCACCGATTTCTTTGAAGATGGCATATATGAGATTAACCGCCCGTTTTATCTGACGACATCGCCATCAATGGATATCTTAATTTCCAGTAACTTTGAACGGTACCTTTTTGAGATCTCCGGACGGGATTCAAAACAGATCACGCAATGGTTCAACGATTTAAGTACTACGGGTAAATTTCAGGTCGATGCGGATACTCTGAATAACTGTCGGAATAATATGACTGCGGGTTGGGCTGATGAGGCTGAGGTTCTGGCAACAATCCGTAAGGTGTATAACGAATACCAGTATCTTCTTGATCCCCATACAGCAGTCGGAATGAAAGTTTATGAGGATTACAAAAACAGCAACGGCGATAATACATTTACGGTCATCGCTTCAACAGCCAGTCCGTTCAAATTTGCTAAGAGTGTCCTGGCAGCAGTTACCGATGATCAAGACGAACATGATCCATGGGCTGCGTTGATAAAACTCAGCACATTAACCGGATGGAAGATTCCCGATGCGCTAGAGGGGTTGCGCGAAAAACCGACGATGGATGTCTATCGTTGTAAACCTGATGAAATTGCGCCTTATCTGATGCACATGTTTATCGAAGGCTAATCTATGAGGTTCATTTTCTTCCTCGTATAACGGTGATGTGTACGCATCATAATGTGATAAATGTATAAAAATGGAGATGCGACTATCTGGAAGTGGTTAAAGGCTTGCATTTAGCCAGACCTTCCAGTAAAATAGTGAATTGGAAGGATGGGGAACCTTCCTTGGGAGAAAAGGTGGACGAGGTGGCAGAAACAGGCAGTGGAACGTACGCTGCCTGTTTCATTTGTACTTATACTGCTGAATCAATTTCACACTTTTATTTACCGGCTAAGGCCGGTTTTTTGCATTTAAGCGAAGGATAATGGCGGTTGAATCCAATCCAAAGGCAGTCAGCGGTCTTCCATGATATGATGTATAAAATTAAGCTGGCACGAAGACGCAAAGTAACCCTTGCGCAGAACAGGTCGGTGAGGAGGAGAAAAAAATGATTTCAACAGGTACCCATTCATTACAAAACGGCTTTAATGCTTCCGAAGAGTTTAAGAAAAAGGCCCTCATTTCCGATCCTGGGATTTATGAAACAGCTGAAGACCGGCTGGCGTTCTGGGCAGAAAGAGCAGCAACGTTAAGTTGGTTTAAAACCTGGGACACGGTTTTGGAATGGAATCCGCCTTTTGCCAAATGGTTTGACGGAGGAAAAATCAATGCGGCCTATAATTGCCTTGACCGCCATTTAGAAGGATCGCGTGCGGATAAAAAAGCCATCATTTTTGAGGGAGAAAACGGCGATACCCGCGAACTGACCTATCAGGAACTCTATGACGAAGTATGCAAATTTGCTAATGTCCTCCGTACCTTAGGTGTTAAAAAGGGTGATGTCGTCACCATATATATGCCTATGATCCCGGAAGCCGTAGTTGCTATGCTTGCTTGCGCTCGAATCGGGGCACCGCATAGCGTCGTTTTTGGAGGTTTTAGCCCTGACGCCTTGAGAGACCGGATCAATGACGCACATTCCAAAATCGTAATTACAGCCGATGGTTCATACCGGCGCGGGAAAATCCTTCCGTTGAAAGAAAATGTTGATGAAGCACTGCAAAATGTTACGACAGTTGAAAAAGTCATCATTGTAAACCGAACGGGTCTGGATATTAACGTGTGCAGTGAGCGAGATTTTTGGTATCACGATGTGATGAAGGACGTATCGCCGGTATGTCCGGCGGAAGAAACGGATGCTGAGGATATCCTCTTTATCCTTTACACCAGCGGAACAACAGGTAAACCGAAAGGGGTTGTGCATACAACAGGCGGGTATTTGACAGGCGTTGCCACGACCCATGAATATATATTCGATATAAAAGATGACGATGTTTACTGGTGTACAGCTGATATCGGCTGGATCACTGGTCATAGTTATCTGGTTTACGGACCGCTGACGAACGGAACCACTGTTTTCATGTTTGAAGGAACACCGGATTACCCGGAGAAGGACAGATATTGGGAATTGGTGTCGAAATACGGGGTTACCATTCTTTATACGGCACCGACAGCGATTCGGACCTTTATGAAATGGGGGCAGCATTATCCGGAAAAGCATAACTTGTCCAGCCTGAGACTGCTTGGCAGTGTCGGCGAGCCGATCAACCCCGAAGCCTGGATGTGGTATTACAATCATATCGGCGGGGAAAGGTGCCCGATCGTGGATACCTGGTGGCAGACAGAGACAGGTATGATCATGATTACACCGCTTCCGGGGATAACAGAGATGAAACCCGGTTCCTGTACGGTGCCTTTCCCGGGGATTAAAGCTGAGATTCTGAATCGATCCGGGCAGCCGGTTGCACATGATGAAGTTGGGTATGTTGCTATCACAGAACCTTGGCCTGCTATGCTGAGAACAATTTACGGTGATGACAAACGGTATAAGGATACCTATTGGGGCAACTGGCCGGGAAGGTATTTTGCCGGTGACGGTGCGAAAGTCGATGGTGACGGGTATTTCTGGATCATCGGCAGAGTGGATGATGTGATTAACGTCTCCGGACATCGCATTGGAACGGCTGAAGTAGAAAGTGCCCTGGTCGAGCACTCGGCAGTTGCTGAGGCAGCTTGTATAGGGAAAAACCATGATGTAAAAGGTCAGGCTATTGCGGCTTTTGTTACCCTGCGTGAAGGTTACGTTGCCAGTGATATACTGGTACAAGAACTGAAGAATCACGTGGCAGCCAAGATTGGAGCGATAGCCCGACCGGATGAGATCCATTTGACACCAGAACTGCCCAAGACCCGTAGCGGTAAAATCATTCGCCGGATTCTTCGGGATATCGCGGAAGGACGTCCGATTGGAGACACAACCACACTTGCTGATGAATCAGCGGTCATTGCGCTGCAGAGCATAAAGAATAGCTAGTATACCGTTCTCTAAATCAAAAAACAAATCTGTAAATTTAGAATACACTGTATAGGGATTAATAAGCGCCGCACCATGAAAGCCCCAATAGGCCTTCATGGTGCGGCGTAAATTTGGTCGATAAAAAACAGCACCTTCTTAATGAGAGTGTGCTGTTTTTTATCGCTCTTTATATTCTGAATTTTTGTAAGGCAGGATCAATCCACGAATTAACAGGGGTGTCAGCTTCCACGATTTTTCACTGATTGAATAAGAACCGTTAAAAGTACACCAATCCGTTATCAAACCGCTGAGGAATATCATCAGCGTATCTGTCAGCAAATCGACGGGGGTATTTTTCAATAATTCACCGTTGATGACAGATTCGTTGATTAAGTCACTTATCAGTTTTCTGGAGTATATGGCATAAGACGTCTGCGTATAGTCATCAATATATTCCCCGCTAATAACATATTTGCTGCGCTGCCGCGTGAATTCAAAGCCTGTCTTTTCAGCGACATCAATCAGGGAATTGGAAAAGATAAGTAAACGTTGTTCAATGCGCATATCATGACATTCTGCGAGCGTCTGTTTAAGAACCTCGTTAATATGGGCTTCCGATTCAGATAAAATATCTATTTTCGAACGGAAATGATGATAAAAGGCACCTTTGGATATGTTGCAAGCTCCACAAATCCGGTCGACAGAGACGTTATCATACCCGTATTCATTCACAAGATCAATGCTGGTATCCAATATCTTCTTTCGTGTTTCCAGTGCCTGTTGTTTGCGTTTTGTTAATTTTTGCATGTTTATTCCTCTAAAAAAGCAATCGACTGAATCTTTTATAAATCAGAAAGAAAGATTTGTCAACTCTATAAGCGCAATCTTGTTATTTTTTTGTTTGAAGTATTAAGTGATTCAGGCATACCTTACACTGGTTAGAGACAAAAAGGAGGTTTCCTTCACATCATGTGTTCGAAAGAAACCCCCTCAATCCAGTTTACGCGTTCATTTTTGTACCGGGAACGATAGATGGTTCGTTGGCAGCGGGATCCGTATTTTCTAATGCTTTTTTAAATTCTTCGACTGCACCGGCATATTGTTCCGGTTTATAGTACGTTTTGCCATAAATAAAACCATAATTCAGCGCATCGACTACTTTAGGAGAAAGTGAGACGGAGAAGGGGATAAAGTAACCGTCTTTGGCAAACATATCGATTTTCAATTCGACTTCTTTGCGAATATCTTCATCAGTTGCTTTGAGATTGTCGATAACGCCTTGTGCATTGAGTGCGCCCATGAAGATGACTTTTCCATTGTAGTCGGTGATCCATCGTTCGAGATCATTAACAGGTTGCACCGGGTCGATGACATCAACACCCATTTCAATGATATCATCGACAATGCGATCGATTTTACCGCAGGAATGCATATCAAATAAAATACCGACTTCGTGGGCAGCATCAATGACGCGTTTCATGTGCGGTTTAATATGTTTGCGCCATAATTCGGGATTAAAAAACAGATCCTTTTGACTACCCCAGTCATCTTGAAAATGAACCATATCGACATCATAGTATTTCTTCAGATACTTCAGCTGCTCGATTTTAAAATCACACAATCTGGCAAAAAAGGCTTCGCACTCTTCCGGTTCTTCCATCAACGCACAGAGTGCCTCTTCAAATCCCATTAGATCATGTAACCGCTCAAAAGGGCCGTCCAACATCATGGCACAGAGGATCTTCGTTGTATCTTTCTCGGGTACGTCTTTTTTGACGCAAGTTTCCCAATCGATAGCCGCTAAGTCGGGCCATTTGATGACTTCACGCCATTCACAGATATCTTCAAGAACCGGTTTCTGCGTAACGGTTGCCATAAGCATCATCGGCAGATGCGGGTCTTCTGTCCAGTGAACGCCAAACCAGTCATAACCGGTCCGATGGCCGGGGGGCCTGTCGCCAAGTGCACTGGGGATGATCATTTGGAGCAAATGCGGTTGATAGGGAACAAAATCCGGTTTCTCACGACGGATCATTCTTAAAAAATTTTCTCTTTCAGTAATCATCTGTTTTCTCCTTCTTCTTGAATAGCTGTCAGATACGTGTTAGACTTATAGCGTTCACATACTATAAGTCACCGACTGTCGGTATGTTATAATTGTAAATTCATTTATTTTAAAAGTCAATCATCGAACGAAGGACAGGATGATAAATTTTACTTCTATATGAATGCGACGTAAGATATTTTAATTGAAGATACAGACTTTGCAGAATATAATAACAGTAATGAGCAGATGTGAGAAAAAGAGGCTTCAATAACTAAAAGCAGCAGACATCGGCAACGGAGGTTCTGTCATGTACGAAGGAATACGTTATCATCACTATATTATCGACTTCATTATGGACCCTCAGATCGTATCCCGAGAATATTGGCTGGCTATTAAGGCCGCAAAAGAAAACTTTTTTGCTCCCGGCAGCACGGTGCCGCCCGACCCGATTGTCCGTCCTGAAGTTGCCAAATCATGGATTCGTGCTAAGAAACGCGGTATAACACCTCATTCCGATCATTTGCCGCTGGCATTGAACGCCGATTTGTTGGAAAAAAAGCGGAATCAGAATAAAAAATTATGTGAAATAAGCGCGACGTTAATATCCTCCTTCGAAACATTAGCGCAAAGTACGGGTTATTCCATGGAGTTATTTGATGCGCAAGGTGGGCATTTGCTGGGATCACATCTTGATTTTAAAGAATTTCCTCCGGACGAAATCGACTGGCGGGAAGATAAAGCCGGGACTATGGCCCATTTTTTAGCTTTAGAATACAAAAAACCGTTTTGTGTGATTGGCCCGGAAGTTGTTTTAGATATGTTCTATGACTCTATATCGTTTTGTTCACCGATTCTTGGCGAAGACGACAATCCGATTGGGGCTCTGCTCTTGGTCCAGCATTTAGGCGATCAGCCGTGGGAACAAGTTAACCCTTCATTTCATCGGCATACTTTGGGATGGATTTGTTCATTAGCGTCTGCCATTGAAGGGCAGCTCTCATTACTTAATAAAAATGAGGACCTGCGTAACAGCAGTGAAATGCTGCGCGTTATGCTGGAGTCAATCGGTGAGGCTGTAATAACGATATTGCCCAGCGGACAAATAACCAATGCCAATACAGAAGGCCGGAAGATGCTTAAGCTGAATGAGGATACAATGCTGCCGCATATTCAGGATTATCTTCCGGAAGATTCAAATTTGCACAAGGCAATTTCTACCGGAGAGAAACAGAATTATCTGGAGCAGCATCTGCATATCAATCAAAAGGTAATTCCGTACCTGATTAATCTACAGCCGGTGATCGACGTTAATCACAGCATTGCTTCTTTTGTTTTGAGGTTTACACCACAGAAATCGATTGACGAATTAATCATCCGCCAAAGCAATGCGCAGGCTTTTTATACTTTTGACGATATTATTGGTCAGGATGAACGGATCAAAATCGCGAAGGAACAAGCTAAGCATTTCGCTATGACAGAAGAAAATATTTTGCTCATAGGGGAAAGCGGAACAGGCAAAGAGCTGTATGCCCAAGCGATTCATAATCATTCTAACCCCAGAGGGCCATTTATTGCCGTCAACTGTTCGGCCATTCCGCGTGAGCTGATTGAAAGTGAACTGTTTGGGTATGAGGGAGGCGCGTTCACAGGTGCTGAAAAGCATGGCCGAATGGGGAAAATTGAATTGGCGCATGGTGGGACTTTATTCTTAGATGAGATTGGCAGCATGCCGTATGATATGCAGACTGTTTTGCTGCGCGTATTACAGGATAAAATTATTATGCGTGTCGGCGGTAAACAGTACCGCAAAGTGGATTTTCGTTTGATTGCTGCAACTAATATGGATTTTGCCGAACAAATCCGGGAAAAAACTTTCCGGGAAGATTTGTTTTTTCGCTTATCGGTCCTTTATATCGATATCCCGCCGTTGAGAGAAAGAGGAAGGGATATCCTGCTGCTAGCGAACTACTTTATCAGGCAGTATGCACAGAAAGCCAAGTGGTTCGTGACACCGGTATTAAGCAAGGATGTTGAAATAGAACTGTTATCCTATTCGTGGCCAGGCAATGTACGTCAATTACAGAATGCAATGATCTATGCCATGAATATGACAACGGGGAACGTCATCGAACTGCAGCATCTGCCTAAAAAGACACTCGGTCGAAGTTCGTATGACACGATACGCAATTTTCCCGAGGACAAACCGGACTCAACCATAACTTCGGCTTTTATTGATACTGCCGTACCACAGGTAAGTAGGGGAAGCGCGGGTATGAACTTAGAAGAACAAGAAAAACAAATGATTATATCCGCACTGGAAAAGACAGATAAACAGATCAAAGAAGCGGCTGAACTCCTTGGTTTAAGCTATTCTTCTCTCTATCGCCGCCTGAAAAAATATAATATACAGGTTTAATTGATTTATTGTCTATTTAGGTAAAGCCTTCTATACTATTTGGGATGAAGTAACGCTTATTGAGTATACAGTGGCTATTTCTCGGGAAACGAATGATCGTTACGGTGAATTGATTTTAATTCATTCGATAACGGTCACTTTTGTATGTAATCTGCTTATTAAGGCTCGACTAATTGAGTGCATCGGCTTTGGTTAAATATTATATTGATCTGTTTTAGAAAAAACGGCAGAGCAGGATTGGAGTTATCTGCTTTGTAGGCTAAAACGACGGCTAACGAAAGGTCATAATCTGCAATATCGACGAAAACAATATTCTTTCTCTGGATACTTTTCATATAACTGGGTACAAAGGCGACGCCATTTTCTTCTCTGATCAAAAATGGCAGAAGATCAATTTGTTCTCCGTAATCGATTGTATGAAATTCAGGTAATGTTAAGTTATGGTCAATCAAGAAAGTCTTGATATATTCTTGAAAATCGTTTACTCGTTGGGAAAATATAATGGTTTGACATAATATGTCTTCTAAACGGACATTGGGCAGAGCTGCGAAAGGGTGTTTGTCTGAAACCATCAGGACAATTTTTTCACGGCCGACAGGATGGTAACAAATCGCTTCAGAATCAAGGACATCGGAACAGAAGATCAAGCCAATATCCAATTTGTCTTTGCACAATTTATCAAGCATTTTATGGGGAGGCAGCGAATGGAAGGGGAGTTTAATATTGGGATAATTATTTTTAAAAAAGTTGGCAATGGGTGTGAAATATTCCTCAATAGCATCTGAAGACATCCCTATATGGATCATACCCGTAAACCCGCCGGATAAATCGCAAACTTTGGCAGTCAGCGCATCATAATGTTTTATAATCACTTTGAATTCTTCTAGAACAATCTTACCTATTGGTGTTAGACTCACACTATGTTTTGTTCTGTTCAGCAGACGGCAGCCCAATTCCTTCTCGATTGCCGCAATATGACGGCTTAATACCGGTTGGGCCATAAACAGCTCATTTGCCGTATGTGAATAATTTAAATTTTTTGCCAGGGCAATATATTCTCGCATATAGCCGGTTTTCATTGTTTACACCACCTTTTGTAATACTATTTTAGCATAAAGATTTGCATTTTTGGTATTTCCATAGTCAATTTAAAGAGTGTAAAATAGTGATGGAATTAATTTTCTAATCTTACGAAAAGGATACGGTTATGTTAAAAAATAAATATCTTATAACCATAGCTGTCTTATCTTTGTTTTTGCCCTTACTCGGTCTCAATACTGTCAGCTCATCACTTCAGAATATTGCCGAAGCGTTTCCTCAGATTTCCTATACGAATATTCTGCTTATATTTACGCTTCCTGCTTTGTTTGTCATTCCATTTTCCATACTGTCAGGCATTCTGGCCGGATCAAAAGTGAAATACCGAACATTGGTTATTGTTGGTCTTTTGCTGTTTATCTTTGGCGGAACAGCGCCTGTGTGGATCAATAGCTTTTCAGCAATCCTGATATCGCGAATTGTTTTTGGCATCGGTCTGGGGATCATGACCCCGCTTGGGAATGCGTATATTTTACATTTATTTGACGGTCAACAAAAAGCTAATATGCTTGGCGTGGGCGCAATCGTCATGAATATTGGTTCTATTGTTTTACAACTTTTAGGGGGATATTTATGCTTGATTGATTGGCATTATGTTTTTATCCCGCATGTGTTGGGGGTGTTTTCACTCCTGGTGATGTTATTCTTCTTGCCTGAACCTCACATGCTCCGTTCCGAGTCAGCCCTACGCGATAATGAGACTGACGGGGTGGAAAAGAATTGTAATCGCTTACCGATTACTGTCTATATTCAGTGTGTCTTATATGGGCTGGGTGTTATGTGTGTGAATCCCACTGTAACGAAAATGTCAGCGATTATCCAAACTGCCGGTATCGGAAATGCAGCGTCAGTAGGAATAGTTTTATCGGCTATGACAGTAGGTGCCATGTTAGCCGGTGCGCTGTTCGGCAAGGTTTATCAGAAGACAATGCGGTTCACGATACCGATCGGGCTCTTAACATCGGCAGTAGGGATGGGGTGTATCCACTATGGAAATAATTTAATTCTATTGTTTATCGGATCATTATTATCCGGACTTGGATTTAATCTTATCATGCCGGCGATTATGATGACGTGGGGTACATCAGTTGCTCCATCCAAGTCGGCAGCAGCAGTCGGGGCACTTATGGCGCTGATGAATTTTGGAATTTTTATTTCGCCGTATTATATGGCTGTTCTGACTCAATTTACCGGAAATATGTCACCGCGAGTTCCCGTTTTTGCCGGTATGCTGGTATGTTTGATTAGTGCTGTGACAATTACGCTTATCCGTTTAAAAGCCCCACTTTTTGTTGAGGCATCCGAAGTGAGTTAAGTATCCCTATCGGATTTTTGAAGTTCAAAAAAAAGATAAAAACCGACTTAAGGCAGTCCATGCATTGGAATTGTGTTAGTCGGTTTTTTGTATATTTCATTTATGCAAAAACTGATTACAAGATAGTAGTAGAAAAATGGTTAGAACAGGAATGCCCGTGCACTGTAAAAGGGGGAGAGACAAATTATGCCGCTCCCCCCAGGATCTGCTGATTATTTAGAATACGATGTTTTTTAACTAAGCTTAAAGTCTAAACTGCCTCAGCTGTGCGATTTCGCATCACAACCAGGAGAGTCATAACGATACCAACAAGGATGAGCATTGGCCAGCTGATGAGCCACGATGCTCTCAGTCCGCTAAATCCAAGAATCGGCGTAAGAGCTGCTAGCATAAGCGGAGAAACAAATTGTCCGACACAGCTTGCAGATACCATGTAGGAAATACCCAAGGACTGGTTATTCGGGGCGGATTCAGCTCCGATAACATAGAGGCGGCAAGCAAAACTTACAAACGCTATACCAAAGATAAAACCGGAGATGTAAAACACAATCATTGAGGATGCGAAATAGGCTATGAATATTCCTATGCCGCAGAGAATGAGACAGAAAGGTGAGTGGTATCTTTTTAGCATATCTGATAATTTCCCGAATGTTAAACCACCGATGGTACAGCCAATGGTAAAGATGGACATCACAAGGCCTGCTTGGGCGGAAGTGCCGATCTTCTCCAAGACCACAACCATCGCCGTATTGCTGATCCAGCTAAAAATCAACGCATAGGCCAAAGCAATAAGTACGGCATATAGCCAGGTTTTGCCGGTAACACCATCTTTGGACACCGTTTCTTCTTTTTTCTCTGATTGTTGTGGATTGGGTACAGCTGCCATTACCAATACCATCAAAGGGATCATAATGATAAAGCCCAAGAACGCATATCTCCAGAAAAGTCCGGCCAAGAAACCGCCAATCATGCCATAGATAATTCCGGCAACGGACCCGACCGCACTTTGGTAACCAAGCATATTATCTCTTTCCCGTCCATGAAACAGAGAATTGACCACAGACGGCCCTAAATTGAACATAAATCCGTAACCAAAACCGAATAAAACGCGGCAGGCGAGGATGAAGTAAAAATCACCAAATAGTCCTGGCAGGATTCCACCAATAAACAGAGTGATCATGCCAATGTTAAGAGCGAATCTCAGGCTTTTCACCCGGACAATATAGGCACTAAAGGGCGCTGAAAAGATCGTAATCAAATAGGGCAGTGAAGCAATCATTTGAACCAAAGTCGGGTTGACATCGGGAAACGCGGATGCAATAGCCCCAAGGGCGGGGGTTGTCAGAGACATTTCAAACTGGATTGCGAAGATGGCTAAGACGCCGGCTTTAACAAAATTATTGTACGGTGAAGTGCTCATTTTCTGTCTCCTTTAAATAATCAACGTTGAGATTTTCATGAATAAGCAATTTCTTTCAATATCACTGGATAATTAATAAATATATTCCTCCTTTTGTTGTTGTTTTTTCTGCATTGGTAATAAAGTGGTTTCTTGATGCTTTTATTATCAGATGCAAAATCCGTACCATTGTTACCGGTATCTGATCCGGGACTTTACGTGCAATAATCCATCATGGGCATCCTGCTTTTTACGAAAAAGCAAAACAGCTCTGACTATAATGGATTGTATTTTTCGATTTCATGAAGAACATGGTTTTCTAACCATAGTGGGAAAGAGCATTAAACATTCAAGACAATGCCGGAGATTGTCTGCAAATCGGGCAAAGTCAAAAACTTGGTGGTTATGATACGTTGGGAAGAGAATTGGCACGTATCATGCATTATTGATATCCAGGGAAAAACGGTTCTTAGGAGGGGAATACCACACCATATTATTTTAGCGGTCTTCATGTTAATTAGATAGTGTTATTTCGAAATTTAAAACAAGGAGGAAATGTCATGGCAGATTACAAAGAGTTTTTAAGCAAAGTAGATAGAAAACTCTACCACGAAGGAGAATGGCAATGGCAGGAAGGTGAGTATACCGTAACGCGTACGCATCAATGGTCAGCACCCGGATGCCATAATGCATGCGGTATACTATTGTACACCAAAGATGACAAATTGGAGAAAGTTGAGGGGGACCCGCTGAATCCGTTTAATAACGGTAAACTCTGTATGCGGTGTCTTAACCTTGCAGAAGCGACAAACCATCCCGATCGCTTGAAATACCCGATGAAACGGTCTGGTGAGCGAGGAGAGAATAAGTGGGAACGCATTTCCTGGGACGAAGCCTACAATATTATTGTTCCAAAAATCAAGGAGATCAAAGAACAATACGGCTCACATACCATTGTTGGCGTCCATGGCACCGGTCGCAATATTAATTGGCAGCTGCCGTATTTCTACAACGCCGGTCTGGAAACTCCCAATATATCTACGTTGTTCTTCAGTGGTTTTGCCTGTTACTTGCCGCGTGTGGTAGGCGCTGCTGCCGTAACCGGAGAATTTGTCATTGTCGACGCTGCTGTTGGTCAAGAAGAACGTTACGCCAGTAAAAAATGGACGGTTCCTGAATGTGTGATCATCTGGGGCAACGAACCCTTAAAGAGCAATGCCGACGGATTCCTCGGCCACTGGCTTGTTCAGTGCATGCAGATGGGCACCAAGTTTATCTGTATTGACCCAAGACTAACCTGGTGGGCATCACGCGCTGAAGTATGGCTCCCCACTCGTCCGGGTACGGATGCCGCTCTGGCTATTGGTATGTTGAATGTTATCATCAATGAAAAACTGTATGATCCTGAATATGTAGAGAAATGGTGTGTCGGTCTCGAAGATCTGACAGCGCGGGTTCAGGAGTATCCGGTGGAAAAAGTCGCCGAAATCTGCGATCTTGATCCCGAAAAAATCCGAAAAGCTGCACGGATCTTTGCCGCTGCCAAACCGGCCGCCGTACAATGGGGTCTTGCCTTTGAACAACAGCTCTGTTGTATGTCGCTCATTGTTGCCGTCTGTGATTTATTTGCGCTCACCGGCAATGTCGAAGTTCCCGGCGGCATGATCATGGTCAGGAATGCGTTTGGAACGCAAAGAAACTATAATTGCGGTGAAGAGTGGCTGCCGGCTGAAGCCGCTGCCAAAAAATTAAATGGTGATGCCAAAGGAATCGAAGAAAGTAGTATTGTACCGCATGCGGATTCCAATGTTATCCTGCACGCCCTGGAAACAGGAGAACCTTATCCGATCAAAGCAATGTGGATCCAGAGCAGTAACCCGCTGGCCTGCCCGGCAATGGATAGCCCCCGCGCCTACGAGGCCATGAAAAATGTTGAATTTATTGTCTATGCCGACCCGTTCCTAACGCCAACCGCAGTGGCATTTGCTGATATCGTTCTGCCTGTCGCCATGGGGCCGGAACGCAACAGCGTCAGATCCTGGTGGACACCGCTTAGAGCGATGACAAAAGCGTGTTCTTATTATGAAGCGAAAACCGATGAAGAAATTGTTGTGGAATTCGGCAAACGCTTGAATCCAAAAGCATTTCCGTTCAAAGATGATATTGATTTCCTCGAATGGTATATTACTGAAGACGGCAACTGGCCCGGAACCTTTGAAGATCTCCGCAATCAAGGCTGGGCTTATTGGGATTATGATGCCACCTATTACAAACATGAAAAAGGATTGCTGCGACCGGACGGCGAAGTCGGTTTCCCGACCCCAACCGGAAAGTTGGAGCTGGCACCGTTTATGTACTATCAATGGAATCTGGATCCGCTGCCATTCCATTTAGAACCGCCGGAATCTCCGATTTCTACGCCGGAAGTGTATAAGGACTATCCGCTGATCCTGACCACCGGAGCCCGTTCCTACGAATTCTTCCACTCTGAGCATCGTCAAATGCCGACGATGCGTGAATTCCATCCCGATCCGCTGGTCACGATGCATCCGGACGTTGCCGAAAAATATGGTATCAAACAAGGTGATTGGGTTTGGATCGAAAATCATCGCGGCCGCCGCTTTAAGCAGAAAGCGAATATCACTCTGGGTATCGCTCCCCAAGTCGTTTCTGCGGAACATGGTTGGTGGTTCCCGGAGAAAGAAGCATCATCGCCAGCCCTGTTTGACACGTTTGAAAGCAATTCCAACAACGTGACCCTGCAGGAAGTTACCGGACAGGGCGGGATCGGCAACCCGATCAAGAGTTCACTCTGCAAGATCTACAAGGTGGTCGAGGGAGTCAACGATTCGGTTAGTATTGGCGAACAAGTTGTAAGGGGGGACTATCGCGATGGCAAATAATAAATATGGTATACTGATTGATTATGAATACTGTACCGGTTGTCACAGCTGTGAAGTTGCCTGCAAGAAAGAACATGATTTGGCAGAAGGTCAATACGGTATTCAATTAACAGAGATCGGTCCATGGAAAATCAATGACGATAAATGGGAATATACGTTTATGCCAGTTATCACTAAACTGTGCGACTTGTGTGCCGAACGGACAGCAATGGGCAAAGTCCCGACCTGTGTCCATCATTGTCAGGCGTGGTGCATGTACTACGGTACCGTTGATGAGCTCACAGAAAAAATGACTGGGAAAACACGCGCAGTGTTGATTACACCTGAACAATAGGATACTAATTCACACATGTAAACATAAATCATCATCATCATAATAATAAGGCTGCTGTACGCGGATAACGCTTTCAGGCAGCCTTATTTGGTTATCTTCACAAACTGACGAATTTGATTTGGAAATCGATTATCTGTTTTGGTGTTATTTTTTTCGTAAAAACCATACAGTAACGTTTGTGAAAATGAAAAAAATTTCGAGAATGAAAACTGAATGTCCATTTTAGATGAATGTAAACTGAAAAATCCATATCATGAAAATATCCAGCATAGGATAAAATTCAAAAGGTAATACTAAAACAAGTGAAGTCCTTTTGCCATTGGAGCGAGATAAATGACAGGGATATATGGAAGGATGAGAAGGTTGATCCCTATTAAATTTATTCCATTCATCTATGCCATTTTATTTGCGATAATCATGATCGCGGTGGTTCCCCGTGCCGAAATCCGCCGTTTATCTATATATGGTATCCTCTTTGGCGCAGTTGCAGATGTGATTGTTGTTGTTTTTGGTGTTCTGACCGGTTCATTCAGTTACATTAATTATGAAGAATTGGGGCTGTTTGGACTCCATTTTTTTGCCCCGATCAGTTGGGCGTTATTCTTTATTATTTACTTCTACTTCTTGCCAAAATTAAGAATTTATCAGTATATTTATACATTCAGCGCCGTCTTTTATAGTATGATGTTTTGTCAAATGATCTCGAAACTCGGTGTTTTAAAATTGACTCACGGCATTATTGATTCCATTATCCCTTTTGTTATTTGGATTCCTTTAGCAACATGGGGCTTCTTAAAAATTGAAAAGACAGACAGATAACTCTATTCCGTTCTGTTTATTTTTACGACGTCAACCAGATTGAGTGAACGTTCACCGACATCTTCCATGGCAGCCGTGATTTCTTGGGTAGCCGCCGCTTGATTTTCTGCAATGATATTGACTTGTTCGATTGCTGCAGCGATTTTTTCAATCGAAGTTTTCATTTGCAATAATATTTCTGTAACACTTGCAGCCGATTGTTTACTTTCGGCGGCAAGCTTACGCATCTCCTCAGCGACAACGCTGAAACCTTTTCCGTGTTCACCCGCTCTAGCGGCTTCAATTGCTGCATTTAAGCCAAGGAGATTAGAATGGTTGGAAATATCGCTAATAGCGGTGACAATCTTATTAATTTCTTGGATTTTTGCCGATGTTTCACTCGCTGACTGGACGACATGACGAATCGACTCAGACAGACCCTGGGACCCGGAAGCGACTTCCTGCAGGCTTGCGTTAACTTGTTCGAACGTCGCAGCCAAACTTTGTGATATTTCTTCAACCCGTTGCTCTTTTTCCAAGCTTCTACCAATACTGATACAACCAATGACTTCTCCCTGATCATTGTGAACAGGATAATCCACGCTGAAAAAAGGAAAACCGAATAAATCGACACGGTCGACGACATAAGCGAGAATTTTATCGCTATTCATTGCTTGGGTCTTGGGATCATCGTTCCTAATTTCATCGCCGATACCACTCAAGTCTACATGCAGTTTAAAACCGCGAAAATAATGGAGTCGATGGGTTCTATTGGTTATCAGAACAATAACATCATCTTGGAGAATATTCTTTAAGTTCGAAAAATAGGTTGCGTAACCCTCTAATATTTCTTCATTGGTTTTGCTCATAGTTTAAGCACCTCTTTCTTCTGTTTTTTAGGGTGGGTTCGGACTATTTATATGCAATTTTCATGCCATTTACAGAAATGGCAATTTAAGAGAAAGACAGAAACAAGAAGACGTATTTTATTACAAAAATGCCTCAAATGACGCAAATTTGATTAAAATTGAGATATAATGGGAAATGGTTAATTGATGCGATTTGGATGTGAAAAAAATGGGACTTGAAATTGAACGCAAATATTTAGTTCACGCTCATTTGTTGCCGGTGTTGGAAAAAGGAGAGCGTATGATCCAGGGATACCTGGCGGAGACGCCTTCTATCCGGTTTAGGGTCACCGGCAGTGTGATGGTAATTACGATTAAGGATTATCTCACTCCCAGCAGACGCTTTGAATTAGAGACACCTGTCAAAGAAATCACCGTGGAAGAAATCGAAAAACTGAAATCCTTAGCACTCAGCCCGCCGATTGTTAAGATACGATATAAAATCAGCGACGCTCAGGGGTTAACCTGGGAAATCGACGTCTATGACGGGGATAATAAGGGGTTGATCACCGTTGATATCGAATTGCCCTATGAAAATTATCCACTGGTATTTCCCGAATGGGTCGACAGCAAAAAAGAGATAACCGGAGATATGCGTTATACGAATCTCAATCTCGGACGCAGGCCGTTTATGACATGGAACCCTGAGCGAGCTGACTGACTGCGATTAGTAATTTTATCAATTGCTGTGTATAATAATCTAGAGGATTAGATATGGAGGGATACATTATGTCAGCAATTTTACGGTCAAGGGAGGAAATCCCGCAAGAATATAAATGGAAATTGGAAGATATTTTCTCCAATGATACGGAATGGGAAAATGTCTTCAAGGAGACAGAGAGACTGGTCTCAGTCGCGGCCAAGTACCAAGGAAAACTTTCCGAAGGACCGGAACTATTTGTGGAATGTCTGGAGTGGGCTGATCAATTAAGCCTCAATCTGGAGGAGCTCTTCACGTATGCGCGGATGCGACGTGATGAGGATAACAGGATCTCTCATTATCAAGGGATGACGGACCGCGCAACGATGCTGTCTGTACAGGCTGGCAGCGCCTTGTCGTTTATAGTTCCGGAGATTTTGGCTATTTCTGATGAACGGTTTTCACAAATAAGAAGTGATTCCCGCTTGAATTTCTACGGACACTACTTGGATAACATTTTACGTCAGAAGGAACATGTTCTAAGCCTGGCTGAGGAAAAGATCTTAGCAGAGGCCAGTGAAATGGCTGCCGCCCCCAGTACAATTTTCAGTATGGCCAATGATGCTGACTTGAAAATTGGGACAATACATGACGAAGAAGACAATCAGATCGAACTGACTAAAGGGAATTTTATCAAGTATATGGAGAGCAGTGACCGACGCGTCAGAAAAGATGCTTTTACCACACTCTATGCTGCTTACGGCAGACAGATCAATACGTGGGCCGCTATGCTCAATGCCAGTGTTAAGGCGGAAGTTTTCTACGGAAGAGTAAGGCGTTATAATTCTGCGATTCAAAGTGCTTTGGATGATGATAATGTACCGTTGTCTGTTTATGATGCACTTATTGAAACGGTCCATGCCTATTTGCCGCAATTTCACCGCTATCTGGCTTTGCGCAAAAGAGCATTGGGGGTGGATGAGCTGCACATGTATGATATTTATGTGCCGTTTGTCAAAGAAATGGACGCCCATATCTCGTTTGAAGAGGCTAAATCCATTGTGCGGGACGGGCTAGCGCCGCTGGGGGAAGACTATCTTAACGTATTGGATGAAGGGTATAGCTCAGGCTGGATTGATGTCTATGAAAACATCGGTAAAACAAGCGGCGGTTATTCTTGGGGGACATATGGGTCACACCCGTATGTTTTACTCAATCATCAGGATACGCTCGATTCACTTTTTACCCTGGCGCATGAAATGGGACATTCGCTGCATACGTATTTCTCTAATAAAAACCAACAGCATCTCTATGCCGGCTATAAGATTTTTGTTGCCGAAGTCGCTTCAACGCTCAATGAATCGCTGGTCATGCGGCATATGATCGACACGACGGATGACAAGAAAATGAAAGCTTACTTGATCAATCACTATCTGGAACAATTCCGGGGGACTGTATTCCGGCAAACAATGTTTGCGGAATTCGAGAAGGAGATCCATGCTGCCGTTGAACGAAATGAATCACTGACGGCAGAATACCTTTCCAAGATTTATAAAGATCTGAATTTAAAGTATTTTGGTTCGGAAATTGTTCTTGATGACGAAATAGCAATGGAGTGGAGCCGTATCCCACATTTCTATAATGGATTCTATGTCTATAAATATGCTACCGGATTCTCGGCAGCTACAGCTCTCGCTCAGCAAATCATCGATGAAGGCCAGCCTGCAGTGGAACGCTATATAGAGTTCCTGTCGAGCGGTGGGTCGGATTACCCGATTGAGCTGCTGCGCCATGCCGGTGTGGATATGGAGACCCCGGAGCCTGTTCAAAAAGCTTTGGACGTTTTTATCCGCTTGCTTGACCAATTGGAGGCACTTACCATAGCCCAATAAAACCAAAAGCCGAAAGGATTTGACTAAATCATTGTTTTATTGATACTATAGGTATGGTCTCTAGCTTTAGACAGACTTAAGAAAAAGAAGCCGTGGTCAATAGCCCGGGGCTGATTAAAAAAGAAAGAAAACTGTGTCATATACAGTTGAATTTGGAGGTAAAAAAGTGAGTAGTTCATGCAGCAGTTGCTCAAGTTCTTCATCCTGCTCCGGTAGCTGTCCTAGTGTACCGGAACTGACTGAAGCTCAAAAACTCAGCAAAGTTAAAAATGTCATTGCCATCATGAGTGGAAAAGGCGGCGTTGGGAAATCCTCCACCACCAGTATGTTGGCGGTTAGTTTAAATCGACTGGGTTATCGTGTCGGTATTCTGGATGCCGATGTCACGGGCCCCAGCATTCCTAAAATATTCGGCCTTAAAGGAAAAGCCGGTGCAGAAGAACATGGAATTATTCCTGTGAAATCTGACGGCGGCATTAAAATCATTTCTTTAAATCTAATGATTCCAAATGAAGATGATCCTGTTATCTGGAGAGGACCGGTGATCTCCCAACTTGTCAAGCAATTTTGGACAGATGTCGTATGGGGTGAAATAGACTACCTACTCATCGATCTGCCGCCGGGAACCGGCGATGTTCCTATCAGCGTAATGCAATCCATGCCAGTTGATGGCCTGGTTATTGTTACCAGCCCGCAGCAGCTGGCGAATATGGTTGTCCGTAAAGCGATCAAAATGGCCAATATCTATAAAGCGACATTCTACGGACTTGTTGAAAATATGGCTTACGTCGAATGCCCGGACTGTAAAAAACGGATAGAGATATTTGGTAAGCCGGCTGGAGAGCAGGAGGCAGCGGCTAACGGAATACCTTATCTCGGCCAATTGCCGATTGACCCGAAACTAACCGAACTTTCCGATAACGGCAAAGTTGAAGAATATCATTCAGCTCTGTTTGATGATATCGCGAGTAAAGTCGTCATGCGCAGCCAACAAAAAGCACCGCAGGAAACGGTCTAAGCAATCATCAGGACAAACCCGGAGACAATGAGCGTTGCTCATGTCTCCTTTTTATTCAGTCGCATATTGTGTATAATAAATTAGGGAGGTGTCTATCATTGAAAGAGTCTTCTACCATTCGGGATATTGGGTTAGCGGCGGAAGGACAGCGTAAAATCGACTGGATCAGCCAATATATGCCCGTATTAAATACGCTTCGGACACAGTTTGAAGAAGTGCGTCCCTTTGCAGGGAAAAAGATCGTTATCTGTTTGCATTTAGAAGCAAAAACAGCATACCTTGCCTTGACGGTGCAAGCCGGAGGAGGGGAGGTAGCTGTTGTTGCCAGCAATCCGCTCTCGACACAGGATGATGTTGTTGCTGCTTTGGTAAATAACGGTGTACGCGCCTACGCATGGTATGGTGCAACATTGGAAGAGTACAAAATGCATATTAATAAAGCATTAGATTTTGAGCCCGACTATATCATCGATGACGGCGGAGATTTAGTCTCCACCATTCATTCTTCTCGTCGCGAGCTTCTTCAAATAGTCAAGGGAGGGGCTGAAGAAACCACAACCGGTATACTCCGCTTAAAAGCGATGGCGCGGGAAGGAGAGCTCGGCTTTCCGATGATGGCTGTCAATGATGCCCGGTGTAAGTATCTCTTTGATAATCGCTATGGAACCGGACAGTCGGTTTGGGATGCTATTTTAAGAACGACTAATCTCGTCGTAGCCGGAAAAACAGTTTGTATCGCCGGCTATGGTTGGTGCGGCAAAGGGGTAGCCCTTCGGGCCAGAGGTCTCGGAGCCCGGATCATCATCTGCGAAGTTGATCCGGTCAAGGCCAATGAAGCCTGGATGGATGGTTATGACGTGATGCCGATGAAAGCAGCAGCTTCACAAGCGGATTACTTTATCACGGTTACAGGCAATAAAAATATCATTACCAAAGAGCACTTTCTTCTGATGAAAAATGGAGCAATCATGGCTAATGCCGGGCATTTTGATGTGGAAATATCGAAGCCTGACTTGGAGTCTTTAGCGGTGAATAAACGCAGAGTACGTCATAATACAGATGAATACACGCTTAAGACCGGCCAAAAAATATTCTTATTGGCTGAAGGGAGACTTGTTAATTTGGCGGCCGGAGACGGCCACCCTGCGGAGGTCATGGACATGTCCTTTGCCCTTCAAGCATTGGCGCTGGAATACCTTGTAAAGAATCCCGGAAGCAATAATGGTGTCCATAATGTTCCCGAGTCATTGGACAATAAAGTAGCGTTGATGAAACTCCATTCACTTGGTTTGAATATCGATACGTTAGATGCTGAGCAAAAAGAATATCTTGCCGGCTGGGCTAACGATTAATTTATATTTTAGCGATTGGTTACACGATCGCGTGAGAATTTATTGGAGGAGGCTGTCGTGTGATAGAGGAGTGGACCAACATCACTCACACAATCCATACTCCAGAAGGCGACCTGGTAATTTCCGGTGTGACATCACCGGATCTATTGGAAAAGCTGTCGATTGACGACGGATTGAAAGCTTTTAGGCCAGCGAATAAGCAGAAAAAGGCATTGATTGAAATTAGTCAATTGGAAAAGGGTAAAGTTGTCACTGCCCAAATTTCGGGCGAATTAGTTGGTTATATATCCTTTCATCCACCTGATGACTTTGAACGATGGTCTCAGGGTCCAAAAAATGTTTTGGAGTTGGGTGCAATCGAAGTGTCACCGCGTTACCGGCGGCATGGTATTGCAAAAGAAATGCTGCTGGCTGCATTCCAGGACGAAAAAATGGAAGATTATATCGTACTGGCAACGGAGTATTATTGGCATTGGGATCTGGATAACATCCCTATTTATGAATATCGCGAAATGATGTCCCGACTAATGAATCATGTTAATTTGGTTATTAGGGAAACGGACGATGATGAGATTACCGCACATCCTGCCAATATGCTCATGGTCCGATATGGCAAAAATGTTAGCCAAGGACACATAGAAGAATTTAATGATTTGCTATTCCAAAAGAAAAACCACAGATAGATTATTGTCGTATTGAGCGAAAACAGCTAATCTCGTGTCAACAATAACAGATTTTAGTCGTTTAAATACGGTATGCTTCGTTATAAATGAACTGTGGCATGTGTTTGTATTTTGCAAATTGGCGTTATTATGTATAAAATAGTGTAGAAACTAATAGAATGAATATGGCGAAAGCAAATAATATTTTTAGTTTCAATGTTGTAAGTTTCTCTGGATCATGGAGCGCTATTCTAGTGCGCAAAACGGTCATTCGAGGGCGGGCCTAAGAATCCGCTAAGGGCATACCGATGAAGTTCCTGGTGGTGGCTTGAGACGCCCAGTCTTGGGCTGTTGCTGGGAGTTAAGGACAGAGGGGGATCCGCAACGGCATGCGGGCGCTACCCTTTCTCCGTGGAGGCCTGAGTACGTGGTTTATACAGCTACGGCTTAGGGATGAACCTGCATTAGGAAGGAACTTAGTGCAGTGTAGCCTGCCTTGAGGTGGGAAAGTTGGGAAGGCAATCATGGGACGACTGGTGTTGGCAAACAGCTGTTATCCTGCCGGAAATTCTTTTCTGCAAAAGAGGCTAGGATGGCCGGGAGTGTTAAGGAAAACTTCTAGAGCGTACAATAGAAAAGGATTGAAGTGCGGACTAAGTGGCGATCAAGTTTCAAATATGGCGACATATTGGACCGGGGGGAAGGGGAAACCGCCCTTGAAGGAAACCATAGGGATCCCGGTGGGAAAACCTACTTGACCTAAGCCGCAACATTTACTTTTCTTTATCCTACCATCTACAAACTTACAAAGAGTTAAAAAAAGAGGCTTTGCACTTCGAACGGTGTTGTTCATGGGCAATAGCCTTTCTTTTTTAGGTATTATTAATTAATTTCGCATTTTCAATTTTAATGTCTATCGTTAGCTTTCTTCCGCACAAACAATTTTACGAGTCATCTTATCTTTGCTTTCGACTTTATTCAAGATACGAACAGCTTCATCCAGTGCAGCCTCAAATTCAATCTTTTCAGAGGAACTCAGCACGCTGAATTTTTGGTCCAGGTACTCGTCAAGTGATTGTATGATGCGATCTACCAAGCTAGAACCCTCTTCGGTAAGAGAGAGATAATTGACTCTGCGGTCGGTTTCGGAACGCTTGCGGGTAACAAGACCCATGCCGATCAGGTTATCAATCAAGGTTGTAAAAGAACCTTTTTCTAAACCCGAAATTTTGCTTATCTCACTCATATTTTTATCGGGGTTATGCTTAATAAATGTCAATACTTTTTCTTGAGTCTTATTTATCGGTAAGTTTAATTGAGAGGCATCGTAACCAGAGAATATTTGCCGATAGATGATAGCAAAATAAGCAAAATTATCGATCATATGTTTATAATTCATGAGTTAATTATCTCCTTTTGAAAAAGAAATACGTTTACTTTCAAGGGGTCGATTGCTCAATGGTCTCACTTTTTAGTTCGGAAAATGAACTGGAACCGATGAAAACTGCACCTTGGTCAATTTTTAATTGTTTTGTCTTAATATCACCAAAAAGTCGGGCTGTTGGGCTTAATTCAAGCAGATCGGTGATAGTCACATTGCCATGCACCTCGCCAGCTAAAGTCACTGTGTTGGCTTGGATATTGGCCTTTAAAACAGCGGATTGGCCAATGATCAAATCGCCAGCGACAATAACCGTTCCTTCAATTCTGCCATCGATTCGAACATTTCCGTCTGATATTAAGGATCCTTTTAAGTCACAGTCTTCAGCGAGATATGTAATATTGGTACTTGAACTAATATTACGGATAGTCGGTTTGGTATCATTATCTTTTTTACTAAACATACCGATACACTCCTCTAGCGCTAACTTAATATTATCGCGTCTTTTTATTGCTCAACAGTTTTCGTAGTAAAAACTAAGGGGTCAACAAGTTTTCCGTTGATATATGCTCCATAGTGGAGGTGGCTGCCGGTGCTGCGGCCGGAATTACCGCTGTAGGCAATGACTTCGCCTTTTTGGACTTCGTCACCGGCACTCACCGTAAGTTTAGAGTTATGCGCATAGAAAGTGACAATGCCATAACCATGATCAATGTCAATTTTTCTTCCCCAATACCCGTCGTAACCCGCAAAGGTCACAGTCCCGGCTGCTGTTGCGCGGACCGGTGTGGCGTAATCACAGGCGATATCGATTCCAGAGTGGAATTCGCTGCTCCAGCCGCCAAAAGGGTTGCGACGATAGCCAAATTCGGAAGAAAGCTCTCCAGAAACCGGCATGATGGACGGCGTATGATTTAATTTATTCTCATATTCAACAGCAATGGCGTAGTATTTTTGCATTGATTCCATTTGAGAATCAATCATCAAAGAAGCCTGGTCCAAATTTCGCGATGCCGACGTGGGTTCAAGTGAAATGCCGCCGCGGCTGATTTCGGATGAATTTGATCTGGCTTGGTTTATTTTTAAGATCCCCGCGATCCGTGATTCCATCACAGCGATTGCAGACAACCTTTCATTAATTTCAGCACTTTTACCATTGAGCCTGGCTATTTCCAAATTCTTAGCTTGAAGTTGCTCTTCAAGTTCATTGATATAGGCAATTTTTCCTTCATAGACATTGATATAATGGATTTGGTAAATATCATGAACAAATAATCCGGTAAAAAACATGCCCAGCGCAATGGAAGTGCCAATAAAAAATTTTTTTGTTTTAATCGAAAATTGTATTTGACGCGGTTTTTTATCATGATCGGAGGGGATGATGATAATTGAGTACTTTTGCTTCAAAATATCACTCCTGAAACAAGACACAAAATACGAAAATATCACTATTTTCGTATTTTGTGCGCTTAATTTGTCCATTTCTTAGGATAAACGTCTTTAATAATAATGTCAAGCAAATACATCCTATCTGGTCTACGCACCAAAGTACCGGCGGTATGCGGAGCACGAATTCTGATATTGGAATAGACGGTACTAGGAGATCATACTCGAATTAGTTACTCAGATTACATTAGAGTAAGGTCGCCTGCACAATGCCTACGTCAAGCGGAGCACGGCTCTTTGACGGCCATGGATGGCCTAATGTCGCAGACACCATGGAGGGTGTAGGAGCAGCAAGGCCATGGATGGCCTAATGCCGCAGTGCCATGGATGGCAAAGAACGTTGTACTAGTACAACGTATTTGAAATAACTACACAAAAGATTATCTCAAGCATTTACTTCAAATTAGGTCTGCGTGCTACAGTTCCGGCGACAAGCGGAGCATGGATTGCGTCGCGCGGCTCTTTGTGCCATGGAGGGCACAAGAGCCGAAAGCGGAATGTGGCATGCAGACCAACCGCAGAATAAAGCTTACGTATTTGTTTGCCTAGTTATTTTGAATACAATGTACTAGTCCTGTAAAGGATGAAAGTAATCAACCACTTCTTCGGCAACGTTTGCATTTAAACCGGCATTCTTCAAGTCATCAACCGACGCATTTTTTATATCATCGAATGTTTGAAAAGCCTTCAGGAGCATAAGCTTGCGCTTGGGCCCAATACCAGGGATATTGTCCAACTCGGAGGCTTTCATTGTTTTGATCCGCTGTTGGCGGTGGAACGTAATAGCAAAGCGGTGGACTTCATCCTGAATCCGCTGAATTAAGCGAAAGACCTCAGTCCGTTCACCGATTGCGAGCTCTTTTCCTGCTTTGTTGATTAGTGTTCGGGTTTCGTGACGGTCATTTTTAACCATACCGGCAATAGGAATCGTTAAACCCAATTTATGAAGCGATTCCAGTGCCGCTTTAACCTGTCCCTTGCCGCCATCAACAAGAATGAGGTCCGGTAAACAAAGACCTTCTTGCAATAAACGGGAATAACGTCGGCCAATCACATGTTTAAGATACGCCGTATCGTCATTATTATCTGGGAGTGGTGCAATATTGAACTTACGGTAATTTGAACGAAACGGTTTTCCATCTTTAAACTGAACCATACCACCCACAATATTGCTGCCATAAAGCCCTGAAATATCAAAGGCTTCAATCGTATCTGCCTTAGATATACCCAAGACCTCAGCCAAACCGCCGACAGTCTTTTGTTGTTCCGCTTCTTTTTCTTTTTCCAGCTGGACCTTTTCTTTGAGCACGGTCTCGGCATTCGATGCTGCCATAGACAGGAGTTGTTTCGTCTTGCCTTTTTTGGGGATCACGATAGGTAAAATATCCATGACAGAGGTCGATTTTATTTCAGGAATACATATTTCGTCGGGAATCAGGGCTTTATTCGTATAGTATTGCAATAAAAAAGAAATAAATGATTCTTCGGGCTCATCATAATACGCAAAGAAAAAGCCATCCCGTGTAACTAAATTACCCTGACGGAAACACAAGATTTGAATACTGATCAACTCGTCGTTAAAGGCATAAGCAACAAAATCACGATTACGATAATCATTCAGCGTGATATTTTGTTTTTCACTGATTAATTTTAGATCGCTGATCAAGTCCCTATATTCCCGGGCCGCCTCGAATTCAAGCGCTGCAGCGGCTTTAGTCATCTTTTCTTCCAACCATTTGATAATGCTTTTTTGGTTGCCGCGAAGAAATAAGGTTGATTTTTCCAGAACATCCTGATAGTTATCAGGGGTGATATCACGGATACAAGGACCAAGGCATTGACCAAGATGGAAGTACAAGCACGCCTTAGAGGGAATCTGGCTGCACTTGCGAAAAGGAAACAGTCGATTCAGTAAGCGGGCTGTTTCCCTGGCTGCTGTCGCACTGGGATAAGGGCCGAAATACTTGCCTGCCTTTTTAGATACTTTGCGGGTGACGAGGATACGTGGATGCTTTTCGGCTGTAATTAGGATATACGGGTAGGATTTATCATCTTTCAGCAGGATATTATAGTAGGGATCGTATTTCTTAATCAGGTTGCATTCCAGCAGAAGTGCTTCAACTTCTGTTAATGTCAGAATATATTCAAAGTCGGCAATTTCGCTGACGAGTTTTTGGGTCTTTTGATCATGAGATCCTGTAAAATAGGAGCGGACTCTATTCTTGAGTACTTTTGCCTTTCCTACATATATGATATTCCCGGAGGCGTTTTTCATTAAATAGACTCCCGGAGAATCCGGCAGGAGAGACAGTTTTTTCTTAAATACATCCACCAAAAGAATCACCTCCGTTGGTTGTTCGGTTATATAGATTGTATCATATTCTGCTCATGTATCACGTATAATTTCAGGGGTGGTATTATGAGAAATAACACCTGGGGACATCCCCCCAAAAACGATCTGTGGGGCGACTTCCAGGCCCTTGCGATATGGATATTTATTATTGGTGTTGTGGGCTATTTGCTCTTCCCGGATTTTTTCCATAAGGTTTATGATCAACTTGCTTTTTCGGGAGAGTCGATAGAGACAATTGATGAAATAACGCTGCCGACAACAACCGACGAAGCGGATGATACAACCGTTGACACCGACGATAGTGATCTGCCCAGTGTTTACAATTCGCTGTATACCGGGGACAGTGAAATATCGGATGGGTACTGGGCGATTTTTGTACAGGATAATGAATTCCAACAGCTTGCCTTATCCAGTGAGAGCTATGGCTATATTTTAAAAATAATTGACAGTGATACGAAAGGACAAGCGAAAAAAATATTGCTGTTATCTTCTAATGGACAAATTCACAAATACACGGTTACGGAAGAAATGTACAATATTATTCTGAATCTAAATAAAATCAACACACGGTCAGGATTGATATAGCTTGTACTAATTAACGGAAGAGAAGTTTAGCCCCCCCGGCGAATAGCAGGAGACCTAACAGTTGCCAAGGGTTCCAGCTTATTTTTTGTACACCAAAAAGTCCAAAGTGATCAATAAGAACCGCCATGCCAACCTGACCCAGTATAATCGCTGTTGTTGCATTACAGACACCGATCTTCGATATCGAAACGGCAACAAGCGCAATAATCGCAACACTTAATACGCCGCCGAGGTAAAGGTACCAGGGGATCTGGTTCCATTTATGCGAAGATAAAGGAACTTTCCATATGACAACAGCGCCAAGGGCAATAATACTGCCTAAGATGTGGACGATCAAAGTTGATGAAAGCAAAGAAGATTTTTGACTCAATTGGGAATTTAATGTTCCTTGCAAGGCCATCGCGGCTCCGGATAACGCAGCAAGTACCGCTGGGATAGAAAGAAGTTTCAGCATTCTCTAACCTCCGGAATATTATCGAATATATTAAATACATAGATACAATAATGATTGTTTTTATTATGGGCAAGGACACCAAGTTAGTAAAAAATATTATAGTATTTGTTTTAGGACACAGGGAAAAATGAAATTACTGAGACATAGAAAAGAGGTGTTACGATGAGTTTTGATCCGGAATTGGTCAAGAGAGCGCAAATGTTGCTTACGCTAGATCATTCCTTGACGCAGGTAAAAGATATCTTGTTAAGGGAAGGCTATCCGGATGATCAAGTAGCAGAGTTGATCGATGCCACAGAAGAAGTTCTCAACTATTTTGTTCCTCCGGAGTTTGATGATACAAAAATAGCTATCGATATACGCCATTCGCACAAGGACCGTGATGATCCTTCACCGGATCTGCTAGTGGATCGGCTTAGTGGGCGAATTCAACTGCTAACCCCCCATCTTCAGGAAACATGGCGAGTAGCCAATGAGATTCGTAAAACATTAAAATGCGAATGTCAATACCAATAACAGGGACAGCTTAATCCCTGTTTATTTTTACATAATTGCTGCAAAAATATGTAGTTTGGACTTGGCAAACCATAAAATATTCTTTACTATTATAATCATATTTAGGAACCATAATTAAATATTTAATGACTATCAGAAGCAATTCTAAGTTTCCAGGTGATTTAGAATACAGGAGTTTTATGAACATGAGAATTGGAATAATCTCGGATACACATATTCGACAGGGACGAACACTAGCTTCTTATGTCTGGAAAACATTGAGTGAAGTGGATACAATTATTCATGCCGGGGATATCGTGTCCAGAACATTGCTCGATGATTTAGAAACGATAGCACCTGTGATTGCGGTTAGAGGCAATTGTGACTGGTCACTGACCGATCTGCCTGATAAACTCATTGCAGATGTCGGATCCATTAAGATAGGAATAACCCACGGGGCAATGGGATTTGGCAAAGACACCCCAGATAGAGCCTATAATTGTTTCTTAAACGATGAGGTCGATATGATCATTTTTGGCCACAGTCATATCCCGTTTAAGAAATATTTTGAAGGGATATTGATGTTTAATCCTGGATCAGCGTCTGAGCGGAGAAGCCAGGCGCAGTGCTCGATCGGGATATTGACAGTAGATAAGAGGAATTTTAATATACAGCATTTGTATTTTGATTGAAAGGGACCAACCATGAAATTCCGACGAAATAAGATCAAAAGAGAACATAGTATTATTGAAGGTGCCTTGGACTGGCTCGAAGATCTGAGCAAACATCGTCAAATTTCGGATATTATTCCTGGAGTTATTAGCGTTACCAATTCCAAAGAGCGTGGTGCGGCCTATCAGTACGAAACACCAACAGGATGCAAAATCCTTTTAAAAAACGGGGGTTCCATTCAAGAGGCGTTTGTTGTGACAGAGAATACTCAGGTCGTAAAACAATGGGTTGCTAAATTGACAGAGGAATTGGATTTTTTTCGGTCCGCGCTGGATGAAACCTGTAAACAGGCAATTACTTATAAAGATACTATAAACGGTACAGACACGCGTGATTTGCAGAAAGCTCAACAAAAAAGGCCTGATAAGAGAAAAAATCCCAGGACAAAAACCGGTGATCAAACGGGTAACGCTCACGGAGAAATTCCCTTAAGCAACAAGGATAGGCTGCTTAGCGGAATCAAGGAAGAGTATGAGCTGGTGGAAATCAATCAAGGGCTAAGGGATTCACTGGTGGACAGCTTGGCGACCATGGCGGACCACGACGACCCCAGGCTGGAGGAAATCATTGATCACGATATACGGCAAGCATTGACTGAACTGCAAGATAGACTGTCGATGTCTCCCATCAGAAGAAACCCCAAACATTCACCGCAATAAAGATAGTCAACAACGTGTTAATTATTCCCATCTAATAGTATAAAGTTAAATAAATAAGACGGAGATAATCCTCAAACACTATTCTTAATAAGAATTAGTCAGGAGGATTCTTTATTATGTCTCTACAACAGCATGATAACGCAGGTTTAGCAAATAGTGTTTGAAGCCGGTTTACTTACTGGTAAAACATAACGATCGCCTGTGTCAGAGGATTCAACAGGACTTGACCGAAGAGCGTTCCCAGGAGTTTCGCGCTCATCAGGATGACGACGAGAGCTTTAACATCGTCATACGGACGATGTTGTTTTAAAGCCTGATCCGTAATGATCGACGATTTTGGGTCGATAAAAAGCATAAACAGAATATTAGCCGCTGTGTTGAATATGCCGGCTGACGCTGCGGCGGCCAGTCGATGGTCTGAAGTCACAAGGGAAGCCGCATAATAGGCTGACATCCCGCCAATAGTATAAATACCGGTCACGAGGGCATTGAGTGTGATCAATTCGCGGGGGACTATATTAAAAGGTAAATTGCGGAACATATTTTTTACTGGAAAAACAAAATAATTGGACAAGCGGACGACGCTGCCAGACTTAAATGCATTGAGGACAATCGATGGAACCGATCCTGTTCTCTCAAGGTTATAAACGGCTTTAGAAAATATCCTTAAAAAGGTTGGCGTAAAAAAGATACCAAAAAATGTCCCAGTGGTTGAGGCTAGGATGATTATGCGCAATTGCGGAAGTGGATCGGTATTTAATCTCATGGCATTGTCAATAAGTCCACCAATTAAAGGTGCTTGTATGGAGTGTGCAATCAGCGATATCAGATAAAATAAATTAAACAACGAGGCAGATAGCGCAAATTGACCGCTTTTTACAGCGTTCAGACGAACAGAGTAGGCGAACGTATCAATCAGGTGAATAACAAACGTGATGATAAGCAATTGAACGAGATCTGAAGGCATGGATACACCCCCATCTTTGGTAATGAGTATGCCTGGGGGAAAGGATATATGATTACAATAAATAAGGCGATATCGCTAAGCTACTTAAAAGTAGCTGCAACGATATCGCCGTTTTCTATTCTGCAATTGTGTTTGTTAGCAACAAAATTTATGGCACGAGCCCCACTCAAGTGGAATGTGCTGATGAAGCCTAATTATTTCGCTGTGGGTTTCCCTCTGTTTTTATCTGCGCCTTTGCCGGTCGAATTATAGAAGCAGGTATCCCTGGCTTCTTCGGGAAGGTAATCCTGTCGCACCCAATTTCCAGGATAAGCATGCGGATAAAGATAATCGATCCCATGTCCCAGCTTTTTGGCACCGGGGTAAGAAGCGTCACGAAGATGAATGGGGACTTGTCCGGCTTTTTTCATTCGAACATATTCCTGAGCATTACTGATTGCGGTTACGACGGAGTTGCTCTTCGGCGCTGTGGCAATCGCTAACACAGCCTGAGCCATCGGGATCCGCGCCTCCGGTAAACCCACCCATTCCAAGGCGTTAGCGGCAGCATGGGCCTGAAGCATGACCAGCGGATCAGCCAATCCGACATCTTCGGAAGCATGAACAATAATCCTGCGCATGATAAAACGCGGATCCTCACCGGACTCCAACAGGATGGCGAACCAATAGAGGGCCGCATCCGGGTCAGAGCCGCGCATGCTTTTGATCATTGCTGAGATGATGTCATAATGGTTATCGCCATTTTTATCAAAACGAAAATGTCTTTGCTGAACCGATTCCTTCGCTATTTCCAGGCTGATCCTGCGGATGCCGTTTTCCGGGGCAGTGGTGAGTACGGCTAATTCCAGAGCATTCAGCGCCCGGCGCAGATCACCGCCGGCGTAATCGATCCAGTGAGCAAAGGCTTCATTCGCTATTTCTACATGATAGCTGCCCAACCCACGTGTCTCATCCTTTATGGCCTGTTCCAATCCCATACGAATTTCTTCATCCGAAAGAGGATGCAATTGAAACAATGTCGACCGGCTTAATAGAGCAGAATTGATCTCAAAGTACGGGTTTTCAGTAGTTGCTCCGATAAAGGAAATAATACCGCGTTCAATGGCTGGCAGAAGAACATCCTGCTGACCTTTGTTGAATCGATGAACTTCATCGCAAAAGACAAGTGTTTTTTGCTGATAAAGGTGAAGATTTTCCTCGGCTTTCTCAAGTATTTCCCGGAGATCTTTCACGCCGGAAGAAACAGCGTTGATCCGAACAAAATTCGAGGTCGTTTTATTGGCAATGACTTGCGCTAGCGAGGTTTTTCCTGTACCGGGAGGCCCATAAAGAATGATCGAGGTCACTCTGTCTGCTTCAATTGCCCGGCGCAGGAGCTTTCCGGGTCCAAGAATATCGTGCTGCCCGATAAATTCATCAAGAGTCCGTGGACGCATTCTGTCGGCTAAAGGGGCGACTTTGCTCGCATCGAAGGCTGTGGAAAAAAGATTCACTTCGTTTTTCCTCCCAAAAAGGTCAAAAAATGACCCAAAATATTAGCAGTAGGTATCAATAACCATGGAATAAAAAATCACTATCATATGAAAGATAAATACATTATAACAAATCTCGTGCCATGTCAACCGGTAATCTGATAATATAAATTATTTGTATTGACAAATTCCGATTGGTTTAGTAGGATATAAATAATCTATTAGTACAATCATAAAACGTATGACGAGGTGATGATATGCGGTTTTCAACCCGGGGGCGGTACGGTGTGCAGATTATGGTTGATCTGGCACAGCACACGGCTGAAGGGCCAATATCTCTTAAAAGTGTCGCTGATAGACAGAAACTATCGGAAAACTACCTGGAGCAGCTCGTTCCGGAATTACGCCGGGCAGGGCTTGTGAAAAGCATTCGCGGCCCTCAAGGTGGGTATATACTTGCAAAAAAACCAGAGGATATTAATATAGGCGACGTGATTCGCGTTTTGGAGGGACCCATAGCACCAGTTGAATGCGACAAGCAGGCTGAAAAAAACTGCTGTGAAAAAACTAAATTCTGCGTGAACCGAGAGGTTTGGGTGAGAGTCAGGGACTCAATCAACGATGTTGTTAATTCCATTACGTTAGCCGACCTACTTCAGGACAATAATAAAAACGAGCTTATAAATGGAGGATGAATATGAAGCGGATATATCTTGATCATAGTGCGACAACGCCGGTGGACCCGCAGGTTGCCGAGTTAATGATGACCTATTTTACTGAGTATTACGGTAACCCTTCCAGTGTCCATTATTTTGGCAGGCAGGTCCGTAAAGCATTAGATAATGCGCGGGAACAGGTTGCATCCCTCATTGGGGCGAACCCAAAGGAGATAACCTTCACCAGTGGTGGAACCGAAGCAGATAATCTGGCGATTCAGGGAGCAGCCAGAGCACGATTAAAAAAAGGGAACCACTTAATTACGTCAGCGATTGAGCATCATGCGGTACTGGATACATTTAAGTATCTCAAAAATAACGGCTATGAAATAACTATCTTACCGGTGGATGAGGAAGGTCTCATCCGGCTTGAAGACGTCAGAGATGCCATTCGCCCGGAAACGATACTGATTAGTATCATGCATGCCAATAATGAGGTCGGCGCCATCCAACCAGTGGAGGAAGTCGGCAAAATAGCAAGAGAAAAGGGAATCTTATTTCATGTTGATGCTGTTCAGTCACTTGGTAAACTGGATATCGATGTCAATAAAATGAATGTGGACTTATTGACGATTTCCAGTCATAAAATTTATGGTCCCAAAGGGGTTGGCGCCTTATATATTCGTAATGGCGTCCGCATCTCGCCGCTCGTCTTTGGCGGTTCTCAGGAACGAAAGATTCGCTCCGGGACAGAAAACGCGCCTGGAATCATTGGTTTTGGTAAAGCCTGTGAATTGGCTGGACAGCGGATGCATGAAGAAAATAAGGAACTTGTCCGCATGCGGGATAAATTACTCAATGGTATTTTGAACAGCATTGAGGATGTTAAAGTAAACGGCCCGCGCGGCGATAAACGTCTGGCGAATAACGTCAATATCAGTATCCAGTTTATTGAAGGTGAGTCATTACTTTTAAGTCTGGATATGATTGGAATAGCTGGCTCCAGCGGCTCAGCATGTACTTCCGGTTCATTGGATCCTTCCCATGTTCTGCTGGCGATGGGATTGACCCATGAAGTGGCACACGGATCGCTTCGACTTTCTCTGGGCAGACAGAACACCGATGAAGAAATTGACTTTGTACTGCAAGAGCTGCCAAAGATCGTCCAACGTCTAAGGGATATGTCCCCCTTATATCATGCAGCCAACAGCTAAAAAACGAAAAGCCAAAAATCGAATACACACAATCGTTATTCAGAAATGGAGTGAGTTTTATGTACTCAGAAAAAGTCATCGATCATTTTACCAACCCGCGTAATGTGGGTGAGATTGAGAATGCTGATGGTATAGGTCAGGTCGGTAATGCCAAATGCGGGGATATAATGCGTATTTCTCTTGTGGTTGAAGAGGATGTTATCAAAGATATCAAGTTTAAAACATTCGGCTGTGGCGCTGCAGTTGCCACCAGTAGCATGGTTACGGAAATGGTCAAGGGGAAGACTTTGGATGAAGCGTTACAAGTGACAAATGCCGCTGTAGCCGAAGCTCTGGACGGTTTACCGGAAACAAAACTGCATTGCTCTAACCTTGCTGCAGATGCTGTTCATGCGGCGATCAAGGATTATATGGAGAAGAAGACAAAGATTTAAGGAAGATGAAGGGCAGAAATGTGACTAAAGTTGCAGTGGGGATGAGCGGCGGCGTGGACAGCACCACGGCAGCTGCTTTGCTTCAAGAAAAAGGGTATGATGTATTTGGCGTAACGATCGTGACGCATACGGGCGGTGTCAGTGAAGAAACAGCCAGAGCAGCGGCCAAGGAGTTGGGGATACCGCTCTTTGTTCTCGATTTGCGTGACGTATTCAGGCATAAGGTTATCGACTACTTTGTTGACAGCTATTATCAAGGACTGACACCTAATCCCTGTGTCGTTTGTAATCAGACCGTTAAATTTGGCGCATTATGGGAAAGGGTACAGGAACTCGGTGCTGATTTTCTGGCTACCGGCCACTATATACGAAACCATTATGACCAACAATCTGGTCGTTGGCTTCTCTACACCGCTGCGGATGCAAAAAAGGATCAAAGTTATATGCTGTACTCGCTAAACCAGGAACAAATTGGCCATGCGCTATTTCCGCTCAGTGATCTGAATAAAGAACAAATAAGAGAAATTGCGCGTGCGAGGAATTTCAAGGCGGCTGAATTAGCAGACAGTCAAGAAATATGTTTTATTCCGGATAATGATTACAGTCGATATATTAAAGCCGCATCGGGTATAAATCCTGATCCCGGTGACTTTATCGATATGGAAGGTCGTGTCATTGGCAGACACCGCGGACTTATTTATTATACGGTGGGGCAGCGCAAGGGCTTAGGTACTGCGTTTGGTAAACCGATGTTTGTGGCTTCACTGGATCCTGTCTATAATCGGGTCATGATCGTAGAAGAGAAAGATATTTTTACTGATACACTCTGGGCAGAACAGCTGAATTGGATTCCTTTCGAAAAAGTATCCGCGCCGTTAAAGGTCTTGGCAAAGATACGGTACAAGGCGAATCCGGTACCGGCGATCATAGAACCAGATATAGAGGGACGTATCCGAGTGCGGTTTGAAACCCCTCAGCGGGCAGTGACCCCAGGCCAATCGGTGGTATTTTATCAGGAATCGCTGGTATTAGGCGGAGGAATCATTGTCTCTGATAAGGCAGGGATTAGAAGCAACAACAACGATCATTGACGACGAAAATAAAAATATTATCGGATTTAAGGTTTTTCTCATCTACGTATGTATAATAGAAATAGAAACACGAAACAATCGGTAAAAAATAATACAGTCGCATGAATAGCCAGGTTACTATCTGGTTAGACTACCTCATACCACACAGAATGAAATGAGGTTACTATGCGGAGGATGAGGGATATCGTCAGATTGCCGGTCGTAGACAGCAATTCTGAGGAACGATTAGGATGGGTCAGTGACATTGTTTACAATGAAAAAAACAACAGGATAACAGGTGTCATTATCGAAAAGGATACCCTTTTGACACACCCGGCGGAAAACATCGTGCGAGAAGATATCGTCTCCATCGGCAAGGATGCTCTCGCCGTCAAGGGATTAAGCAGTAAAAGATTATCGGGTTCCTGTTGGTCACAGAAAGTCGGCAGCAAAGTTTATGACAGCGACGGTGATATCAAAGGAACTGTAGGCGATATTTATGTTGATAATCAAGTCCAAAAAATTCTGGGCTATGAAATATCAGACGGCCTTTTTGCAGATTTACTAAAGGGACGAGAGGCTGTCTTTGAAGAAAATATCCTAGGCGAAGACCTGGATGTGGTTGTAATTGAAGGAGGTTCTTTATCATGACATGCCCGGTTTGCGGGGGACGACAAACAGGAAAAGTAGGCGTTGAACAATACTATTGTTGGAATTGCTGCATTGAGTTCAACAGTCATACAGATAAAGTCGTCGTCTTTGATTTGGAAGAAGATGGAACGCTCGTTGCGTGGGAGGATTTTCTCCAGGATAATGAGCAAATTGTTCAAGCTGCCGCTGAATAATTCGGCATTTTTGACTTCATCGCTTGCCTATAGGGGGTTGGGATTTTCAAACGTTGAAAAGACCAACCCTTTTCTGTACCTGAACAACCGTGCAGAAAACATAACGACTGCTGCGGACCAGTAAAGGCTGATTCACAGAAAGGGGATTTAATCATGCTGCAAAACAAGCTGCGCTGGATATTCGGAATTTTACTTGCAGCACTTACTATCATTATTTTACTTAAAGTGAAGAAGATAACCCTTACCTTTGCTGCGGGGGCAATCATCGCTTACCTTTTATGCCCAGTCGTCAGCTGGCTGACGAATAAAGGCATCAAACGCAAATGGGCGGTTGCTATCACGTTTATTCTTATCCTCATCACATTGACGTTGTTATTTTTACTGCTCCTGCCAACATTTTATCAGGAATTAGGGCGACTGGCCGTTGTCATGCCAAATCGCCTCGAAGTTATCAATCACTATGTAAAATCACTGCAATCAGCATATCCCCAGTTCAATATTTCGCAAGAAATCACGATGCTGATGGAAAAGAAAATGGATCAAATGCAATATTATATTATTGACTGGATGGGGAAGACGATTGAGAATCTACCGGAATTACTTTCCTCTATTGGGTTAATGGTCCTTTCGCCGATTCTGGCTCTTTACTTCTTAATTGACTGGCCGAAGATCACGGACGGTGTTATCAAGATCGTACCGGGCAGGATGCGAGCCGGTTGGCATAAATTACTGATGGAAATTGACTTCGTTATAAAGCGATACTTTCAGGTCAATATCCTTGATGCGGTTATCGTCGGGGTACTTATCGGATTTGGCATCACATTGATTGGCATGGATTACGCACTGATTATTGGCATCATCTGTGGGATAACAAATATCATCCCGTATTTTGGACCGATTTTAGGAGCCGTTCCGTCTATATTACTTGCTTTAAGCCGGTCACCGCTCTTGGCACTGAAAGTTGCACTGATCATTTTTATCGTTCAGCAAATCGATAGTAATTTTATCAATCCCCGGCTTATGGGCAATAAGATTGGCATGCATCCGTTATGGATAGTTTTCGTTCTGTTAGTTGGCGGCGAGCTGGGCGGGCTTTTCGGGATGCTGGTAGCTGTCCCATTTGCGGCGGTTATCCGGATCATTATTCGTCATCTGTATTATCTGTTAGTTGCACCGCGAGAACTCAAATTAAACAAGAATGAGTAGATCATGTTATCTAATTTAGGAGCGACGTCAAGATAAATTGCATAGTACGAATAAAGTTAAGATAATGCCGCGTGTTGAGACCGATCTGCGGTTGACAGGAAACTTTACAATTGGCTATACTTAATTGATATCCTTAAAATTGAGCTCGTAATGGAGCCTTACATAGGAGGAAGACGATGTATACTGGAAACCAATTACGTGAAATGTTTTTAACGTATTTTGAAAAAAAAGGGCATAGTATTAGGCCCAGCGCATCCCTCATACCGAAAGATGATCCCACGCTGCTTTTGACCGTTGCAGGAATGGTGCCTTTTAAGCCCTATTTTATGCGACAGGTGGAACCGCCTTTTTCCCGAGCGACGACTGCCCAGAAATGTGTACGAACGCCTGACTTAGAGAGAGTGGGAAAGACGGCGCGCCATCATACCTTTTTTGAAATGCTTGGGAACTTTTCGTTTGGTGATTACTTTAAAGCAGATGCGATACCCTGGGCGTGGGAATATATCACAGAATTACTTCAAATTCCTACAGACAAGCTTTGGGTTACCGTGTACCCTGATGATGACGAAGCCAGAGCCATCTGGATCAAAGCGGGTGTCAGCCAAGAGCGAATTGTCGCAGATCCGGAAAACTTCTGGGCGGCAGGACCGGTAGGTCCCTGCGGACCTTGCTCAGAGATCTATGTCGACTTGGGTACAAGCCGGGGCTGCGGAAAACCGGATTGTGCCATAGGTTGTGACTGTGACCGATTTCTTGAAATTTGGAATCTGGTTTTTATGCAATACTTTCGAGATGAACAGGGGACACTGGCCCCCCTTCCCAAACAGAATATCGACACCGGGATGGGTTTAGAAAGAATTGCCTCGGTAATCCAGGGTGTCGAGTCGAATTTTGACACGGATCTGTTTATGCCGATAATCAAAAAAACGGCGGAAATCGCCGGTGTGAAATATAAGACCGACCCGAAAACTGATACAGCACTAAAAGTGGTTGCCGACCATACGCGCGCCGTATCGTTCATGCTGGCTGATGGGATTCGCCCAAGCAGTGACGGACGCGGCTATGTATTACGACGAATCCTGCGGCGCGCAGTACGTTTTGCCCGTCTTCTCGGAATTGATAAGCCATTTCTGGAAACGCTTTTTCGGATCATCCAAGAGAATTTTGCGCATTGGTATACCGAACTGAAGGAAAATGAAAATTTTATTATCAATCATCTTCGTTTAGAAGAAAAGAACTTTCAATCTACGTTAGAGCAGGGAACGCTCCTGCTGCAGGAAAAGGTAAAAGCACTAAAAGATGCCGGAGTCAAGGTGTTAAGCGGTGATGACGCTTTCCATTTCTATGAGACCTATGGATTCCCAGTCGAACTGACAGAGGAGATTCTATCTGAAGAAGGGATCACGGTCGATCTTGCGGCCTTTAGTTATGCATCAGAAGAACATCGGCGTCTCGCTAAAGAGCAATCGCGCCAAATGCGGGCTGCAGTAGAAAATGCGGAGCTGACGGAAAAGGCCAAAACCGTTGGCCCGACAGAATTCGTAGGCTATGACCACGTGACATGCGACAGCGTGTTATTGGCGATGTTCAGTGACGAAGGTGAACTGGACAGTGCAGGCGAAGGGGAGGAAGTCATTTGCTTGCTTAACCAAACCCCTTTCTATGCAGAAAGTGGCGGACAAGTATCTGATGAAGGGATGATTCAGACTGATAAAGCATCCGCAGAGATACTGGAATTGAAAAAACTGCCTAACGGTGCGGTCACACATCGTGTGCTGATAACGAGCGGAGTCCTTAAACAAGGGGATCAGGTCACAGCGATGGTGAATGCAGATAACCGCAAGGCGATCGCCCGCCATCATAGTGCGACCCATCTATTACAGATGGCATTGCGCGAGGTTTTAGGAGAGCATGTGCAACAGGCGGGGTCACTGGTAACCAAAGACAGACTGCGGTTTGACTTTTCTCATTTTTCAGCGCTGACGCTGGAACAGACCCTAGCGGTGGAAAATAAAATTAACCAACACATACTTGCTGATCTTACTGTCCATGCCGAGGAAATGGGGATGGACCAGGCCCGAGAAAAAGGTGCGCTGGCTTTATTCGGGGAGAAATACGGAGACGTCGTCCGCATGGTGGAAATGGGCGATTACAGCAGAGAACTCTGCGGCGGGACGCATGTGCGCACAACCGGTGAAATCGGACTCTTAAAAATTGTTGCGGAAGGCGGGATCGGTGCCGGTTTGCGACGGATCGAAGCTGTCGCCGGACTAGAAGCCTTGGCCTATCTCCGGGAAATCGAAGGACAGCTTAACGAGATCGGTAGCGTACTTAAGGTCCAGCCGAAAGAAAGTGTTAAGAAAGTTGGGCTGATGGTTGCTCAAAATAAGGAACTGGAGAAAGAAATCCAGCAGTTGAATACAAAATTATCGAAATATGAAGCTGACACTATACTTAGCAAGGTACAGACGGTTCAAGGCGTTAAAATTCTTGCGGCAAGAGTTCAGGCTCCGGACATGGATACGCTGCGGCAAACTGCCGATATGTTAAAAGATAAATTACAGGATGGCGTCATTGTTATTGCCTCTGTAGCTGAAGGAAAAGTAAATTTAGTGACGGTTGTCTCGCCGGAAGGTTTAAATGGTTTGCATGCAGGCAAGATTATTAAAGAAGTTGCCGCTATTACCGGCGGCAGCGGCGGAGGCCGTTCGGATATGGCGCAAGCCGGAGGAAAAGATCCATCCAAACTCGGTGAAGCGTTGGATAAAGTCCCTTCCATAATCAGTAAGTTTTTGGGGCATACTTAATAACAATTCCGAAAATATGAAAACCATAGTATGAATAATTTATAATTATTTAATATTTGTAACAGGGAATATCCAAGTTAATGAAGAATAAATTATAGCGTAAGCTGGTAAAAAGGAAAGGAGGTATAAACCTTGAGTAAGATGGAAGAAACAATGATGTTCAAATCCCACGGTGCTGAAAATTCGGCAAGGGAGATACTGCAACAGGTTTATGCTGCACTGCAGGAGAAAGGATACGACCCCATCAATCAATTGGTTGGGTATTTAATGTCCGGTGACCCTGTATATATTACCAGTCATAATCAGGCACGAACCAAAATCCGTAAACTGGAACGGTATGAACTGCTTGAAGAACTGGTCAGTTCCTATCTGCGCGATTTATAAGTCAGTTGCTGACAACAATGCAGTAACGATACGGATATTGACATAAAGGGACATTTTACAACGTAATGGTGATTACGCTAATATGAAAAATGGTTCTTATTTTGACTTATGCGTTTTTTGCTGCCCTCACGTTTAGTGAGGGTTTCATTTTATAACACGATGTGTGTAACGTATTTGGAATGCCCTACTGGTTGATGGCATGTTTCTTATACAGGAGGAAAGCGTTTTGCAGAAAGTCACATTGGGTTTGAGCGGGCTCAAGGTATCGGAGATTTGTTTTGGAAGTCTGGCCATATCGCCCCTGCAAGGAAGGGTAACATGCGAGCGTGGGATGGAAGTACTGCGATATGCTGTGGCACGGGGAATTGATTGGATCGATACGGCTGAGATATATAATAACTATCCCCAGTTAAAACCGGTTCTCCGCGAATATCCGGAAGTAATAGTCGTTACTAAGTCCTATGCCGTGACTAAACAGGAGATTGCGGACAGTTTAGAAAAGGCCAGAATGGGGCTGGGAAGAGATGTCATTGACGTTTTTCTATTACATGAGCAAGAAAGCCATCACACGCTGCGCGGGCATGCCGGAGCCTGGGAAGGTTTACTGGAAGCGAAAGCCCGCGGGCTGGTCAGCGCGATTGGGATATCGACGCACGCGGTCCAAGGTGTGAAGGCCGGAGCACTTCAGCCGGGTTTGGATGTCATTCATCCGTTGATCAATCATAAGGGACTGGGGATTATTGACGGTACGGTAACGGATATGTTGGAAGCGATTCGATTTGCTGCCGACCTGGGGATGGGGATCTATGCGATGAAAGTTTTTGGGGGCGGACACTTGGCTTCAACTCCCGATGAAGCCATTGATTTTGTTCGTCATATCCCGGGGATTCAGGCTATGGCATTGGGAATGTCCTCCGTTGCGGAAGTGGAATATAACCTATTGCTGCTGGAAGGAAAGGATATCCCGGAGCAATTACGGTATGCTGTTCAACATCGAGTAAGAAAGTTATACATTGCAGATTGGTGTCAGGGCTGCGGGAAATGCATCGATCACTGTCCCCAGACGGCGCTCTATCTTGAACACGGACAAGCCAGGGTCACAGCTCATAAATGCATTCTTTGCGGTTATTGCGGCAGATACTGCCCGCATTTCTGCTTGAAGATTGTTTAGTAAATAATATCTTTTGGTTAATTGGATAATAATAGCGATTAAGACGATTTGCGGTTATAATTAACTTAGGGGTAATCGACGTCTCGAATGCCGAAAGGGGGCGCTTTCATGGAAAATATGATTCAGGACTTTTGCATTGAGTGCGGGGTAACAAGCGATTTTTTTTATGACGGCGAACAATGGGTATGCAAAAATTGCGGGAGTCATAATTCTCAAGGCATAATGATCGATTCGATTCCATCAAACAACGATGAAGAGCCTTGATCGGAATGAAACCGATTATTGGTTGAGGTGTACACGTGAGGATAATGGGACTTGATTATGGAGAGAAGACGATCGGTGTCGCTATGAGTGACCCGCTCGGTCTAACCGCCCAGGGTATTGAAGTCATACGACGGATCGGAAAAGCAAAGGAAAAAGCAGAATTGGACCGGTTGATCCGGGAATATGAGGTTGATGAAATTGTTTTGGGTTACCCGAAAAATATGAACGGAACATTGGGAGAAAGAGCGAAATTAACAGAAACATTTGCCCAAGAATTACAGGCGGCTTATGAATTGCCGGTGAGACTTTGGGACGAACGCCTCAGTACTGTCGGCGCCCAACGCGCGCTGCTCGAAGCTGATTTATCAAGGGCTAAGCGGAAAAAAGTCATCGATAAAATGGCTGCAGTATTTATTCTCCAGGGATATCTAAACAGTAAATGAATAAAATAAGTATAAACAAAATACAGGTTAAATTTGACTTTCTTTTCCTGCCAGAGTAGAATTACAATATCTTGATTGAAGAGGTGAACCATATGTCTGATGAGATCAAACACGACCACGAAGATGAAGAGGAAGATGTATTTGATATTATTGTATTAAATGACGATGAAGGCAATGAAAATGAATTTATGCATCTAGCCACTCTCGAAGTTGACGGCAGCACATACTTTGTGCTTCTGCCGGTGGAAGAAACAGAAGATGACGATGAAGAAGCTGAAGCCATCATCCTCAAGCTTGGCAAAGACGAAAACGGCGAAGAAATGCTCATGGACATCGAAGATGATGAAGAATGGGAAAAGGTAGCCGATGCCTGGGAAGAGATGGAAGACGAGTTCGACGAAGAATAACCCAATTGTTCCGGATACGGAGGACTTCATTTACGTGTAATATTTTGAAACTCACGCTGAAAAGCGTGAGTTTCTTTATGCCAAAAAAAAGGGTATAATAGCAAAAGGGCGTATTATATATCGTTACGTGTGATAGGTGAATGAACATAACCGCCACGAGGGGAAGGGTGTCACCCTGTGCCGAATGAAACATTTCTACAACAAGCGGGATAGTTTAATGGAACAGGTTTATCCTGCCGAGTGGTAAGGAACTGGAGAAAGAGAGTAGAAAGCGTGAGTAAGAGATATAGAAGAAAGTCTTCCTCAAGGAAAATAAACCGGGCATTTGGCATCATTATTGTGATATTGTTTGTCGCTATCGCTGCGAGTGCGTGGTGGACTACGAATCTAAGGGCTGTTTCCAAGACACAAGAAAAGCAAGTATTTGTCTTAGAATATGGTATGACGGCTTCTGATGTAGCAACAGAGCTTAAAAATATGGATTTGATCCGTAATGCCAATGTATTTGAACTTCTATGCAAGTCCAAAAAAGCTGACGCTAAATTGATGGCGGGAATGTATTATTTATCGCCATCCATGTCATCCAAAGAGATTCTCAATGTGCTGATAGCGGGGCCTGAGCCGGAAGTTGTCCGAGTGACGATCCCGGAAGGATATACGACAGGACAGATAGTCGCTGCATTGGCTAAAAATGGTTTGGGAACGGAAAAAGAACTCTATGCAGCGATACAATCATTTAATGCCGATGATTACAGCTTCTTAGAGGGAACCCCCACAGGTGAAACTCATTTGGAAGGATTCCTTTTTCCAGACACCTATTTTTTCGATAAAAAAGCAACGGCCCGGGATACGATCGATCGTTTCCTCCTGCGTTTTGAACAGGAATTGACAGATGAAACGACGAACCGGTTGAAAGAAGTCAATATGTCCATTTATGAATGGGTAATTAAAGCGTCGATTGTGGAGAGAGAAGCTGTAAAAGCGGAAGAACGGCCGCTCATTGCCGGCGTTTTCGAAAATCGTTTGCGTACCAACATGCCGTTGGAATCCTGTGCGACGATCCAATATATATTAGGCGAAGTTAAACCCGTATTAACCATCGAGGATACGAAAATCGATTCTCCCTATAATACGTATCAGCACATTGGATTGCCGCCAGGGCCCATAGCCAACCCCGGCGATGCGTCGCTGCAGGCTGCTTTATATCCAAAAGAAACCGATTATTTTTTCTTTGTGGCTAAAAATGATGGCTCACATGCATTTTCTGTGACCTATCAGGAACATCTGCGCAATGTGAATATTTATCAATAGCAGATAACGGAGGATACGATGCAAAAACCGGAACTTCTGGCACCTGCCGGCGACCTGGAAAAATTGAAATTTGCCCTTGCTTACGGAGCTGATGCTGTTTATGCTGGCGGTGCTGACTTTGGCTTACGTGCCTATGCCGGTAACCTTGACAGCGAAGAAATGGTCATTGCTGTTAATTATGCGCATGCTCTGGGTAAGAAGATATACATTACCGTGAATATTTTCGCCCATGAACAGGACTTCAATGACCTTCAAGCCTATCTTGGGCAATTAAAAGAATTAGGTCTTGACGGAATCATTGTATCTGACCCCGGCGTACTTGGCCTGGCCAGAAAAATAGCCCCGGAACTGACGATACATCTTAGCACCCAGGCGAATTGCACCAACTCGCAGAGTGCTAACTTTTGGTTTGAACAGGGGATTAAACGGGCGGTTCTCGCCAGGGAACTGACGTTAGAAGAGTTGAAAACACTCAGTCCCAAAGCACATGGCGAGTTGGAAATATTTATCCACGGCGCGATGTGTATGTCCTATTCGGGACGTTGTCTTTTAAGTAATTATCTTACGGGAAGAGATGCGAACAGAGGAGCATGTACACACCCCTGCCGCTGGGGCTACTCCTTGGTTGAGGAAAAACGTCCGGGTGAGTATTTTCCTATCGAGGAGGATGCACGGGGAAGCTATATCTTTAATTCGCATGACCTATGTCTGCTGCCCTATTTGCCCGAACTCAAGCCGCTTAACCTGGCCAGTTATAAAATCGAAGGCCGAATGAAAAGTGCTTATTATGTCGCCAGTACGGTAAAGGTTTACCGGGAGGCCTTGGATGTTCTTTGGGAACAAGGAGAAGCGTCCTTTAAGGCGAGGATACCACAGTGGCTGGAGGAAATGGATAAAGTCAGCCACAGAGATTATTCTGCTGGATTTCTTTTTGGAAAACCAGGCGCTGAGGCACATAATATCGAAACATCCAACTATATTCGAGAGTATAGCTTTGTTGGTAAAGTCATAGAAGGAGACAGCTGGGCTGGTGAAGCTAAAGCCAATGGGATCGGGTGTTGGATAGAACAGCGTAATCATTTTAAGGCAGGGGATGAGCTGGAAGTTCTTGCACCGGAAGAGCAACCCTGGCGTTTTACCGTAACGGATTTATGGGATAGCGATGGACAGAAAGTGGATGTTGCCAGACATCCGCAGCAAAAGCTGAGGATCATGACCCCATATCCCCTGAGACCGTTCAGTATTCTGCGAAAGCCACTTGCTTCGACTTCGACTACCACTCCATAAAGATATTAAAAAAATTATTTCTCAATGAATATTAAAAATCAATTCCAATGAGGAGAAGCTTTATGGATACATACGGTAAAGAGCGTAAACAATCGGATAGTCCGGATTGGCGGAATCCCGATCTCCTAGTTAAGGCGAAACTCCCTCGTTCCGACATCCAGCTGTTAGCCAAATATGTAGAAGGTCTGGGTCACCTTGGCGTTATCACCACAACAAATAAAATTTTGGGAGAAGTTCTTATTCAGACAACCACCCATTGCTGGCCCGATCTAAAGAAAAACCTTTTATCTCTCCCGCTGGATTTGGAAATAATTGATCCTTATTAATTATAAACGATGGACGTGAGAACAGGAGACCATGTGAATGAAGAAACACTGGCTTGCACTCTTTGGGGAAAAGGAAATCATTGCGGCAAGGGTGGCTCTGTCTAAAGACGGCGATTTACAAGTGCTTTTTCTTGCTAAATACAGAGCTCCCGGCGGAAAAGATATTGACTATCGGGATGTGGCCGGAAGTGATTGGGAGGCTGTAAAGAACTGGTTCAGGTATCAGAGGATACCTGTAAAAAATATAAAAATTGCAGTGAGCGGCAAGGGACTGGTGATGACCGTGATGTCTTTGCCGCAAATGACGCTTGCTGATTTGAGTAAAATAATGACCGGGGATATGGATCGTTTTTTTGAGCCCGACGGCCAAAATTACGTCATTGATTATCGGGTTGTAGCTGACTATGAAGAAAACGGTCGCCCCATGATCAAGGTATTACTGGCAGCTTTCCCCAAAGAACGCATGGCGGATTTACTCGCTTTCTGCAGCAAGCTCGGGATCCAAACAACGATTGATTTAGCGGCAAACGATATGATAACTATTTACAGCTATCTCCTTGAGCGTATTAATTTTCCGGTTTCAACCGTCATCGAAAAACCATCTCTTAAAGATATCGCTGTAGTTGTCTTAAATCCTGGCCTGGTTGAATTTGTCCTTTTCACCAATGGCAGCGTGGATATGTATACCAATATGCGGCCTGATCAGGAGGATATTGCCATTGCTGATCAGAACCGGCAAAATGCTGCCCAAGCAGCGATTAAGCAGAACCCGACATGGCAACATGAATCCCATGAATCCTATGAATCTCATGAGTCAGAAGAGTTGCCGATGTTGTCATTCTATAAAAATGATCCCCAGCCCGACACCACCACTGGCTTATCTTTGGAAGAAATGGAAGCGGCAGAAGCCTATTATACGAAGATAGATTCAACAAAGTCCGCCAATAAGGATTTTGTCTTAGAGGATCTGTTTGTTCCTTATGATCAACTCGATGAAAAATTGTTTATCTTAACAACCCAAGAGCATCCTGAGGCAACCATGGGAGGACTGGGGCCAATCGATGAAAACACGGCATTGGATGATAATAAGGCATCGGAGGAAAACAAACAGGCAGACGATGATAATGAATCGAAAGAATACGATTTTGCTCGTGTTGTCTCATCCTTAAATAAACTGCTCGAGGTTTATGCTCAGCGCCATAATGGAAAAATAATCGATGCGGTTTATTTGACAGGTGAATATTGTCAAAACCCGGGTATCACAGAACAATTTGTAGACAAATTAAGCAGAACAGTTATCACCGGATTCCCTGGGAATTGGTTTCCACGGTTTAAAGATAGCATAGCAACCAGAGAAAGCTGGCCGCAATATGCCGCAATTTATGGATTAGCTTTAAGTAATGAGAGCAATCGATTCCAATTTGCTGAAAAACCCTCCCAATCACTGCCGCCATTGCCGCCTTCGCAGCCATCACCACAACAGGAAGCTGAACCTCAGCAATCCATAAAGCAAAATAAATACAAACGGTTACGCCATGTGATCTGCAGTGTGTTTGTGTTTCTGATTCTGGCTGTCCCATGGCTTTTGCAAATGAGACAAGCAGTTGTTCTGAAAAATATTGAAGCAGACCTTTTAGAATACAAGGAATTGGCTGACATCTTAGCTTTAAATGATAAATTGCGCATGCAAATATCTGACCAAATGCATTTTTTGGATTTAGGAAATGATGGATCGATCCGAAATCCCCAGGTGATTCGAAGCGAAATCAGGAAGTTACTGCCGCAGGAGACCCAGATAAAAACATATACGATCAATGGAGATGATACGGTGACACTGGGAATTGTTATTCCCGATACCCTCAGTATTTCCAAACTGAAATCCCTTTTTGAAGGATCCGGCAGTTTTCAGTCCTTTGATATTCAGACTGTTTCGCTCAATGACAGCCGGCAGGAAATTCAGTTAACGCTTCAATTGAAACAACAATAGGAGATGGTGGGCATGAGCAAAACAAGCAAACGATTGTTGATTGCCTCGGGGATTGTCCTGGCGGCGGCAGTGTATTTTTATCTCTTATATGATCAGACCCATATATTAAAAATGCAGGCAGCCCAAATCAACGAATCGAAAAATTATTTAGCCGCGTTGCAGGAAAAAAGCAAAAACATGGCGTCCATAAAAAAAGAGCAGGCAGAGTTAATATCTCAGCAAGCGGCGTTGAACATGGCAATGCCCAAAAAACTGGATAAACAAGAACTCATGAATTTCATTATGAAGTTAGCTGCCAAAAGTGATTTTACACCCCTTGATTTTAAATTTGCACAAATTCAAGACAATGGGAATTACTACTCCTTGGCATTTACGGTTGTATTCGCCGGAACACAGGAGCAGGTAAATGATTTTGTGGATATTATCAGAAAGGCGTCTGCCTATATACTTGCATTAGACTGTATAACCATCAATCAGGAGACGCCGGATGAGGTTACCGCAAAAATGAAAATTATTGCTTACAGTTACAAAGGTGTGGCAATATAATTCTAACGATATCTCACTTTTTTGGCGGACAGCAACTTGTCGGTATAAAAGGTTATCGCAGAAAATAAAGCGATGATTGCCAGATAGACAATCAATGTGTAAACAGTCGATAAAGGTGACGTATTTACACCGCCGTGGGTGCCATTACCTTTCTTTTGGAAGCTGGCAGGACCGCCGCCCTTTTCCGGCATCCGGTTTTGGACTTCAGACGGTAAATTTCCGTCTGTGCCGAAATCATGTGCATCACTGTCTAGACCAGTGATTTGGTTTTGACTAAACGTTGTCCCAATACGGGCTACCTGAGAAAAATAGTTTGTCTGGATGACGCTGGTGATACCGATAACCAGGACTGCGATCACCATAAGGTAAGCGATATAATTAAGGTCTTTTCGGTTGCTATGGATATGAAATAGCTTCTTAACCATCGTCATGACCCAGTGCCAATGAAGCCCAATATGGATGCCCAACAGAAGAAGACTGATATACGAAACGGCAACATGTGTGTTTTTAAAAAAGAATTCACTGCCATATCTGAAGTCGGGAAAAAGATATTTAGAAATCAGCAAACCGCTGACAATGATATAACTCATCGTGATTAATAACAAACCATCAACCACATACGTTAATTTTGTGCGCAGGGGTATTTTTTTTTGGAAAAAATGGGTGGAAACTATTTTTATCCAGCGCCAGTTGATCAGGTTATGAATAATAAAGGTCAAGCCGATAGCCAAGCCGGCTATTTCATGAAAAGACAAACCTGTAAATACTTTTTTGTTGAAAAAAAAGACGAAAACTATCACCATTAATACATCCAGGGTCATTTTGATAATGTTCTTATGCGTCATCACTCTGGTCCTTTCTATAGAACATGATGGTTTTATAGTAGTCATGGCATGTGAACGTTGAGTGAAGATTGTATAGATTTCATGTGAACTTTTCGATGTAACATGGTAATATGTGCCAATGGCTTAGCGGATTAGCAGTATTCTTTACCTTCGAGCATAGTTATAAAAGAGATTATGCTGAAGGAGGTAGGGACCATGATCGCTGAAGCGTTTCTGATCGGGCTGGCCCTGTCTGTCATCAAGGGTGTTACCCTGCTAGTATCGTATATTAACAATAATGCATTTCCCCAGCCTCTGAACGAGCAAGATGAAGCGGAATATCTGAAGATCCTGGCAGAAGCAAAAAATGACGTCCTCAAGGAGAATAGAGAGTCACCTGATGCGTTGATGGTAGAAAATGCGCGTAATAAGCTGATTGAACATAATCTGCGGCTTGTCGCCCATCTTGTTAAAAAATATGACAGTACGGGAGCAGACAGTGATGACCTGATTTCCATCGGAACAATCGGGCTTATTAAAGGAATCAATACGTATAACAGCGAAAAAGGTACTCGTTTAGCAACGTATGCCGCGCGCTGTATAGAAAACGAAATCCTCATGCATCTTCGTTCCCTAAAAAAGATACGGGGCGAAGTCTCAATCTATGATCCCATCGGAACGGATAAAGAAGGCAACGCGATCAACCTGATTGATGTCTTAGGAACCGATCCCGATGCGATTTCCGATCAGGTGGAAAGCCAATTCGAACAAAATGTCGTTCTGGAAAAGTTGAAATATTTGACACGCCGAGAACAGATGGTCATTAAGCTGCGGTATGGTCTTATGAATAATCCAAAAAAGACCCAAAGAGAAATAGCTAAAATCCTGGGAATATCCAGATCATACGTCTCTCGGATCGAAAAAAAAGCCGTGCATAAGCTGACAGAAGAAATGAAAGAGTATCATGGGAAAACACTCAGGAAGTAATTCCCTTTAAATCTCCTTTAGGGTATAATCGTTAAGTATAAACTATTATTAAATAATTACGATCGAATCAAGGGAAAGAGGAAGTTTCATGCGCGGATTATTACGCCCTGACCTTGAATATGACCTGGTGCAGGATATTAAGGTTGAGGACCTTCATGCTTATGGGATCAAAGGAGTAATTCTTGATTTAGACAATACGATCACACCGTGGAATGATCGAACTATTACCAAGGAAGTGATCGTGTGGTTTAAAATGCTAAAAACGGCCGGTATTCAAGCTTGCATTGTATCCAATAACAAAGGACCTGATCGGGTATCCACCGTGGCCAATTTGTTGGAGATACAGTATGTGCATCGAGCAAAGAAACCGCGGAAAAGCGCCTTTCGTAAAGGCCTTGATGTTTTGGGACTGCCAGAGTCGGAAGTTGCTGTGATTGGGGACCAACTCTTTACAGATATCTTTGGCGGGAATGTTTCGGGGATGAAGACAATTTTAGTGTCGCCAATCCATAGCAAAGAATATCCCGGCACTAAGGTCCTGCGATTTATGGAAAGACTTGTGGGTAGGAAAGCCCGATATACCCGGCAATAGTAAAAGCAGCAGTAAGATGATGATTGAAACCGATAACGTGAAAATAGGCGGGTTAAATAAATTGAAATACGCGATAATTGGCTATCCGGTTGCCCATTCGCTGTCACCGGAAATGCATGAGGCAGGATTCAAAACGGCCGGTATTGACGCAACCTATGAACGAATCACTATTCATCCTTTAGAACTAACGGCTGGGATCAGTGATCTTAAAGCCAATCACTTTAATGGCTTTAATGTCACTTATCCATTAAAGGAGAAAATCATTCCGTTTCTTGACGGCCTGACTTCTGAGGCCCAGGCGATAGGGGCAGTCAACACGGTGAAAATAGAAAACGGTTTACTGTACGGCCATAACACGGATGGTCAAGGTTTCGTAGAGGCCCTTCGCCGCCAAGACTTTGATTTTAACAGCAAGAAAGTCGTTATTCTGGGTGCCGGCGGTGCGGCTAAAGCCATTGCAGTGTCTTTGGCTTGTCTGAATGTTTACCTGTTGATTTTGAATCGGACGTCGGAAAAGGCAGCAGCGCTGGCCGAGCAGGTGAATTTACTTGGCGGCAAAGCCTCTGGCGACATCTTAGCACCCGGCACGTGGCTTGAAAGCGTCGATCTCCTTGTTCAGACGACGTCTGTGGGTATGAAAAGCGAACCCTACTTATTTGATCTTCAGGGGATCAACCCGGCGGCATGGGCAGTGGATCTGATCTATAATCCCGCAGTAACCAGTCTGTTATCCAATGCCGCCCTCCACGGCTGCCGTACCTTTAACGGACTGGACATGCTTCTTTTTCAGGGCGTACTGGCTTGGGATTTTTGGTTTGGTGTCAAAGCACCGGTTGACAGCATGCGGAAGGCTTTAGTTGATAAACTTTCGGTCTGTTCGGAGTGATTGGATGTTTCCCGATAAAACGCGTATCTGTAAAAGAGGATATTCACTCTTGGAAATTCTGTTGGTATTAACAATTATTTCCGGAGTGGCATTTATGCTTTTAATCCAAATTCCAAACCACACCCAGGAGAAAGCCATCATGATGACAGCTGACGGCTTGCTTCAGGATCTTCGGGAAACGCAGCAGGCTGCGATGGCAGAAAGTGTTTGGTACAAAGTACGGTTTTATCCCTCTATGGGTACCTATAAAATTTATAAACAAGGGTTATATGTGCGTACAGTAACCCTGCAAGATAAAGTCACTTTTGGGAACGTGCCAACGGATATCATATTTAATGCCAGCGGCGCACCCAATGTGGGTTTAACGATCATGCTCCAATGCGGTGATCGGGCAAAGAAAGTGATTGTTGCGCCGGTTATGGGCAGGATCAGAGTCGACTAGAGAGGGGAGGACATAGTTTTGTCAGTCAGAAAAGGACGTTTGCCACAGAATATCATCTTAATTGGTTTTATGGCAGCAGGAAAAAGCAGTGTGGGCAGACTCTTAGCAAAAGAATTGGGTTGGCGATTCTTGGACACCGACAGTGAAATTGAACGTATTACCGGACTTGAAATTCCTGATATATTCAAGAATTATGGCGAAGCGCGTTTTCGTTCTGAAGAAAAGGCAGCCGTAAAACGTCTGTCGGGGCTGATGAATACGGTGATAGCAACCGGCGGCGGCACGGTTTTGAACCCGGAAAATTGGCAGCTGCTCCAACAAATGGGTCTAACCGTTTATTTATATGCGCCGTTGGCAATTGCCTTACAGCGAGCTAAAAATCAGAAGAATGAACGACCGATGATCACGAACAACAGCCCGGAAGAAATAGAAAAATTATGGCAGGTACGGGAAAAGATATATCAACGAGCGGAGCTTGTCATCGATACATCGACAAAAGGACTAAAAGAAATCACCGATGACATACTTCGATTTATTAATTTCTATTCGCTTTGATGTGGTGATAAGAAGGCATCCGGCGTGAATGAAGTAGACTACACGATTGGAACTGACTGAAAGGAGACGCAATACGCTATGGTACAGAGAGTCGACGTCAGCGGGAAACAGGGTTACCCCCTGTTTTTAGGAGCTGAGTTAGGAGAGCTGGGTTCTCATTTACAAAATACTTACGGACAAGACGGTCATTACCTGTTGATCTCCAATACGACGGTGGCTAAGCATTATGCTGAAAAACTATCCCAGGGATGCCACGGATTAAAACTGGATCAGATCATTGTTCCGGATGGCGAAGAGGAGAAATCCCTGGAGCGTATCAGTACGTTGACAGAACACGCCTTGGATTTGAGTGCCGACAGGGACACGATTGTTTTGGCTTTAGGGGGTGGTGTGATCGGTGATCTTGCCGGCTTCTTTGCCAGCATTTTTATGCGTGGGATTCGCTATATCCATATTCCAACGACCTTGCTATCCCAGATAGATTCCAGTATCGGCGGCAAGGTAGCTGTTAATCACCCTTCCGGCAAAAATATCCTGGGCTCTTTTCACATGCCGCAGGCTGTCTGGACGGACTTTACGACACTGCAAACGCTTCCCTGGAAGGAGATGCGCAATGGCTTGGCTGAAACCATCAAGCATACGCTTGTAGCAGAACCGGATTTATTTGAATTCATCGATGACCATGCGGACGATATCAAAGGGCGTAATGACAAGATCCTTAAAGAAATGGCCCTTCGTTCGTTGGCTGTCAAAGTCAAGATTGTTTCTGAAGACGAGAGGGAAAAAGGGATACGTATGCTTTTGAATCTGGGGCATAGCTTCGGTCATGCTCTGGAGACGGAGGAGGACTATAAAGGGATCACCCACGGCGAAGGTGTCAGTATCGGCGTTGCCGCTGCCGTCTTCCTGGCAAAAGGAAGAGACTTGATGACCGGCAAACAGATGGAAAGAACCCTTGATTTACTAAGGCGTCTCGACTTGCCGACAACGGTTACCGGCCATGATCCTCATGTCCTGTTGCAGCATATGGCCGCGGACAAAAAGAATAAAGCCGGTCACAAGATTTTAATCCTTCCGGTAGGAATCGGTAAATCGACGATCGTTAAAGACTGCAGCGATGAAGAGATTCTCCGAGCATGGGAAAGTGTTATAAGATAATAGAAAGAATTGTTTTTCAGTCGTACCGATGAAATTTCAAAATCGAATACTTTTCCTAACCGAACAACTTCTAAGCGATTACAATTTCTTCAGTTATCGAAATAGTACGATAGTTTTTTAAGTTTTCGTACACCTTTTTCTTAGACGCTTACGAATATCTGCTATGGAATCCGAAAATCCAAGCGACATGAAAAAATGAGCAAAGATTTAGTTTATACGAGTCTTTGCTCTATTACTATATACCTTCTTGTTTTGCGCTTTCCTTACGAGACAACCGTGGTACCTGTCCCCGCGGTTGTTCCCCGCGGTTGTTCCGTTCACCGTGGTACCTGTCCCCGCGGTTGTTCCGCGGTTGTTTCCTTCACCGTGGTACCTGTCCCCGCGGTTGTTTCCTGTCCCCGCGGTTGTTTCGCGGTTGTTTATTGTTAATCGGCTTCCGTTGGTTCCAGTGCGCCAAAAATAAATATGCTCAGAAATTCCTGCCCTACCTGTTCAAAGGACATTCCGCTCTTGAGAATAAACTCCGGATTGAGAACCGCAGTCATTGCGGCAATTAATGAAGCCTTAAAGATTTGTTTGTCCACTCTTAAACGCAGTTTACGCTTTGTAAGCAAATGCTCAATCAAAAAATCTATCTTCTTTTGCCGGATTTGATCAATTCTTTTCCACAACAAAGGAAAGTGATTGTTGAGATCAGCTAAAAACTGAGGATTGATCAGATAAGAAATATTTTGAAGAATTCCTGTGATCATTAAATGAATGTCTTTTTCTGTGTCGGTAAGGTGTATATTCCTGGCGATGATTTCGTCGGTAATTTTATTAATGACTGCTTCAAACAATGCTTCTTTACTGTCAAAATGACGATAGACCGTTCTTTTGCTTACCCCCGCTGTCTTGGCCACTTCATCCATCGAAAGGCGGGAAAACCCGAGCGCTTTTTTTATCGCAAGTTCTTCACAGGCAAGGATGATTTTTTCCCTGGTTTCCATCTGATTTCTCCTTTTAAGCAATTTTCTTTTTAAATTTAAGGATACTCACCCCGAGAAAGATGATGGAGAACACAATCAGGCTGATCACCTGGCTCACAAGGTAAGAAAAACCGATTCCTTTGAGAACAATTCCTCGGATGATATCCAAATAGTAAGTGAGCGGTATCACATCACTCAAATAATAAATGATCCTGGGCATGGCATCCCGCGGAAAGAGAAAGCCTGAAAGCAGTATACTTGGAAGCATGATAAAGAATGACATCTGAAACGCCTGCATTTGCGTTTTGGCAATATTTGAGATCATGATTCCCAATCCCAATGAAGCGGTAATGAAGAACAGCGTTAACGCATAGAGCTCCAGCAAGCTGCCTTTAATCGGTACCCCAAAGACCAGAACACCGACAAGCAGTGCCACTGTAATCTGAATATAACCAAGAAAAATATAGGGAATGATTTTTCCAATCATCAGTTCATAGGATTTGATCGGGGTAACGATTAACTGCTCCAGGGTCCCTTTTTCTCTCTCCCGTACCAAAGACATCGAAGTCATCATCACCATGGAAAGTGTCACCACAATCCCAAGAATACCGGGAACCATATAGAATGCCGTAATGCCATCCGGATTATACCAGGCCCGTACTCTGATGTCATAGGGAGGATTGGTCATGTTAACATGAAGTTTCTGCGAAATGACTTCTTGTGATTTCAGCAATCCAATCGAATTGGCTGTCGCCATGGCCTGATTGGCAACCATGTTATCACTGGCGTCAACCAAAACCTGAACAGGGGCAGATTCTCCCCTTTGCAAATTGCCTGCAAAACCTGGCGGAAATACAATCCCAACTTTCGCCTTCCCGCTATCAATCATATCATTCACTTCCTGATAACTGTTGACAGCAAAACGGATGTCATAGTATCCAGAAGCTCTAAAAGCATCAAGCAAATCTCTGCTCTCTTCGCTTACGGATTGATCAAATACCACCGTCGGAATATGTTTTACTTCGGTCTGGATGGCATAACCAAAAAGTAGAAGTTGAATCAGCGGCAGCATAAACACCAAACCCAGCGTTAATCTGTCTCTGCGGATCTGTAAAAACTCCTTGTAGAGGACGGCCATAATTCTTTCCATTCCAAATCCCCCCTATTCCTTCCTTTGCTGTTTCGCCAATGCCACAAAAACATCTTCAAGCGAAGGTGTAATCATTCTGGGCGCACAGACCAGTGTCTCTTGAAGCTGCAGAACATCTTCCTTGTCTGTCAGGAGGATATGAAGTAGCGCGCCATGGATGGTACATTCTTTGACATAAGGCAATTTTTCGATTTCTTTCATCCGCTGCATTCCATCCGGAAGGCTGACTTCAACCATACATCCTTTGATGGCATTCTTCTTAAGATTGTCCGGACGATCTACGGCCATTAATTTTCCCCCCGAGATAAATGCCAGCCGGTGGCACCGTTCAGCTTCATCCATGAAGTGGGTCGTCACCATGACGGTCGTGCCGTCATGGGTCATTCTCCTGATAATTTGAAAAAACTTTCTTCTGCTGGTTGGGCTGACACCGCTGGTCGGTTCGTCCAGAAACAGGAGGGGAGGTTTGGCAATAATGGCACATCCCAAAGCAAGACGTTGTTTCCAGCCTCCGCTTAAGTTCCCCGCCAGTTCATTTTCCCGTCCGAGAAGGTCGGCCATCGCAATCATCTCTTCCAGTCTGTTGGCAAGTTCTTTACGGGGAATACGGTACAGACCCGCATAAAACTTCAGGTTTTCCCTCACAGTAAGGTCATCATAGAGACTGAATTTCTGGGACATGTACCCAATCTTGGCCTTGATTTTTTCAGTCTCAGCCTTAAGATCATGACCCAAAACAACCGCCGAGCCCTCCGTTGGCTCAAGAATACCGCAAAGCATGCGGATTGCGGTAGATTTTCCAGCACCATTGGGGCCCAAGAAACCAAAAATTTCCCCTCGCCTGACCTGAAGCGATAGTTTATCAACCGCTGTAAAATCACCAAATCTTTTCGTTAAATTTTCTGTGATAATTACATTTTCCATGATTGGTTCCCCCCTGCCATTACTACAAAGACATCTTCCATGGATGGGGCAACTCTCTGCCGTATATTAGAAGAATAACCTTTGGCGGCCAGTGTTCTTTCAATCAGTGTTTCTGCATCGGGTGCCTGGGTCATAATCAGCCTGTATTTATCTCCATAGAGCGAAGCATCAAGAACGTCCCGTACATGATCAAACAGCTCCGGTTCTCTGGCATCGGACATGACCTCCCAGACCGTATACGGAAATTTTTCTCTTAAACCCACTGGCGTATCCAGTACCGTAAACTTTCCTTCATTCATAAAGGCTACACGCGTACAAAGCTCCGCTTCATCCATGTAAGGCGTTGATACCAGAATGGTCATCCCGTCCTGATTCAGTTGGTACAGAATCTTCCAAAATTCCTTGCGTGATTCGGGGTCAACACCATAGGTAGGCTCATCCAGAACCAAAAGGCTGGGCCGGGTTACCAAGGAACAGGTCAAAGCCAATTTCTGCTTCATTCCACCGGAAAGAGCATCGGCAAATCGATTTTTAAATTGAATCAGGTTCGTCAGTTCTAAAATCTCTTCAGACCGCCGGAGTATGACTTCTTTCTTCAGACTGTACATTGATCCGAAAAAAAATAGATTTTCCATTACGGTGAGGTCACCATAAAGACTGAAGCGCTGCGGCATATACCCAAAATTTGTGGCCTGATTGTCTTTTACTTTTTCCCGCTCACTGGAGGTATAGCCTAATACCCGGATATCGCCTTGATCGGGCGTAAGCAGACCGCAAATAAGCCGGATCAGCGTTGTTTTACCGGCACCGTCAGGTCCTACCATGCCAAAAATCTCTCCCTGATTTACTGTAAGACTGACATTGTTCACTGCCTGCACAACCCCAAACCGTTTCGACAGTTGCCTTGCTTCTATCATTTGAGATCATCTGCCTTAATCACAACGTCCGCAGGCATTCCCGGCTTCAGAATTCCCTGCGAGTTGTCCACAGTAATTTTTACTTTAAAAACGATATTAGCCCTTTCCCGTTTGGTTTGAATGGTTTTCGGAGTAAATTCTCCCTGACTGGCAATTTCCGTAATAATTCCTTTAAATACCGTATCAAGCCCGCTAATTGTGAAGTCCACTTCTTTTCCCAGTCTGACAAAAGGGAGATCATCCGTCGGTATAAACACATTAATCCATACCTTATTAAGATTGACAACGGTAGCCAGGACCGCCCCTGCAGTGACATATTCTCCGGTTTCATAATTTTTGGTTTGAATGATTCCATCGATAGGAGATTTGATTTGAAGATCTGCTAACTGCGCCTCCGTTGCTTTGACGACTGCTTCCATGAGTTTCACCTGGTTTTGTGCTGCCTTAATTTTATTGTTGCTGCTTCCTTCCACTAAAAGGCTCAGCTCTGCTTTTGCTGCGTCTAATTGATGAAAGGCAATCTTCTGGCTATTTTGAATCCCTTCAAGTTCCACCTGCGAAAGGTTTCCTTCTTGAAAAAGTTCTTCTGCACGCTTAAGGTCATCTTGTGCTTTGTTATAAGCAACTTGTTTGATATTGACGTTGGCCTGCGATTGTTTGATCTGTTGACTGCGTGCACCAGATTGAAGCTCATCTAGATTATTTTGAGCAATGGCAACATTTAACCTGTCTCTTTCCAGTTGAGCGATCAGATCATTTCGCAATATTTCAGCAACCAAATCGTTGGGCTTAACTTCATCTCCGGGTTCTGCCTCAAAAATTCCAATTGTTCCGGGAATTTTGACACTCAAATTGACAGTAGTGGCTTCAATCGTCCCAGATGCGTTTAGCATATGGTCATCGGCAGAAGCATAATGCTCCCAGCCAAAATACCCTGCAACCAAAACAACAAGCACGATGACCACAGCCAGTATCTTTTTTTTCTTTGTCATTGAACCAAACCCCTTTCCTTAAAAGCAGTTAGACAGTATCGTTTTAGCAAATACACAAGTGTCACTAAATTGTGACTTTAGTGACATTGTATCATATCTTGATTTCTTTTCAATAGGGTAATTTCCCATAACATTCAATATCTATCACTCTATTTCAATCAAAGAACCTGTCCCTTAGATTGTCTTTTCATTAAGAGTTCAGAGTAAACTTTCCTAACTTAGATTGTCCAGCGCCCTCATCGTTGTCGTTTCAGGCACATCACATGTAAAGGTGAAATTCAATGGAGCAAAACATGTAAAAATATGGAAACATTTCCTTTTTGCTGCAGGGAATTAGCTTATCATGTAGAAAATAATACATAGCAGAATTGATCCGAAACCACCATATGGGGAAGGGGCTAATCCGCTTGAGGTCGAATAAAGGGTTTACTCTGTTGGAAGTGATCCTGGTGATGCTGCTGCTGGGAATCTTGGCCTATACCATCATACCTGATTATAAAGCGACCCTGGAGCACACAAAATCAGAGGTAGATCAGGACAATCGGATATTTCTTAACCAAGCTGTCCGTTCCTATATGCTGGATACAGGAAAATTTCCCTGCAAACTGGAGGATTTAATCGCGATGCCCATGGATACGGAAAACTGGCAAGGGCCGTATTTGGACAAAATACCGGATTATCCGCTGGATCCTCGCTTAAATTATGAAATTGATCCACACGGAAAAGTCATCGTGCAATGAGAAGCAAGGCGCATGGTTTTGTTTATCTCGATATAATTGTCGCCTTATTTATTTTTGGGTTGGGTTTTGCCGTCATTTTTGGTAGTGTTCAAGCGTCATATTTAAAGCAAAGTCATACTGAAAGATACCTTGATGCCGTCAATCTGGCAAGCTCTACGCTAAATGAGGTTGTCGATGATGTTGATGAGGATCCGGCGGCTGCCGCTGCTTACCTTGAAGGTGAGCACAAACATGTCGTAGGTTTCTATAACGTTGTCATAAAAACGGAATGGGCTGAGGCTGATCTTCTGAGTGTCACCGTTGAGGTCACTTGGCTGGAACAGGGGAGAAATAAAAACTATCATGTGCAGAGTCTTTGTCATGTTCCCGGTTAAAAACGATACGCGCGTCATATTTCCGGCCATTGTTTTTATTAATGAAGTTATGTAATAAGGGGGTGATGAATGGCAGTGTTGCATTGGACCTTACAATGACGGAATAAGGAGGACACACGAACATAATGAATAAAACAAATAAAACAAATAAAACAAAGAAAATGTATAAATCCATATCCCTATTGTTATCTACCCTGTTTTTTATGATGACACTGGTGACGGATGCATCCGCCTTACCGGCTTCACTCTATGAATCACAGTCGACGGAAACGATCACCGCCGGAGCAGTGCGGGAACATATCTCACGCCTTACCGAAAACGGATGGTTAAATATCAACGTTCTACGTATCGATACGACACATCCGAATATTAAAATAGACACGTTAACACAGGATAGTATTACCCAAACTCTGGACACGGTACCTGCTTTAGCGCAGCAAAACAATGCTGTCGCTGCGGTTAATGCCAGTTTTTTTAATGCTCTCAGTTCAGGGTGCGGATACGCCGATGGGCCAACCGTTCGGAGCGGCAAACTGATCTCCACAGCCGGATGGTATAACTTGCGTTATAACGATATGGCTTCTTTGTGTTTAAGTCAAAGCGGTGATGTCATCATTGACTATTGGAAAAATGAGATCCGGCTTTTTGGTCCGGATGCTTCAACATATACAGTTTCACAATATAATCAGCCCAGCCGCCGCAACTACACGGATATTACGATTCTGGATCCAAAATGGGGTGCGATGACGCTGGGGGCTCTAGCTGCCTATCCGGACCTGGTAGAAATTGTTGTATCAGGCGGACAAATAACAGAAGTGCGCCAAGGATCAGCCCCAACAGCCATACCGGAAAATGGGTTTGTTATTATTTCCAGAGGAGACCAGGCAGCCAAGCTGATTCAAAGCATGATGATTGGGGGTCAAGCTTCGTTCAGTATTACGTCTTCTCCGGACTGGAGCAGTTTGCAGCTGGCAGTCAGCGGCGCTTCTGTTTTAGTTAAAGATGGCCGGATAGTCAGTAATTTTTCATTTTCGGCTGCGAGCTTTGACAAGAAGAATCCCCGAACATTGGCTGGGTGTACAAGCGACGGAAAACAGTTGATTTTAGTCACAGTGGATGGAAGGCAGGATGACAGTATCGGTCTTACCCAAAGAGAATCAGCAGAACTGATGCTCCAGCTGGGAGCTTACCAGGCCATTATTCTCGATGGCGGCGGCTCGACGACGATGGCAGCCAGAGTTCCTGGGACATCGCAGCTTAAAGTCGTCAATGTTCCCTCTGAAGGCGCGTTGCGGCCTGTGGCTAACGCCATCGGCATTTTTTCAGTTGCACCTGCCGGTACACTCTCCGAATTAACCATTGAAACGGAAAACACCAATATTTTTGTCAATACTTCGAGAAAATTTACACTTAGAGGGGTAGACCAAAATGGGAACCCCGTTGGTATCGATTCCGACGCTATAATGTGGGATGTCACCGGTATTAAAGGCAGCTTTACCGGAAGTAGTTTTCGTCCAACGTCAGTTGGCAACGGTATCATTACCGCCAAGATCGGTGAAGTGACCGCACAACTGGCTATTACTTCATTAAGCGCACCGGCCAGACTTGTTTTAAATCCGAGTGAAATCACGATCCCATCAGGCAAAAGTCAGACAATAAAAGTGACAGGCATCAACGCGGAAGGCTTTGCGGCAAGTATTATGCCCGAAGATATTCAATGGAAAACGAGTGGCACTATCGGCTGCTGCCAAAATGGGGAATTTCAGGCAGCTAACCCGGGGGCAGGGTATATTCAAGCGTCGATTGGCAATGTGCGCGCCAGCTGCGCAGTCGCTGTGTCTGCAGAATACATCCAAACGGTCTATGATTTTGAAAATAATCTGGGCGCGTTCACCGGAAATTCAGAAAATGCCAGGGGGACTTACGATCGTGGCAGCCAACAGGTTTATTCCGGACAATTAGCAGGGCAATTAGTTTATGACTTTCTGTATGATTCCGTAAATCCGAGTGAGGCGGCTGTCAATTTCGGAGCACAGGGAATCGTCTTGGATAAAAACACGGTTAACTTAGCTCTCTGGGCTTATAGTCCCAGCGCAAACACCAATAAATTGATGGGCGAAGTCGTGGATGCCAGCGGCCAAAAACATCAGATCCTGTTCTCTGGCAGTATGCAGTGGACGGGTTGGAAGCAGGTTACGGCCTCGTTATCAACGATTAAATCACCCTGTAACTTGACCCGAATCTACGTCAAGAGTACGGATCCTGCCAATACCGGCGGTATTGTTTACCTTGATGGGCTCACAGCGACTGTCAAGAATAATCCGGTTATCGATAAGAGCAAGATACCTCAGGATACTGTAATGAGCGATAAGGCGAACCGTAAAACTGCGTTCCAAAAGGGCACAAACAATTTCCGATTTGCAGTCTTTGGCAGTAATACGCTGCCTAGGAATACGATACAGCAACAAAAGCTGGGCCAAGTGAAGCTATCTGTTAACAAGAATATGGATCTGGCGCTCTTTACCGGTACCAACGCAGCAAAATTAACCGGTGGGATCACCAAAACGGTAGTCAAAACAGGGACAGGATATAAAACCTACCATTACAAAAATAGTACATTTATCCAGCTGGATGTCAGCAAAGGCGGGCTGCGTCGGACAAACCCGCAGCAATGGCTCTCTCTATTTCAAGAGCTAAAGGATAGCAACGGCGACCATCTGTTTATTACCATGGATGGTGCGCCAAGCGCATTTATCAATGCCAAAGAAGCTGTTTTGCTCAAAGACACTCTCGCAGATTATCATGAAGTTACGGGGAAAAATGTCTATGTATTCTATCCCGGGTCGACGGACAAAACGGAGCTGGACAGGGGAGTTCGGTATATTTCCTGCGCCGGGTTTACCGCTGCTTCAGCCGGGAAACAGGCTAACATGGTGATAGTTACGGTTCTGGGAGGTCAGGTTACATACGAATTGAAGGCACTATAAATACCGCAATTTATGTTTCACTTGCTGGATCGTGCAGCCTTACCTTAAATGTGGTAACAAGAAATTAATGGAATAGATAAGCAGATTTTAAAGGTTAAACTAGTATTGATAGCCGGCGTATTTTCGTGATGAAAATACGCCGGCTTATTAAACATTTTCGAAGAAAATTTGAAAGACACGGATACTCTGTAACCAGTAATAGTCAACTTTAGACGGTAATAGTCATCGTATCGATGGTAATGGATAGATGAACAGTCATATTTTTATGTAGATTACGTATTAATGACACAGAATAAATGTAACCATGTAAATAAATGGTATTTATTTTAAAATTAAGAAGGAATTTTTAAAATGATGTAGAAAATATAAATATGATTACAAATAATGTAAAAAATGTTAAATAAAAACTCTCCCTTGCGATGTAGATATTTTGATGGGTATACCAGTTATTGAGGTACAAGGATTCTTAGGATAATGATTAAACGGTTATTAAAGAAAAATGAATCCGGGCTAACGTTGCTTGAAGTCCTTGTATCCTTGGTCATGGCCGGAATAATCGCTGCTGTGATTCTTAAGCTGTTCATCAGTCAATACCGGACAGCCAAGGACATCCTCTTTCGATCTGACATGACCTTTTCTCTGATTCGAGCCGGGCAAATAATGGCAGCAGCGGTAGCCTCAGCGGACAGTATTTTATGGACTGGCGGTAAATTGATCATAACCGATACAGAAGCCGGCATGAAGGTCACGGACAGTTATTACATTGCAGATAAAGATAATAATGGTGTACCGGACCTTTATCGTGAACATGGAAATGTACCGACCCCTGTCGCAAGTGGAGTAACTCAATTAGACTGCAGGATGAGCCGTAATCATTTATGGGAGATCAGCATTACAGCTGGAGTGGGTGAATCGGCGCAATGTTGGCAAAGAAAAGTTCGCCAAAAAGGAGCAGCCAATTAAAGGCGAACCAGGAACGCGGTTTCATTTCGCTCTTGGTTTTGTTAGTTACTTTTTTCTTGTCATGGATCGGGATGATGACCTTTATGAAAGTGAGCTCTCAGGAACGTATTGTTCAATACGAAGCCATAAAAACGCAAGTTGCGTATGCTGCTGACAGTGGCTTGGAAATTGCCGAGGCACAACTATCGGCTAACACGAAGTGGACAGGAGGTGTTTATGATGTGGCTGACTGCGAAGTTTGTGTCTGTGTCGAACCCCAAAGTGAACAATTCTATATCACAGTGAGCGCGCAAACGCGTAATGTCAGACAATGCCGCTATGGAACGTTGATCTCTAACCAGGAAGGAGAGTATGTTCTTTCCAATTATGGCATCCTTTATGAATGACGGTTCTATTAAAGACAAACAAGTCTATTTCCAACATCGCGATATTTTTGAATATTTGCACCAAAGTAAAAATTTATCACCGGCGGAAAAGGCTGAACTGCAAACCCATTTCGGTTTGGATAAAGATCTGGATCCTTTTTATGCAAAAACAATGACAGAAGAAGAATTCCTTTACCTGAAAAGTAAGGTATTTGGCATCGATGTGGTGCATCTTTCAGAGATTGTCATTGATCCAGCCGCAGTTAGACTGATTACAGAAGACTTTGCCCGTAAATACACACTGATACCTGTTGCGTTTCAAGATGATCGACTGCTTGTGGCTATTGACGACCCCATGAAAGAAAATATATTGGAAAACCTGATGCTGCTGGTAGGGAATAAAGTCAAGCTGCTTTTAGCACATTCTGAAGATATCAAAATAGCCATACGTGAATTGTATACTGTCGGAAGGTCTATGGATGAGAGAGCGGCAACCATTGTTACCAAGGCCGATGACGGCTGGGATGTAGGGGAAAAGCACGCTGGCCGGGAAGCACCGGTTGTTAGTCTGGTAGATTCATTATTACGGCAAGCTGTCATGGAAAAAGCAAGCGATATCCACTGGGAACCGATGGAAATAGAAATGATAGTCAAATTTCGAATTGATGGGGTCCTTTATGTGAAGGAAGTATTGCCAAAGGATCTCGCCAGAAGCATTGCAGCGCGCCTGAAGGTCATGTCGGGAATGGATGTCACTCTGCGCCGCCTCCCACAGGACGGGAGGATTATCCTGAATACCGTTGGCAAAAAAATTGATGTCCGGGTCGCTACTTATCCGACAGTGTACGGGGAGAAGGTCGTGACTCGGATATTGGATGGCGATACCGCACGACTTTCACTGGAACACTTAGGGATGAGCGTTGATGTCGAAGCAAACGTCCGCAATCTGCTTCAATTGCCGCACGGTCTTATTCTTGTATCCGGACCGACCGGCAGTGGAAAAACAACAACGTTATATGCCCTGATCCGTGAACTTCAGTCAGCATCGTTTAACATCATTTCTATTGAAGATCCAGTAGAATACAGACTGCCGGGAGTCAATCAATCGCAAGTTAACACACAGGTAGGATGGGACTTTGCCAATGGATTGCGTGCTATCCTTCGTCAGGATCCGGACGTTATTCTTGTGGGTGAAATCCGAGACAGTGAGACGGCAAAAATTGCCACGGCTGCGGCGTTAACCGGACACCTGGTATTATCCACAATTCATACCAATACAGCAGCGGAAGTATTGACACGGCTTTTAGATATGGAAATCCCGCCGTATTTGGTGGCATCTTCAGTATGCGGCGTCCTGGCGCAGAGACTGATCCGCCGATTATGTCCTGAGTGCCGGAAGGAACGAGCGGTCACGGAAGAAGAACGGGCTGTGTTTAATTGGCCATCCGAAGTTGTTTATGAAGCGCGCGGGTGTGCCAAATGTCATCAAACCGGTTATAACGGACGGATCGGCATTCATGAATATCTTGCCTATAGCCCGACAATCAAGGAGATGGTCCTGCATAAGGACAGTGCTATCCATATCGAAAAAATGTCCAAGAGGATTGGGATGGTGACATTAAAGGAAGATGCGCTGCTAAAAGCAGCTTCTGGCATAACATCCCTGCAGGAAGTATTGCGAATATGGGCTGATCAATGATCTCAGGATAGTTGAGGTATATGATGTGCTTTGGAAGTGGAAAGCAATCAATCAATGCAGCCAAATTGTCAAAGGTATATGGGTGGAAAAGGATGAATACGTGGTCCGTTTTCGGCTGCATGAGCTGAATCTATTTCCGGTGTCTATTCGAAAGGCAGTCCTCAGTACGCTTTGGCTGGAATTCAATACAGGGAATCGAAAGCGTTATTGGGGTGTTATCGCACGTAAAATGGCATTCATGCTGACGGCCGGAATTCCGTTACTGTCGGTTTTGAAAGTGATTGCCGACAGAGAGTCTACACCGTTGCATAAAAGTCAGTGGATGAAGGTCGCGGATTCTCTTCAGGCTGGGGAAGACTTTGCCATTAGCATAAAAAGCGTCATTCCTACTCCCGGAGAGTTCTTCTATGCGATGCTGCAAGCCGGCGAAAAAAGCGGTACTCTGGCTGAAAGTTTAGGGGATATTGCCGATTATTTGGAGGAACAGGATGCTTTCGAGAAAAAAATAAGGGGTACACTCTTTTATCCATTACTGCTCATGATTACGGCCGTGATCGTTGTCTACGTACTCAGCATCATGATTTTACCAATGTATCAAAAGCTTTTTGCGGGGTTGGATGCCGAGCTGCCTTTGGCAACAAAAATTATGTTTCAGATCGGGACAGTGATCCCTTATGCGGCTGTCTTTTTGGTGATAAGCGCCATTATCTTCGGAATTTTTACTTATAAAAGAGGCGGAATAACCATGCCGGGGACGCGTCATATCAACCGCCTTTGGCAGCTGATACAATTTTGCTCGATATTGGAAAGATTGCTGAAAGCCGGTTTAACGCTTCAGGACGCGCTCATCCTACAGGGTACGATAACGCGTGATTCCTCCATGGAAAGCTTGACCCAAGATTTAATTCAGGCTGTCAGCCAAGGACAAAGGCTGTCCTCAGTCATCATGAGTTACCCACAGTTCCCGCTTGAAGCAGCTAAAATCTTTGAAGTGGCTGAGGAGTCTGGAAAAATCGGGGAAATGCTTGGCTTTTTGACTAAAATGTTCAAACAGGAATTACAAGCAAATATTTATAAATACAGCAGGCTGCTGGAGCCGATATTGATCTTAGGAATGGCCGGCGTGGTTGGATTTGTCGCTATCGGTGTTCTATTGCCTGTGTTTGATGTCAGTTCGTACATCAAATAACGTAATTCTATTTTTTGAGGAGTGTTTGTTATGAAAAATAGAAATAGAGGGTTTACCCTGCTCGAGGTTATGGTCGTTGTGGTGATTCTGGCAATCCTGGCTGCTGTTGTTATACCCCGGCTTGTTGGAAGTACGGATACAGCGCGTGAGAAAGCGGATATAACCACAGGAAGGGAAGTTAAATCTGCTCTGGACAGATACCAGGTGGAAAAAGGCATTTATCCTAAAACAAGTGAAGTAACAGCCGCAAGTGGTACGATAACGTGTACTGGTTTGATACCGACATATGTTAAGAAACTGGATATGTCTGTTACTCAGCAGACGGCAGAAACAGGCACCGGATTTGGGGTAGGGACGATTATTGACGAAACCTATTCCCAACCGACTAATCTTATCATGCTCTATTTAACGGCAGATGGTTCCGATGCGGAAGTCATCGTTTATAAGAGTGATCTGACAACGGCATTATGGTCTTCGATTTAAGCGTTGCCGTTGCGTGTTGAGAGATAATCGCTGAGTATCAGCTAAGTATGAGTAAAAGAGGAGATTATGTTCTGTAAATACCCCATTTACCTTATGGAAATCGATAATGATCAAATCCATGTGCTATCTCTAGGGCGAAATAGTCAGAAGAAAGTACAAATTAACATGGCGGATATTCTGCCTTCCATAAAATTACCGGCTGGGTTTGTTCCGGATACCTCCGGCAAAAAGCAGATAGTTGATGCATTAAGAGATTATCGCCTCAATCATTGGGGGAGCAGAAAAATCAGAATCTATCTCCTATTGCCATTTCAGAACGGAATCATCCAGTCCATAAAGTTTCCATGGATGGCTAAAAAATATCGCGACAAGGCAGTTATTTACACCATTGAGCATGAAATTTTACTGCCAAAGGAGCAGCTTGTTTATCGTTATGTTACCGTAAAAGAAAGAAAGAATGACTTTTTGTCGCTATCACTGATTGGCATTCGCAAAGAAACACTGTCATTTTATATGGACTGCTTTCAACAGGCGGGCTACGATATACGAGGTACCGAATATTCAATCACCGCGTTGAGTCAAACTCTGGCACATATAGAAAAAAGAATTCTCTTTCTTCAACGCGGCGATAAAGGATGTTTGCAGGCAGTTCTATACAGCAATGGCCAGCCTTCAACAGTAAAAGAGATTACAGCCGACGATGAAACAGAATTAAACTATCTGATGTGTGCGCTCATAAAAGATCGTCAGGATAATCAGCAATTTTTAAACGCGATCATAACGGATGAGTGCAGTCAAACCCAAAAGATTGCCAAACATTTAATGGATGACGGATTTGCCAAGGAAATTCATTCCTTTCCTATACAAGGCGCTTCGATGGCTTTGTTTGCCGGAAGCAGGCGTATCGCGAAAAAAGAAAATATCAATTTAAGTTTTGCCCATGTCAGAGCGAAAAAAGTACGGGCAACTGCTTTCATGGGAAGTATTGTCGGCGGTTTAATCATTTTATTCAGCTGTTTAACTTATGCCGAGATTCGAGCGCACAATGAAAATAGAACGGAAATGACTGTATTACAAGACGTTATTCAAACTTATCAGCAAAAGGAGCAGCAAGCAGAACCGTTGCTAAGCGAAGGGATCAACACTCGGAACAATACATTGGCAGATTTTAAACACCTGCGAACGGCATTGGAAACCATTGACCGCGATATTGCATTAACACGGATTATTTACCGGCGGGGCGATGTATCGATTTGGGCTGATTGCTCTAATAACACGCAGATTATGAACACAATGACCAGATTGACGGTTAATGGCTGGAGCAGTCCTCAATTAGTCGAATATCACTGCAAAGCGGGTAAAATTGATTTTTGCCTTCGTATGACTGCCGAATCATATAATCAGGAGTAAATGACACATGAGAAGTCGAAAGATGAATTTCCCGAAGGACATGCTGCAGAAAGTCCGCGAGAATTTGGACAAACGATTGGATAATGTCTCTGTATTGCAAATTGGATTGACTGGTTTTAGCGTTATCTTCGCTCTGATTCTAATCTGGAAACTTCTGGTTATTCCTGCGTTAAATCAACAGGAAGCACGTGATACGGCAGCACTTATCGCACTTCAAACGGATATCCGCGTCCTGGAAAAACATACGGCAGTTTATACCAATCGTATTCCGACAAGTACTTCATTGCCTCAAACACTGGATATACTCAACGAGACGTTTAGAGCTGGCGATGTCCGCCTTGAAGGAATAGATATGGGTCTGCAGACTATTGAAAAAGGCAGCATATTGAAAGTTCCTGTAAAAATAAGGGCAAGAGGAGACAGAGATCATATTCTTGATGTCCTGATAGGTATTCTGGAACAGCAGAAAAGTATCATTGTCGTTCAGGATTTCGATATCAATCAGGGTATTGCAGAAATTACATTAACTATTCTGTTATCAGATAAATAACTGAACAAAACAATTAATAGAAATGCCACGATGGTGACCAGACGGTCTCTCGCGTTCAAAAAGGAATAATCGTGACGACAGCAGGTCATGCACCGGATCGCATTCGCTTCCATATCATGGAAGCGAGGAGGGGAATGCGATAAACAAATATATTATCCAATCAGGAGATACTTTTTATCTTCTGGCAAAGAGAAATGGCTGCCGCTGGCAGGATTTTACCGAAGCCAATCCGGGTATTGATCCATGTGCGCTCTATGTGGGGCAGACGATAAATATCCCACTGAAGGCGATGAGTAATAAAGACTCTGCAGCTTCAGCTTCTGGTGGAGCGGCCTCAGGATGCTCTTCTTATCCATTCGGCGGCAAAGGCGTTAATCGGTGTGACGAAGTGATCCTTGATGTGGAAGGGATCAAATTACGCGTTACCCGGGCCGGTGAACCAACAACACCACACGAACTTCATTTCATTCTGCCCCGGACCGAGGTGCGAAAGGTAGAATGCCCCCATACTGGTGTGATTGAGACGAGCATTATGCTAAGTAATATTAATATTGTGAATTCGCCCCGTTTCGAAGGAGAAAAGACGTCGCTGAATATCCTTTATGATCAACAGAAACAAAGGCCCGATACACGATCAGAAACAGAACAAGCGGATTTTGGAACGACATGACACAGAAGGTTATCGTCCTTCATCGAATACCCGGTTTGACTTGGCCAGGTATTCGATGTTTTATTTATGATATTTTTTCGCTATAATAAATTGTTAAGAGAAGTTTTTTATGAATATTCAGCAGCCTATACAAATTTAAACGGTTTTGGAGAATAATAGGCCTAGGAGGAATTATGGATACGATTTACGTTTTTCATGGCGCTAATCTGCATCTTTTAGGACAGAGGGAACCGGAAATATATGGCCGGACAAGCCTTGATCATGTCAACGAGAAGTTGTTAGGGATGGGGAAGTCTAACGGTATTGGCGTCGAATGCCGCCAGACAAATCATGAAGGTGATTTGATTGACTGGATCACGCATCTTAAACCTAGCAATTTTTTGATCCTTAATCCGGGAGCTTGGACACATACCAGCTATGCGCTGTACGATGCCATCAAAGGAGTACAGGTCCCTGCCATTGAAGTTCATTTATCGAATATTTACGCCAGAGAGAGTTTTCGTTCTCATTCGGTGATTGCAGGAGCCTGCCTGGGGCAAATCAGCGGGCTGGGAACAGACAGCTATTTTCTGGCCTTAGCTTATGCGCTGGAATATCAAAAGTACCGTCAGAAAGAAGGAGCAGCAAAAAATGAGGTTGGAGAAGGTACGTCAGAAACTGAATGAAAACGGTCTGCAGGCGCTGCTTGTTCATTCCGCACCCAATGTATTTTATTTAAGTGGTTTTACCGGAACGAATGCTACGCTTCTGGTTAATCCTCACAGTGCGTATTTATTTACAGATTTCCGCTATATGGAACAGGCCGAAAAAGAAGCCCCGAACTTTGAGATCGTCAAGGTCACGGCAGATCCTTATGCCGCCATTGCCGACCGTGTTCACGATATTAGCGTCATCGGAGTCGAGGAAGACGCGCTGACTTGGGGGGAATTCCAAAAATTACAGCAGACGCTGACGTGGTGCCATTTTCAAAACGCCTCGGATATCTTCAACAAATTGCGGCAGATCAAAGATGACCAGGAAATCGGCCTGATCCGCAAAGCGGTTGAAATCACCGATCTGGCCTTCGCGCAAACGGTTGCAAAAATTCAGCCTGGCATAACCGAAGAGGCGCTATCTTTGGAACTCGAATATGCCCAAAGAAAGAGGGGAGCCAGTGGCCGCTCCTTTGATTATATCGTTGCCTCCGGCATCCGGTCTTCGCTGCCCCATGGTGTTGCCACCAGTAAGAAAATACAAAACGGGGAATTTTTAACCGTGGATATGGGCGCAATTTATCAACGGTATTGTTCTGACTTTACGCGAACGCTCTTTTTAGGTGAGCAGAGCAGCAAACACCATGAAATTTATCATATCGTCCTCGAGGCCCAGCTGGCCGGATTGACAGCCTTAAAGCCCGGAGTCAAAGCAAAAGACGTTGACGCTGCAGTCCGAGAGGTGATAGCCAAAGCCGGCTATGGGGACTACTTTGGACATGGTTTGGGACATTCGCTGGGCCTTGAGATTCATGAAACACCGTCATTGAATACACGGGATGAAACAATCCTTGAAGCAGGGATGGTCCTTACCGTTGAACCAGGAATCTATATCCCGGAATGGGGTGGGGTCCGCATCGAAGATGTCGCTTTGATCACAAAATCTGGTGCAGAAGTCTTGACACAAACGACAAAACAATGCATTATTATTGATTAGTGGTACTTCCTTGTAGCCGTTATTTTATTATAGAACGAGAACATACTGGATTTACAGGGTACTGACTACATATAAAATTCAAACCATATTTCTATACTAATAGGAGGATCAGCACAATGATTTCTTCAAATGATTTTAAGACCGGCGTAACGATTGAACTCGATGGTGATGTATTTCAAATAGTCGAATTCCAGCATGTTAAACCCGGCAAAGGTGCAGCATTTGTCCGTACCAAGGTTAAAAATGTCAGAACAGGCGGTGTTACTGAAAAAAAATTCAACGCCGGTGAGAAAGTTCCAAGAGCTCGTTTGGATCGCCGCGAGATGCAGTATCTGTATAAAGATGGTGAACAATTTGTTGTGATGGATAATGAAAGCTATGAGCAGATCATGCTGACTGAGGCTCAAATCGGACAAGAAGTCAAATGGCTCAAAGAAAACATGAATCTGGGCGTACTGCTTTACAATAGCGAAGTCATCGGTGTTGACCTCCCGAATACAGTCGAACTGAAAGTCGTCGAGTGTGAACCCGGCGTCAAAGGTGACACGGCGACTGGAGGTACCAAAGCAGCTACCGTAGAAACCGGTGCAACCGTACAGGTTCCGTTTTTCGTTAACGAAGGCGATGTCCTGATCATCGACACACGAACCGGCGCGTATGTATCCAGAGCGTAAATGAAAAAGTAATACTATTATTGATGGCATAATAGTGACACAGCCAACGTGCGAATTTCTTCGTATGTTGGCTGTTTTTTTACCCGCTAGCAGCAGAATAATGAATTTTCACTAAACCCAATGCTGCAGTTCAACGATATCTAATATATAAGAAAAAATATTCGTTTAAGAATATAATAAAGGAAATTTGCTGAAATAAAGAGAATTTATGTCATTGAATAGAAAGCGATACGCGCATGGAGGACTATTATGTCTGAAAAGCTATTGGTTGTCAGTGATTCACCTACAGATCGGGTAATCATTCAAAAGATTTTGCATGATTCTGAAATCATAACCGCGTGTGACAGTTCGGAAGTAAGGCGTCATTTAGACGAAAACCCGGACATAGACTTAATTATTCTTGATATCACGATGCCCAATATGGCCGGCTTTCAAATACTGAATGATCTGAAGTCGGATACCCGCTATACGAACACGCATATACTTATACTAACAAATTATGATGAACCGGAATCTGAGGTCAAAGGGTTGAAATTAGGCGCAGCCGACTATATCCGAAAACCGCTTAATACGGAATCCCTAAAGGTCCGAATCGGTATCCATCTCAAATTGATACGGATACAGCAATTATACGAACAAAGGATGCATGAGCACAGCGTGACCTTTGATGCGCTGTTTCAGCAAGCACCGATTGGGATAGCAATTTCCCATGCTGGAGAATCGCTGACTGCAGGCAGTAATAACTGGATCAGTATCAACCCCATTTTTGAACAGATAACCGGAAGAACCAGCGAAGAGATCATGGAACTGGGGTGGGAGAAAATAACCCATCCTGATGATCTTGTTGCAGATAGGAATAACTTTGAGAGATTACAATCGGGACAAATCAGGAGCTATGCGATGGAAAAACGCTATATTCGGCCTGATAACACCATGGTGTGGGTACATATGATTGTTGCGCCGATTAATTTAAGCGGCAAGCATAAGTCCAGTCACATTTGTCTCATTCAGGATATTACTGAACGGAAGGCGATTGAAAGAGTGGTCAATGAAAGTGAACGGAGTAAGGCCGTTTTACTGGATAATTTGCCTGGGATGATGTATCGTTGTTTTTTTGATAAAGACTGGACAATGCAATATGTATCCAATGGCTGTTTTGAACTGACCGGGTATAGTCCGGGAAGACTCTTGTATAATCGGGATTTATCCTATAATGATCTGATTTTGCCTAAATATCAGAATTGGCTGTGGGAAAGATGGGAAAAGGCAGTTTACGAACATACCAAATTGACGGAAGAATATGAAATCATTACAGCATCCGGAGAGACGAAATGGGTATGGGAACAGGGACAGGGCATCTATGATGAAAATGGCCAAATTGTTGCCTTGGAAGGGCTTATTATTGACATCACGGATCGTAAAAATAATGAAATAAGACTGAAGTATTTAAACGAGAAGAATCCGGAAACTGGGCTGTTAAACCTGAGGTCATTTGAACTAATCTATGCCGAGAACTATCATCTTGATACAGAATCAAAGCGTGCGGCAATCATGGTTAACCTTCGCCGATTCAGTGCGATTAATAGTGTCTATGGCTATCGTTTTGGGGTAAAACTGATCCAGGATATCGCAAAATGCCTGATATCACTTGTTTCTGAGGATCGTTTGCTGTTTCATATTGCTAATGACCAATTTGTTTTCTATATGGTAAACTATCGGGATAAACAGAACCTTAACCATTTCTGCGAAAGAATCATTCGGACTCTGGATACGGGAATCGCTCAAAAGACGTTTTGCTTTAATATAGGCATTCTTGAAATAGACAAATATACGTGTGATGATGCTGAAAATGTCTTAAAAAGAGTAATGAGTGCCAGTAAGCAGATTAACGACCATGAACGGTTCGGATACTGTATCTTCAGCAACGCGATGGAACAGAAACAACAACGGGAGATTACCATACTGAATGCATTAACAGAGACGTTAAGCAAAGAACAAGATCCTTCTTTGTTTATGGTTTATCAGCCGATTCTTGACTTTAAAACAAATGAAATAGCAGGGTTTGAAGCTTTGGCCCGTTATAAGAATGACGATCTTGGGGAAATTTCACCGATTGAATTTATTCCAATTGCAGAGTCTTCTCAACTGATGGGGCTACTAGGCAAACGGATCATGCGTATCGTTTTTGCTTTTGCCGCCTATATCTCGCGGGAAGGATATCATCCGATTGCGTTTTACATAAATATATCCGCAATTCAGCTGCTCAGCGAAACATTTCTGTCTGACGTTAACGAGTTGATCAGGGAAACAGGCGTCGTGCCGAGAAATCTCACTTTTGAAATAACGGAATCGGTCTTCGCCAATAATTATCAAGAGATTAACGAAAAGCTGGATAAGTTAAAGACGATGGGTATAAAAATTGCGATCGATGATTTTGGAACAGGATATTCTTCACTTGCGCGGCAAAGAGAGTTGAACGTCGATTGCTTAAAGATTGATAAATATTTTATCAATAAACTCATCCATGTGCGTACTGAAAATGCGATTACCGGTGATATTATATCCATGGCCCATAAACTCGGACACTGGGTCGTAGCGGAAGGTGTTGAATGCGAAAAACAAAGACAATACCTGATGGAAAACAACTGCGATATGATGCAGGGATATCTTTATAGTAAACCGCTTGCTGAACAAGCAGCAATTGATCTGTTGAACCAATCGGTTAATCATTGCAGAATCCGCTATAAGGCAAATTGAGTGTCAATTGAAAATTGCCGGGGGAGATTTAATGAAACAGTTGTTTATCAAAGAATCTTTTATGAAAGTATTATTTGACGCGATTCCGGCATGGATTTTTGTACTGGACTCGGAGTGGCGGGTTAATGCAGCAAATCAAGCAGCAAGAGAATTCATGGACAGTTCGGAAGAAAATTTTTTACTTCATCGTTGTGGCAGTGCAATCGGCTGTATCCATCAGAACGACGATCCCCGGGGGTGTGGTTTTAGTTTATATTGCCGTGATTGCGTCATCAGGAACACAGCAATTGAAGCGATCCACGGGACTTCGGTCAAACGATCAAAAGGAAAACTGGCATTAATTTCGGGAGAAGAATTAAATATTTTAGTCAGCTCTTCGCCGGTAGTGTACGAGGGGCAGAATTATTCCGTGACGGTCATCGAGGATATATCCTTAATTGCTGAGCTTCAGGGTTTAATTCAGATTTGTTGTTCCTGCAATAAAATACTTGATGATAATGGCTATTGGAACCGCTTAGAAAGATATATTGAAGAACATTCTGAAGCAGAATTCTCGCATGGTATATGTCCCGATTGTATAAAAAAACTGTATGGCGATATCATCAAGACCTAGTGCCTTGTTAACTCTAAAACTGTAATATAATTGTGAGCAGATTTCTTGTAAGACAAGGCGGTCGCTCCTTGCCATCCATGGCATCGCGACACTAGGCCATCCTTGGCCGTCGGAGGCAAGGCATACCGAGCGTATGCCGATTAACGTCCACGGATGGACTAATGCCGCGGACACCATGGAGGGTGTAGGAGCGGCAAGACAACGCAGTATTACATGAAATCTGCCGCAAGGATGTACAGGAATTAGAGTTTACATGGCACTAGTACATTTTTTTCTTCACGACCTCTTCTGGGGTCGTTTTTTCTATGCTTTAATACTATTTAATTCTAAAAACATTTTTAAGGTCATACCATCTAATACAGGGAGGCTTGACCGATGGCTGTTACAATTCAGGAACGTGATATCGGAATGACCCGCTGGCTGGGGAAAACAATTGGGGAAATTGTCCATAAGGCTGTTATTTCGCTGCCGGAAAAGGAAAGCATCGAAGAGATCCGCCTTCGGGTAAACCAGCCAATTATGCTGAGAACCGGAAAAAGCGACCACTTTCTCTCGCCTACAGGAAATGTTGGAGCCAAAGATAATGCGTATATTGTGAGCAAAGAAGATCTTATCGAGGTTCTTGAAAAAATGACCTATAGCTCCGTCTACGCAGCGGAAGAGGAACTGAGGCAAGGATTTTTAACTCTGCCGGGAGGTCATCGGGTGGGGATTACCGGTGAAGCTGTTGCCGAGGGCGGTAAAATCAGAATTCTCCGCAGTATTTCTGCTCTGAACGTGCGTATTGCCAGGCAGCCGGATATCCAGGGATTTCATACTCTTCGTTTCCTGATAGACCAGAATAAAGCGATCTATAATACCCTGATTATCTCTCCGCCAAGAGCAGGAAAAACAACAATACTGCGTTTTCTGATTAAAAACTTAAGCGACGGCGTCCCGCAGCTGGGAATAAGAGGACAGACGGTGGGTGTTGTTGACGAACGAAGTGAAATTGCCGGGATGTGGCAAGGGGTGCCAGCTTTTGATCTCGGCTGTCGAACCGATATACTGGATAGATGTCCAAAGGCGCAAGGAATGATTATGCTCATTCGGGCGATGGCACCGGACATTCTGGCAGTGGACGAACTGGGAAGCCCGGAAGATGCATTCGCCCTGGGGGAGGCTGTGCGCTGCGGGGTAAAAATCCTGGCAACAGCGCATGCCCGTTCACCGGCTGAACTGGGAAATCGGATACTTCTTAAAAACCTGCTCGAAACAGAGGTATTTGAGCGTATTGTTGTTCTGAGTAGAAAAAACGGTCCGGGTACACTGGAAGGGGTGTACGACATGGCAACAGGCATAAACATCATCTCCAAAAAAGAAGCAATGTGCTGAAGAAGGTCCATTCACTCTTCGGAGGACAGATAAAATGGTAATTCTGGGTTATATCGGAATGATCGTTGGGTTTGGCTGCTTGGGAATGATCAGAGCAGCCCAAATAAAGAGGCGTCCGCAGGAGATCAGAGATTTGATCAATGCGCTGGCCCTGTTGGATACGGAGATATACTGGGGCGTCGTCCCATTGCCGGAAGCATTCCGGGTACTCAAGGAAAGGACTGATTTACCTTGGAAAAGCTTCTTTGCCGCACTTGAAGCAGAAATCATGAACGGCACGAACGCCTCTGCGGCTTGGGAAAAGTGTATCCGTGAGCAAAGACGCTGCAGCAGCTTGCTGGACGAGGATTGGAAGGTAATCCGTTCGATCGGTCAAGGGTTAGGTCGATCAGACCGTAATGAACAGCATAAACAGTTGGAACTGGGTCAACGCCATTTGCAGGCAGTCGATGAAAAAGCTCGAAAACAGGCGGATGGGAAAGCAAAAATGTGGTCATATCTGGGATTCTTAGGTGGAATGGTTATCGTCATCATGATCATATAAGGAGGAAGAGTTGGACGATGGACATAGACCTTATTTTGAAAGTGGCTGGAATTGGTCTTTTAGTCGGGATATGTGCTCTGGTTTTAAATGAAGCGGGAAAGAAAGAGCAGGCTCAGATGGTCACGATAGCCGGTGTCGTCGTTGTGTTGTATATGGTTATCCAAGGGATTTCGGATTTATTTGTCCTGGTTAAAAGCGTATTCAATTTGTACTAGGGGGCTCGGATCGTGGAAATAGCACAAATTGTAGGGCTGGCAATCATTGTCACAGTCCTGGGAGCCGTCTTGAAACAAATCAAACCGGAAATAGCACTCCAACTGAGTATCCTGGCCGGGGTCATTATTTTTATTCTCGTGATGGGCAGGATCAAAATCGTCATCGATTTGCTGGAGAAACTGGCGGATCAAGCCAATATCAGTTCGTACTATTTACTCATCGTCCTTAAAATTGTTGGTATCGCCTATTTAACGGAGATCGGCAGTCAAATTTGTCGGGATGCAGGAGAAAATGCCTTAGCAACCAAAGTGGAAATTGCTGCAAAAATCTTTGTTGTTGTACTGGCTATTCCAATCATTACGGCAATTATGGAGTCTTTAATAAAGCTGCTGGCATAAAGAGAGGGGAATGGCAGATACGATGATCCATAAGCAGAGAAAGAGATTCTTTATTTGCTTTTGCGTGATATATGCGGCAATTTTTCTGATAGGTCCTTATGAGCATCCGGCGCTGGCGGCTGGGACGGAGAGCATAGGCATATTTCCCGAATCCGAATTGGCGGACGAAAAATTACGTGCTGATGCAACCACGAATGAGGCTGATGCAGCCAACGGAGCTGGCTCTTCTGCGGAAGTTGATCTATCGGAGGAAATCGATCTATCCGAAGTAAGAGGGTTTTTTAATCAGCTGGATCAGGAAATCCAGGAAAGCATGCCCGAATTTTCCCTGGGCAAGATCTTTGAAAATATAAAAAACGGCCAATTCGAATATCGATTCGAAAATATCGGTAGAAGTATATTATCGCTCCTGTTGAAAGAGGTTGTAACGAATGCACCGTTAATTGCTAAACTGCTTGTGTTAGCTGTTATCTGCGCCGTAATCAATCAGCTGCAGACGGCTTTTACCGGAAATATAAGCAAGGTTGCCCAAATGATGGCGTACTTAGTGCTCTTGGCGTTGGCCATCACTTCGTTTCGTATCGCCGTGGATGTCGGTACTGAGGCGATTGACAAAATGGTATCATTTATGCAGATCGTGCTGCCGGCAATGTATATGGTCTTGATGGCCATGGGTAATCTCACCAGCACCGCCCTGTTTAAACCGATCGTCATGGGCAGCTTGGCGGTTTTGGCAACGGTTATTAAAACAGTGGTCTTACCGCTGTTCTTTTTCAGCATTGTCTTAAAACTATTCAATAACATTTCCGCGCAGTTTAAACTCAGTAAACTGGCGTCACTTCTGGAATTCTGCGGTAAACTGGGTATCGGTATTGTCATGACGGTATTTATCGGGGTGATGACAGTTCAGGGTGTCACCGGCGGCGTGGCCGATGGGGTTACTTTGCGTACAGCAAAATATTCGGCTGATCTGATCCCTGTTGTCGGTAAGTTCTTTAAAGACGCTGTGGAGATTGTGGTCAGCTCCGGTCTGCTGTTAAAGAGTGCTTTAGGTATCGCGGCGTTGATTGCGATTCTAATTATTACCCTGCTGCCGGTTATAAAAATTGTGGCGATGATGTTTACCTTTAAATTGGCAGCCGCCTTGGTGGAGCCTCTCGGTGAGAAAGAATTAGCTGACAGTCTGCAGGATATGGCAAAGGGATTAATGTATGTATTCATGACGATTGCTTCGGTGGGCATCATGTTTTTTATGACCATCGTCATCGTCACAGGCGCCGGTAGTCTCGCTGTCATGTTGCGATGAGGTGGAAAATGATATGGAAGGTTTAAAAATTCTGATACGAAATCTGGCGGTTATACTTCTGCTTGCTTCTTTTTTAGAAATGCTTCTTCCCAATAAATCCATGCGCGGATTTGTGCAAATGGTGATGGGACTGTTTGTCATTGCCGCTATTTTAGATCCATTAGCGGGAATCTTAAACTGGGAAATAGATAAAAAAGTACCGGCATGGATCACCGATTCAACAGCGGATATGCCCGTCCTTGCCGCCGAAGATGATAGTCCTAATCAATCAGAGTCTGTGGTCAGGCAACAATACAATAAAATTTTAGTGGATCAGATTGAACTGCTGGCGGCAAAAATCGACGGGATAAACGAGGTTCAAGCCGTCGTTGAACTCGAAGACAGCAAGGGGGGATTTACAGATTATCCCAAAGTTAAAAAAGTCATCATTCAATTTAGCCGGCAGAATTCTGGCATTGAGCCGGTTGAACCGGTTGAGCCGGTTAACATCGGAGAGATTGGATCGAAAGAAACAGATACCACCGCTGATTCACCGGAAGCGCTGGCCATCAAAAAGCAGGTATCTGCCTTTATGGAAATACCGGAGGATATTATTGTTGTTCAGGAACGATAAGTAATTACGATTCCGAGACTGTTGAAAAAAGGAGTGAGGAATAATGGACCTGAAGAAAATGATGACGGATAAGGTTACGTTGGCGGTCATCTTACTGATCGTCATTGCTGTCATCTATGTCGTTACCATACGAGACGATGAGCCTGCAGCAACAACAGAACCACTGGCAGATATGGCAGCAGCGGTACCGAATGCAAATTCAGGCTATAGTGCTTTAGAAAAGAATCTTGAGGAAAAGCTGGCTGTAAATCTGGAGAAGATAGATGGCGTCGGTAAAACAAAGGTGTTGATTACGCTCTCTTCCGATGTCAAAAAACTGTATGCCCGAAATGAAAACACGACACAAAAAAAGGCAAAAGAGACCGATAAAGCAGGCGGAGTTCGGGAAACAGAAGAAATAACTAAAAATAGTCAAATTGTTGTTGTTGGTGATGAGGCGCTGGTGATCACGGAAGAACGTCCGGAGGTAGCCGGTGTTCTAATTATTGCTCAGGGTGCAGCGAATCCCAAAGTGAAAGAGCAGATCTTTGAAGCGGTTAAAACCCTGTTAAGTATCGAACCGGCGAAAGTCAGCGTTGTACCCATGGGAGGGAGTTAAATGCTGATATCCGAAAAGACACAGCGGGTTATTTCTTTCATAGCCTTAATTGGACTTTTTGTGATTATTGGTGCTGTTGGATATGCCATCGTCACCTATGTGTTGGCTAATGTCAATGCTGAACAAAAGGAGGAGACGAATGATCACGTCTCTTATGCGTTGGCGGCAGCTTCAGAGTCCGGATCCAGTGGCTTTTCTTCAGAATTAGTGAATTTGACAAATAACACGGGTCAAAATTATTTTGTTGATTATCGCATAAAACGCGAGCAATACCGACAGGAAAAGAAGGTAATGCTGGAGCCGCTTCTGATCGCTGATTTTGATGAAACACGCAGAGAAGCTCAAAAAAGCTGGCTGGCGCTTTGTGAAAAGATCAGCCAAGAAGGAGAGTTGGAAAATGTCTTAAAGATTAAGGGCTATAAAGACGTAGTTTCAGAGGTAAGTCCTCATAAAGCCTCTATTACGGTGCTCTCGAATAAACTCACAGAGAAGGATATTATTCAAATCAAAGCAGTTGCTGCAGAGATTACAGGTTTCACAATGAAAAAAATAGAAGTGACTGCCATTAGCGAGGATAAAGACGGAGAAACAACAAAATAGCCCGATATATTACAAATTGGATGTCGGATTTCAGGTAAGGGTTTGCTGGAGCGGGGGATTCTGTTATAATGTTACCATCAACAGGTATAAGTAGGAAAAATGAAGGAGCGCGATTGATAGTGGAAAATTCTAAAATAGATAATTCAATCGGTTCAGTTCGGATCGCCGATGAGGTTGTGGAAGTTATTGCCGGAATGGCGGCTTCTGAGGTGGAGGGTGTTGCTGAATTAACCAGCGGTTTTGTTGTAGACATTGCAAATATGTTAGGCAGAGGAAAAAATCAAGCCAAAAGCTCAAAGGGAATCAAAGTTGAAATTGACGAAAAAGAGGCTACAGTTGATTTGTTTTTAGCTGCGCAATACGGGTCATCAATACCCGATGTTGCTCAAAAAGTACAGTTTGCCGTTAAAGAAGCCATTGAAGGGATGACGGGACTGACGGTCAATGTCATCAATGTGCACATCCAGGGAATCGCTTTCAAGAATGCAGCAGATGTTAAGGAGACCAAATTTTTTAAAGATAGCAAAGAAAAGAAAGACAAGGACTCCAAAGAGAAAGACTAACGGTTCGTAAAAACCACATGATTAAGTAAAGTCCGCGAACAGACGCCTGACCATTAGATTTTCTAAATTGGATCAAAGAGGTGAGAGTGCAGTTTGCACGCTATGTGTGACTGACACAGGAGATGGGCAACTTTTGGAGGAATATCGGAGAAAAAATCACTCTTTTTTTTGCATGGTGCCTGGACAACCATCCTGGTAAACTGTTCGGCTTTCTTATTGGCTTTTTTTTAGCACTCGCGTTTATAATTTTAGGGTTTTGGCAAACCCTTCTCTTAGTTGTTTTATCATTCGGAGGATATTTCTTGGGTAAATGTTGGGATGATGGAGCCTGGCCTCCCGCAATCAACAGCGTCATACATAGAATATCATTTCGGGGCAAAGATAAAAGGTAGCAATTGATTCCGGAGGCAGATCCATGAGTAAAAAAATGGGCAGAAGAACCGCACGGGAGACCGCGCTTCAAATCCTGTATCAGGTCGATCTGACAGGAGAATATGATCATCGGGATAATATACTTCAGCATTGGGTACAGGAATTTTCCGTTCCTGATAACTTGGCAGAATTCATCAGGGAACTTGTCGAAGGCACCCTGAACAATAAAGAAGAACTCGATCAAAAACTTGCCGCGACATCACACGAGTGGGCACTGGACAGAATGAGCAACGTCGACCGTAATCTCATGCGGCTTGCGGCATATGAAATGCTGTACTGCCCGGAAACACCGCAGCGTGTGACACTGAACGAAGCGATTGAAATCGCCAAACGTTTTGGCGGAGATGATTCCGCAAAATTCATCAATGGTATTTTGGATAAATTAATGGATGCCAGTGAAAAATAATAGATATGTTCCCACAGGGAAGAGATGAAGCAGTATGTTGTTTTTAGGTATCGATACGAGCGCTTATACATCGTCGGTTGCCTTGGTCGATGATGAAAATAATCTCATTTGGGAAGCACGGCGAATTCTAGAGGTTCCGGAAGGGGAAAAAGGACTGGCCCAATCGGAAGCTCTTTTTCATCATGTCCGTATTTTACCGGAACTGATCGCAACACTTCCCACAAATCTGTGGCAGAATGTCGGCGGTATCGGTGTAAGCGCGGCACCGCGTCCGGTCGAAAATTCCTATATGCCCGTATTCTTGTCCGGGATGGGCATTGCATCCACCTTGGCCAGCGCGCTCCAAGTTCCACTGATAAAAACAACCCATCAGGAAGGCCATTTAGCCGCCGGTATCGCATCTGCTGAAAACTTCAACGCAGCTGAATTTTTGGCTGTCCATCTGTCGGGCGGAACAACCGAAGTATTACGCGTTCAGAAAAGAGAACGTGGCAAAATCGATCCCGTCATCCTTGGCGCCACGACGGATTTGCATGCCGGTCAGTTTATCGACCGCGTCGGCGTTCGTTTAGGACTTACTTTCCCGGCGGGTAAAGAATTAGAAAAGCTTGCGCTGAGAGCAGCTCCTGGATCAGCGTCGCTGCTTCCGTCTTCAGTCAAGGGCTATGAAATGAGTTTTTCTGGTGTAGAGTCAGCCGCGCAACGGATGATCTCGGATCAAAAACGTCCGGCGGATATTGCCCAAGCCGTATTGGGGTGTCTGGTCAGAACGTTGGACAAAGTGCTCAAAACTGCAGTACGTGATACAGGACTCACCAACATCCTTATTGTCGGCGGCGTTGCTTCAAATAAATATATTCGCACTGAATTGACCAAGAAGCTTCAGGCACAGGCCAAACTTTATTGGGCAAAACCGGAATGGAGCTCGGATAATGCCATTGGAGTCGCTATGCTTACGCGAGAAACAATACTTAAATGATTAAATACGTTAAATATTTCATACATCGTATAGTGAGTAATTAGCATTATTTAGGCTTGATTTGGTTGAAGGTAATACACTATAATGTACAAGAAGTTTCTGCTCTTGATTTTTAGAGCTTTGATGTATATACTTGTATAGATGCTATTGTTTTTTATTATAATTTAGAATTATATGAGTTATTGAGGAGGAAAAAAGGTGTACAAAATCGTTAAGAAGAGACAGCTGGCTGACGCCATTACGTTGTTGGAAGTCGAAGCGCCGGCAGTAGCAAAAAAAGCGCAGCCGGGTGAATTTGTCATCGTTCGTCAGAACGAGGAATCTGAGAGAATTCCGTTGACAATCATGGATTTTAATGCGGATAAGGGTACCATTACGATCGTTATCCAAAATGTTGGATTTTCTTCCAAACACATCGCCAATATGGAAGAAGGCGATGCATTCGTCACTTTTGTCGGACCATTAGGACAAGCAACCGAAATCGAAAATTACGGTACAGTCATCTGCGTCGGCGGCGGTGTTGGAGTTGCTCCGATTCATCCGATAGCCAGAGGACTTAAAGAAGCGGGTAATAAAGTGATTTCCATACTTGGGGCCAGAAGCAAGGATCTTCTTATCTTAGAAGACGAAATGCGTGCGGTCAGCGATGACGTCATCATCACCACGGATGATGGGTCGTATGGTATGAAAGGCTTTGTTACACACGGAATTCAATCCGTTCTGGATAAAGGAATCAAAGTCGATGCAATCTGGGCAATTGGTCCGATGATCATGATGAAATCGGTAGCGAATTATACGCGCGAGCTGGGGATTAAAACCATCGTCAGCATGAACCCAATCATGGTTGACGGTACCGGCATGTGCGGTGCTTGCCGAGTTGAAGTCGGCGGCGAAACAAAATTTGCCTGTGTCGACGGTCCTGAATTTGATGGACATTTAGTCAATTTTGATTTAGCAATGAAGCGTGCGGCATTCTTCAAGAGTGAAGAGGCCAGAGCCAACGCGCAAGATAATTGTCAATGCGGTTGTCATAAGGAGGGCAAATAAAGATGGCAAACAAAACACCACGTCATGATATGCCCTGCCAGGATGCAATAGTTCGGAGCAAAAACTTTAATGAAGTCGCTCTTGGATATCCGGCAGAAACAGCAGTCGAGGAAGCGAATCGTTGTATTCAATGCAAAAAACCAAAATGTGTGGAAGGATGCCCGGTTGGCATTGATATCCCTGCATTCATTAAAAAGATAGCCGAAGGGGAATACCTTGACGCTGCAAAGAAGATTAAAGAAACTAACACGCTGCCGGCAATCTGCGGTCGCGTCTGTCCGCAAGAAACCCAGTGTGAGTCGCTATGTATTCTCGGTGTTAAAGGTGAACCCGTGGCTATTGGCCGTCTGGAGCGTTTTGCCGCAGACTACGAAATGGCAAACAGTGCGGAAAAATATGAGAAAGTTGAGCCTACCGGCAAAAAAGTAGCCATCATCGGCGCCGGCCCCGCAGGACTCACGTGTGCAGCCGAACTGGCCCGTAAAGGCCATGCCGTTACCGTGTTCGAAGCACTCCATGTCGCCGGCGGCGTGCTCATGTACGGTATCCCGGAATTCCGTCTGCCGAAAGCCATTGTGCAGAAAGAAATCAACAGCCTGAAAGATATGGGCGTCGAAATCAATGTCAACCAGGTTGTTGGTAAGGTCACCTCCGTTCAGGAACTGTTGGCCAGCGGTTATGACGCTGCGTTTATCGGCACCGGTGCCGGACTTCCTTATTTTATGGATATCCCTGGTGAAAATTTTAACGGCGTTTATTCCGCTAATGAGTTTTTGACCCGTTCCAATCTGATGAAAGCCTATGATTTCCCAAATAATGCAACTCCGATCCGAGTTGGCGAGAAGGTCGCTGTACTTGGCGGCGGCAACGTGGCAATGGACGCTGCCAGAACAGCATTACGCTTGGGTGCGAAGGATGTCTATATCGTTTATCGTCGTTCCATGGCAGAGCTGCCTGCCCGTGTTGAAGAAGTTCACCACGCCGAAGAAGAAGGCATTCAGTTCAAGATCCTGACCAACCCGATTGCTATTAACGGTGATGAGAATGGGAATGTCACGAGCATGACCTGCCTGAAATATGAATTAGGTGAACCTGATGCATCCGGTCGTCGCAGTCCGGTCGCAATTAAAGGCTCGGAATTTGAACTTCCGATCGATACCGTTGTCTGCGCTATCGGCCAGGGACCAAATCCGCTCGTTACCACCACTACAGAAGGATTGGCTCTGAATAAAAAAGGGAATATCGTTGCTGACGAAAAAACCATGGCCACGTCTATCCCTGGAGTTTATGCCGGTGGTGACATCGTCACTGGTGCAGCTACGGTTATTCTGGCGATGGGTGCCGGTAAAACAGCGGCAGCATCAATTAATGAGTATTTGAAAACCAAATAAACCGTTTCAGTCGAATAGCCTGAAATAATAAAGTTAAGGTAGTGCTTTGAATCTCATTCAAAGCACTACCTTATTTTTTGGCCTTTGGAAAGAGATGGTATTCCAAATTCGGAATCAATTCCGAATTTGGAATGTTATTTTTTCCTTCTGGAATAAGACGGTATCCCAAATTCGCAAGCGATTTCAAATTTGGGATGCTTTTTTAGTATAGCGAAAAAGTGCGAATTGCTCAGGGGCTTTTTTCTGAAGCAACATCTATTTTATGGAATCTGTATCCCGGATATCTCCAGAAGTTTAAAGGAAAAATGCAAATGAAGCACCGTGTTGCTGTCATCTAAGTCGATATTCATGATCGATTCAATTTTTTCTATCCTGAAAAACATGGTATTGCGGTGTACATTCAACGCGGCTGCAGATTCTGAAACGTTCTTGGAACACCTGATATACGTTTCCAGGGAATGGGCATAATCTGTCCCATGTTTCTTGTCATAGTCAATCAAGGTAAGCAAGGATGGATGGCAGGTTCGATTCAATCTTTCAGTACGACAGCAAATGTCGGCTAGATGGTAAAGCGCATAATCATCAAATCGATAAATAATCGCCTTAGGATTAAGCAGGATGCCTAATTTTAACGCTTCCAGCGATTGGAGATAATATTCCCGGATATCTACCATATTATGGAATGTTCGACTGATTCCTGCGAATAAATTACTCATCTTAAATAATTCTTTGATTTGCGTCATTTCATGGATAAACAACTGTTTCTCTGAATCCCTGCTTAGAAGCAAGACGATCTTTTTATCATAAACAACGGCTTTACAGTTGGGGATTTTATTTTCCAATTCATTGCGGTAATACATCAAAGAAAATCGCGTTATGTCAAACTGACTCACATCGACAGTGAGGACAAATAAGCATTTTTGAAAGGTTAAATTCAGGATTTTTATACGATCATTAATGTCCGTGATATGCCTTAACTTTTCATCCAGAAGGTCGATCAAAAAATCCTCATGCATAAGCCCCCTGGAATAGTCAATATTTTTGTTTTTCTGCATGTCAATGGAAATAGCCTTACACAGCAGAGCGGAAAGTTCCAGATCTAACTCGGTAAACGGTTTTTGATGAGCACAGATCGTTAGTCCGGCAACCCGTTTATCACCGATCATGACTTTGCCTACGATACGAGGGTACTTGCAATAGGGATCCTCCCAAAAAAAGGGGTGATCACTTTCGGCAATCATTTCAAATAGTTTATTAGACACATAATAGGTCCAGGATTCCACTGAGGGCTGGTTCGAAATAACTTCCTGCCAGACAGGATCATCATCAACCGGTGAGCTAGGGGTATAGGCAATGACCTTAAAGCTCATATCATGAATTGAAAAAGGGTTGCCTAACATGTCATAACCGATATCAACAAGCGTTTGCAAGTCACTACCTTTGGAAAGCGCATCGAATAGTTTTATTGAATAAATGGCAAGAACTTCTTTGTCTTTGTCTTTTTCTTTGTTGTTCAAGGTATTTTTATGGTTATCGTTCATTTGGCTCTCCATTGTCGAAACTGTGCAACATGCACAGAAACTTATATTTTTTTTATATAGCCATACAAAGGCATCTCGAAAAAAATAGAGAAATTAATATTAAAGATAAACAGATGGTGTTGAATATGGTTTATCTATTTCATTTTAACGAATAACACGAATAAATAATAGTTTTTTATGTGTATTTCCAAGATTTTTGAGAAGAATTAATTTTTGGGTATTAATATTTAATTATAATTATTCATGCTATGGAGGTATGAGAAAAATGATTATCATTGGCGAAAAAATCAACGGCGCAATTCCATCCGTCGCCAAAGCCATCGCGGAAAAGAATGCAGATTTCATCCGCAACCTTGCCAAAATCCAGACTGATGCCGGAGCTAATTTCATCGACGTCTGCGCATCTACCGATGTCAGCCTCGAAGTTGAGACCCTGAAATGGCTCATCGACCTGGTTCAGGAAGTGACCGATACCCCAATTTGCATCGATAGCCCCAATGAACAGGCCATCGTTGCCGCTATTCCGTTCTGCAAACGCCCGGGACTGATTAACTCCGTATCCGGCGAAGGCAACAAGATCAACGTTATTTTCCCGATCATCGCGGATACCAAATGGGAATGCGTCGCACTGCTCAATGATGACAGCGGCATCTCCAAGACGGCGGAAAAACGTCTCGAAGTCTTTGCCAACATCATGAAACGGGCGAAAGAATTCGGCATTGCTCCGTCCCGTCTCCACATCGACCCGTTGGTTGAAATGCTCTGCACATCCGAAGACGGCATCAACATGATCGTCGACGTCATGAAAGAAATCAAACAGCAATACCCTGCCATTCATATCACCGGCGGCTGCAGCAACGTCTCCTTCAACCTGCCCGCACGGAAGCTCGTCAATCAGGCTTTCCTCGTACTGGCCATGAATGCCGGTATGGACAGCGGCATCATCGACCCGACCAATCAGGACCTCTTAGGTATGATCTTCGCTACCGAGGCGCTGATGGGACAGGACGAATACTGCATGGAATACATCGGTGCCTTCAGAGAAGGCAAATTCGGTCAGAAGAAATAAACCTATATTCAAAAGAAACAAAACCTTACACAGAATTAACAAAACATTATCAGAAATAACCTCGGTCACAATTTTAAAACTTAATATATTTTAAATTTATAGTGATTTTAAGGAGGACTAAAAAAATGGCAAAAATCGATGAAGTCAAAGCAATGGTAGAAGCAGGGAAAACAAAACTGGTTCCCGGTCTGGTTCAGGAAGCTCTGGACGAAGGCAGTGCAGCCAAAGACATTCTTCAGGGCATGGTTGATTCCATGAGCGTTGTCGGCGACAAATTCTCCACCGGCGAAATCTTTGTTCCGGAAATGCTGATGGCTGCTAAAGCCATGGCTAAAGGCGTTGACGTCTTAAAACCCTTAATGGCTGGGGACAGCTCCAACTCATTAGGCACCTGCATTATCGGAACCGTCGCAGGCGACCTGCACGATATCGGTAAAAACCTCGTTTCCATGATGATCGAAAGCGCTGGCTTTACCATGGTTGACCTCGGAGTTGATGTCCCGGCAGACAGATGGATCGAAGCCATCAAAGAAAATCAAAACGTCACCTTAGTCGCATGCTCCGGTCTTCTAACCACCACGATGCCTGCGCTGAAGGAAGCTGTACAAACAATCAAAGGCAGCGGACTTCCCGGATTCAAAGTCATCGTCGGCGGAGCGCCGGTGACCCAGGAATTCGCTACGGAAATCGGTGCGGACGGATTTGCTCCGGATGCCGGAAGTGCTGCTGTTAAAGCGGTTGAATTAGTTAAAGCATAACGTGTTAGAATCGAGAATCATTGCGAAATGAGTATAGGGAGGACGGGATTCTCATGCTAACCAAGAGACAAAACTTACTTGAAACAATCAAAAAGGGTGGCAAACCGGATCGGTTTGTTAACCAATTTGAATTTATGGAACTGATCTTTGATCAACCTTGGGGCTTGTTTTTAGCCCCAGGGTCTATCGGAAAAGATAAATGGGGTGTGACTTTCAGCTATCCCATCGATCAGATCGGTCAATTCCCGCTGCACGATCCTGAACACAAAGTTTTAAAAGATATTACCCAATGGAAAAAATACGTCAACGTACCAGAAGTCCCAACTTCGGATGAAGCGTGGGCTTCGGCTGTTGCGCATGCCAAGTCAGTTGACCGTAACGATAAGTTTGTCGCCACCATCTATTGCCCGGGTATGTTTGAACAGGTACATCACTTGATGGGTATGGAAGATGCGATGATGGCTTTGTATGAAGAGCCGGAAGCCATGCATGAACTTCTCAATTGCATGCTCGAATATGAGCTGGCGTATGCAAAAGAAGCGATTGCCAGGCTTCAGCCGGATTGTTTGTTCCATCACGATGACTGGGGCAGCCAAATTTCTTCCTTCCTCTCACCGGAAATGTTCAGGGAATTCATCCTGCCGGTTTATAAAAAGCTATACGGGTTCTATAAAGCGAATGGGGTTGAGCTGATCGTTCATCATAGTGATTCCTACGGCGTCAATCTTGTACCGTCAATGATCGAAATGGGAATAGACATTTGGCAGGGTGTTATGAAAACCAATAACATCCCGGAATTGGTCAAAAAATATGAAGGCCAGATCACGTTTATGGGTGGCATCCATAGCGGGGAAGTCGATTTTCCGGGCTGGACTCAGGAAAACTGTGCGAAACACGTAGAGCAAGCCTGCAGGACAAACGGCAATCATTCATATATCCCTTGCATCACGCAAGGAGGACCCGGCAGTGCATTCCCCGGTGTTTATGATGCATTAAGCAAAGAGATTGACAGAATGAGTAACGAATTATTCTGAGATTTATCCAGATGCTATACGAGGAGGATAAGTGTGTTAACAAAAAAACAAAACTTATTGGAAACTATCCGCGGCGGAAATCCGGATCGGTTTGTCAACCAGTATGAATATCTGAATTTGATTCTCGAGGTACCGACAGGATTTGCACCCGTAAAAGGGACCAATTTTAAAGATGCGTGGGGTGTTACCTGGAGTTGGCCTGAAGATCAGATCGGAGGCTTCCCCCTTCACGACGATGAGCATAAAGTCCTGAAGGATATCACCAAATGGAAAGAAGTCGTCAAAGCCCCCACTATCAATACCTCAGATGAAGCATGGGCTGCTGCCGTAGCACATGCCAACAGTATCGATCTGAATGAAGAATACCGTACTGTCATGTTTGGGCCTGGAATCTTTGAAATGACCCATATGCTGATGGGCATGGAAGATGCTTTAATGGGTCTGTATGAAGAACCGGAGGCAATGCATGAACTCATCGAATACTTTACTCAATACGAGCTTGATTTTGCCAAAGTTCTGATTGACAAACTCCATCCGAATGCGCTTTTCCATCATGACGACTGGGGCAGCCAAATCAATTCGTTTGTTTCTCCGGATATGTTTGAAGAATTCTTCCTGCCTGCGTATAAAAAAATCTATGGTTTTTATAAAGCCAACGGGATTGAACTCATCGTTCACCACAGTGATTCCTATGCTGCAAACCTCGTCCCCTTTATGATCGAAATGGGTATGGATATCTGGCAGGGTGTCATGAGAACCAACAATATCCCAGAACTGATCAAGCAATATGGCGGAAAGATCTCCTTCATGGGTGGACTGCACAGCGGCGAGATCGATTTTCCGACGTGGACACAGGAAAACTGCGCAAAGCATGTCGAAGAAGCCTGCAAGACATTTGGCAAACATTACTTCATACCGTGTCTGACCTCCGGTTTACCGATGAGCAATTTCCCCGGTGTTTATGAGTGCGTAACTGAAGAAATCAAAAAAATGAGCACGGTTTTGTTCTAAAATGATTATCACCCAATTAATCCAGTCTTTTTAGATGAAAATTAGCAACGTCATTCTTACATGGTATTCACAAAAAGCTTCTTTAAAGCAAGGTCCGTATCGGATCAAGCGATAAAGAAGCTTTTTTCTAACACGCTTTTCCAATACAATGTGTGCCTTATTCAGCCCTTTTTGTTGATATAAGTCGTTAATTTTGGTATGATTAATTTTATCGTCTTTAAGGTTTCATGGAGGTTAAATGATGCATAGTTCGCGGGTAACGATATTCGCCGGGCATTATGGCAGCGGTAAGACGAATATTGCAGTCAATTTTGCTCTTTGGCTGAAGAAAAAATTTAATAATGTCGTTATTGTGGATTTGGATATCGTCAACCCTTATTTTAGAACAAAGGACAGCATGGCTATGATGAAAAATTCAGGAATCAAGCTGATCTCTTCACGCTATGCTAATTCCAATGTCGACGTACCGGCTATGCCGGGCGAAGTCAACGCTATTTTTGACAGTCCCGAAAGCTACGCGGTAATTGATGTTGGCGGAGATGATCGGGGTGCCTATGCACTCGGGCGGTATTACGGTAAATTCCTTCAAAATGAGGTAACTGCTTTTCTTGTAGTTAACATGTATCGTCCCTTAAGCCGCGATCCGGAAGCAACGATCAAAATCAAAGACGAAATTGAAGCGGCAGGAAGGATAACCTTCACCGGAATTATTAATAATTCCAATTTGGGCCATGCCACCACCGCTGAGGATATCCTGGCTTCGATACCCTACGCAGAAGAGATTTCCAAACAAACGCAGCTGCCGATTGTGATGACGACGGTACAGCGTGCTCTCGCAACAGAGTTAATGCCCAATATCAACAATATATTTCCAATAGACTTGGAGGAGTATGAATGGCAAAAATAACTAAAGTAACCATCAATGCAGACAGATGCAAGGGATGTTCACTTTGCACAGATGCGTGCCCTAAAAAAATACTCAGGCTCGCGACGGAAACATTGAACAGTAAGGGATATCATCCAGCAGAAATGACAGACCAGGAAGCCTGCAACGCATGTGGTTTCTGTGCGACAATGTGTCCTGATGTATGCATTACAATTGAAAAAGAGGTGGGCTGAGATGACTGAAAAAGTATTAATGAAGGGAAACGAAGCGATAGCAGAAGCTGCGATCATGGCGGGCTGCCGTCATTTTTTCGGTTATCCGATTACACCGCAAACTGAAGTCGCAGCGTATATGTCCAAACGTATGCCGAAGATCGGCGGGACCTATTTGCAGGCCGAAAGCGAAGTCGCCGCAATCAATATGGTTTATGGTGCTTCCGCAGCTGGTGTACGTGCAATGACATCGTCTTCAAGCCCGGGTATTTCTCTGAAGAGCGAAGGTTTATCTTACTTGGCTGGAAGTGATTTGCCCGCTGTATTAGTTAATATCCAGAGAGGCGGCCCGGGACTGGGCGGCATTCGTCCTTCCCAGGCGGATTATTTTCAGGCGACACGCTCGTCTGGACATGGCGATTTTCATTTGATCGTTTTTGCACCCAATACTGTACAGGAAATGTTCGACCTGACAATTGAAGCATTTGAAGTAGCTGACAGATATCGTATGACTGCTATGATTTTGGGTGACGGTATGCTTGGCCAAGTCATGGAACCGGTGGACATCAGCCGCAGCGCCAATATAACCCTACCCGGCAAGGATTGGGCACTCACCGGTACCAAAGGTTCCCGTAAGAAAAACATTGTCAACTCGCTGTATCTGGAAGCGGAAGAACTTGAGATGCTTAACTTCAAACGCTTTGAAAAATATGCCGAGGTTGAAAAAATAGCTCGGACTGAAAATTACCTGACTGATGACGCGGATGTGATTATTGTCGCTTACGGCATTTGCGCAAGGGTAGCTAAAAATGCTATCAATGAAGCGCGGAAGAACGGTATCAAAGTCGGTCTGGTCCGCCCAGTTACCCTCTGGCCATTCCCGAAAAAGCAGCTTGAGTCCGCTGCAGAAAAAGCGCGTGCTTTTATCGTCGTTGAAATGAGTATGGGGCAGATGATACAGGATGTTGAGCTGGCGATTCGCTGCAGCCGTCCGGTATCGCTGTGCAATCGTACCGGGGGTATGGTACCCACTCCCGAGGCGGTCTTAGCAGCAATCGAAAACGCTGATCAAGCAGGGAGGAGTTAATTATGCAAACTGTATTTGAAAGACCGAAAGCACTCTCCGATGTCTCTATGCACTATTGCCCCGGCTGTACTCATGGCATTATTCACCGTTTAGTTGCTGAAGTCCTTGATGAATTAAATATAACGGATAAAACAATCGGGGTGGCACCGGTAGGCTGTGCTGTATTGGCCTATAATTATTTTGAATGTGATATGGCTCAGGCGGCTCACGGGCGTGCACCAGCTGTCGGCACGGGAATTAAACGGGCAAACCCGGATAATATCGTCTTTACCTATCAGGGAGATGGTGACCTTGCGGCTATTGGCACAGCGGAAACGGTTCATGCGGCTGCCCGAGGTGAAAATATTACCGTTATTTTCGTCAATAACGCGATCTATGGCATGACCGGAGGACAAATGGCGCCGACGACGATGCCCGGACAGGTCACCCAAACGTCACCTTATGGCCGCGACGTGAAAACTGCCGGATATCCTGTGAAAGTATGTGAAATGTTGTCGACCTTAGACGGCACCGCGTATGCTGAACGTGTTTCCGTTGACTCTGTGAAAAATGTTAAAAATACTAAAAAAGCGATAAAGAAGGCTTTTGAATATCAGCTAGCTGGCAAAGGATTTTCCATCGTGGAAGTTTTATCCACCTGCTCGACCAACTGGGGGATGGAACCGGTTGAATCTTTAACCTGGCTCAGGGAGAATATGATTCCTTATTACCCACTGGGCGTCTATAAGGATAAGGAGGACTCCAAATGAGCAAAACAATGGAACTCAATATTGCAGGTTTTGGCGGACAGGGTGTTCTGTTTGCCGGAAAAATTTTAGTCTATGCCGGTATGCTTGCTGGTAAGGAAGTGAGCTGGCTGCCGTCATATGGTCCGGAAATGCGCGGCGGAACTGCCAACATCAATGTAATTGTCAGCGATACACCGATCGGTTCTCCGATAATTAATTATCCGAATATGTTGGTGGCTATGAACCAGCCTTCATTGGAAAAATTCGAATCGGATGTCCAAAAAGAGGGTATGATCATTGTTGATTCTGCCTTGATTCCCATTCCGGTAACACGAACCGACGTAACGGTTTTTTATATCCCGGCGACAAAGTTGGCAGAAGAGGCCGGCCTTAAAGGTCTCGCCAATATGGTCATGGTAGGCAAAATCGCCAAAGAGACAGGGATTTTTGATCTTGAAACTCTCAATAAAGCCGTCAGTAAATCCATTCCAGAAAGAAAGAAAGAACTATTAGCATCAAACATCCAAGCCATTGAAATTGGGTATAATTATATTTAATTGTATTATAATTGTATTATCGTAATCGTGTTAAAAAGTCCTATAAAAGTATTGCCGTATTGTATTACAGCTAGTATTATAATACTAATAACAATTGTGTTATAGTATAGTTGTCCAATGCGGCTTTTTTTCAGTAAAATATAGGGGGTGCAACACATGACAGATCAACTCAAGGATATGGGCGCAAGATTGACAATGCTGCGTGACTCTACTGGTTTTACTCCGGAAAAGATTGCTTCTGAGCTTGAAATTTCAGTCTCGGATTATTTGCAGTACGAAGCTGGGGAAAAGGATTTTTCATTTAGTTTCTTGTATAATGTAGCCGGTATTTTAGGTGTCGATGTTCTGGATATCATTAGCGGTGAGACGCCAAGGCTTTCCACTTGCTGCGTGGTCAGAGCAGGGGGCGGCTATGATATCAACCGACGGAAAGCGTATGACTATAAACATTTGGCATTTACTTTCCGCCATAAGAAAGCAGAACCGTTTATGGTCACCGTGGAACCTAATGACGCAATCCCGGAGCGGCATGCCCATGATGGACAGGAATTTAACTATGTCGTGTCCGGAACGATTGAATTCTTTATCGGTGAGATGGTCTACGAACTAGGCGAAGGTGACAGTATTTACTTCGATTCGGCTGTTCCTCATGCGATGAAGGCCCACGGCAACATCGCGGCGAAGTTTCTTGCCATTGTGATGAAATAAGCGAACTTAGTTCGAAGATAAAGGAGGATTCTAGATGGTAATGTACGAAAAATATATCGGCAGGCATCGCGACGAGTATGTCACCCTTGACGATTTATATCGCAATTATTCGGTGACATGTCCGGATGATTTTAATTTTGCCTACGATGTGCTGGATAAAATGGCAGAAACTAAACCGGATCAGTTGGCTATGTTATGGGTGAGCAACGATGGTGAGGAAAAACGGATTACCTTCAGTGAAATGAAGCGCTATTCAGATAAAACCGCTAATTATTTTAAATCCCTTGGTATTAAAAAAGGTGATCTTGTACTGTTGGTACTTAAGCGGAGTTATCTGTTCTGGTATGCGATGATGGCTTTGCATAAGATCGGAGCTGTGGCTGTCCAGGCGACTAACCTGCTTACAGCGAAGGACTACGTTTACCGTTGTCAGGCAGCAGGTATCAAGATGGCTGTTATTACAGCCGATGGTGATTGCACCAGCCATTTTGACGAAGCATTGCCGGAATGCAAAACTGTTCAAATAAAAGCGGTGACTAAGCACAAGGATGCGGGTGAAGGCTGGCTTGATTTTGAAGCCGGCATCGAAGCTGCATCCGATATCTGGCAACGGCCCACCGGCGAAGAGGCAACCAAAGCCACGGATATGATGATCATGGCTTTTTCTTCCGGCACGACCGGCTATCCCAAAATGGTAGCACACGACTTCATGTACCCGTTAGGCCACATCATGACCGGTGTTTTTTGGCATCGCGTGGAACCCGGCGGCTTGCATTTTACTATTTCGGATACGGGTTGGTTAAAATCGCTCTGGGGGAAAATGTATGGTCAATGGCTGGGGGAGTCGGCAATTTTTACCTATGACTTTGATGCCTTTAACGGCGCTGATATTTTAGATAAACTCCAAAAGTACAATATCACGACGTTCTGTGCTCCGCCAACCATGTACCGTTTCATGCTGCGTGAGGATGTCAAGAGTTACGACCTGTCATCCTTGAAACACTGCTGCACCGCTGGAGAAGCCCTGAATCCCGAGGTATTTAACCAATGGCGCCAAGCCACAGGTTTGCGTATTTTTGAAGGCTTTGGACAATCGGAAACAACAGTATGCTGTTCCATTCTCTATCCTTGGGTTCAACCCCGGCCCGGTTCCATGGGTATGCCTACACCGGGTTATCAGATGATCGTTACGGATGAAAACGGCGAGGAAGTGGATCCGGGGGTTACTGGCGAGATCTGTATTAAGGCACCGGACTACGCAACCAAGACGAAGGGTTTGTTTATGGGTTATTTCCTGGACGAAGCGAATACCAATCGTTCTTGGCATGATGGGTTGTACCATACCGGCGACTTGGCATACCGCGATGAACTTGGGTTCCTCTGGTATATCGGGAGAAACGATGATATTATCAAATCTTCCGGCTACCGTATCGGACCATTTGAAGTTGAATCGGCTTTGGCCGAGCATCCTGCTGTCCTGGAATCTGCCGTTACAGGCGTTCCTGACCCGATTCGCGGCTTTAACGTCAAAGCGACCATTGTGCTGAATAAAGGTTATGAGCCTTCTGATGCAATGGTTAAAGAATTGCAGGAGCATGTCAAAAAGGTAACAGCTCCTTATAAGTACCCGCGTGTTATTGAGTTTGTAACCGAGCTGCCGAAGACCATCAGCGGCAAAATCCGCCGAGTGGAGATTCGGGAGAAGGATTCGCGTTCGGAATAAGCAATATGTTATTAAACGATCACTTTAGTGATTTTGCTATCATCTATAAAATGGTGTATTACATTAAGCTTGCCCAAATGGGCGGGCTTATTTTTTATAAAACAGACTAGGAACATATACCTATCGCTGATGAAGGAACACATTCAAATTAGGTTAGAGTTATTCGGATACGCAAAAAAAATTTTCACTATTGAAAAAAAGTGTAATTCATCATTAATCAAATATTTAAACATTCTCAATGGCGTTAAATTGTATGTATAAATGAAGTCAAAAATTATTGCAATAAAATAAAACAAAAACATCTTTAAACAACGATAAAAACATAATAAAAATATAAGAAAATAATATAGGTACATCATTTAATGTACTGTTTAAATGATTATGTATGAAATAGTATGGTTAGGAACAATACTTTGGCACAATCTATGCATTTATCTAATCACGATCGCATTTTTTATGAGATAGTCTTTTATTCTTAGAGTTGACTATCTGTCTTAAACGCTATGAGAGAGGAGGTTTTTTAACATATTGTTCCAAGAAAATTAAGTAAGTATCAAAAAATGATAAGTGAAACGTGTTGATGGGCATTTTCTTCCTCATATAGAACAATTTATTCGTTGATCGCCGGAAAATGTTGTATATAATGCACAAAAAAGATTGTCTTATCTTCTCAAATTTGTGCAAAAGCTGTAGTGCCCATCAAAATATATCTCTCTATAATCTAAATTAATAACATGCATACCTATATCGATTTAGAAGGGGGATAATATTTTAATGGCGCTTAGCAAGATGATCCTGAACATCAACGGTGTGGACCGAATGCTGATCTGCGACAAGGATAAGGATACCCTTGCCGATGTTATTCGGCGTTTAGGTCTAACCGGAACAAAAATTGGCTGTAATACCGGCCAGTGCGGAGCTTGTTCGGTATTGATCGATGGCGACGTAATCCGCTCTTGTGTCAAAAAGATGAAAAATGTTTCTGAAGCAAATAAAATTACAACGATTGAAGGTATTGGCACCCCAAGCAGTTTGCATGCCCTGCAGCAGGCTTTCATCGCGTTTGGTGGGGTTCAATGCGGTTTTTGTAGCCCTGGCTTTATTGTTTCAGCCAAAGGACTGTTGGATAAAAATTGCAATCCGACCCGGCAAGAAGTACGCGATTGGTTCCAAAAACACCGTAATGCCTGCCGATGTACCGGTTATAAACCGATTGTTGATGCCGTTATGGCAGCGGCTAAAGTATTGCGCGGTGAAATAACGATTACGGATCTGCAGTATAAGATCCCTGCCGACGGCAAAATTTATGGGACTGCCTATCCGCGTCCTGCTGCGTTGGCTAAGGTTACAGGCACCTGCGACTATGGCGATGATATCGGGATGAAGATGCCGGAGGTATTGCATCTGGCACTCGTATTACCGGGAATATCCCATGCCAATATCCTATCGATAGATACGTCAGAGGCGGAAGCAATGCCCGGCGTCGAGAAAGTTATTACTTATAGGGATGTCAAAGGTAATAACCGCATTAACTTTCCGATGATGAGCCCAAGAGCGAAATGCGATGGTTTTGACCGGTGGATCCTGGCTGAAAATAAGATTCTGCGCTGTGGGGATGTGATTGCCATGGTTGCAGCCAGAACGAATGAAGAAGCACGGGCTGCCGCCAAAAAGGTCAAGTTTGAGCTTGAGCCGTTGCCGGAATATATGAATGCCCTTGATGCCGTAGCGGAAGGCGCCCTTCAGATCCATCCGGAGCATCCCAATATGTTTATGGAATTTCCGCTGCGTAAAGGGAGAGACACCCGTGACGTCATGAAGGAATCTGACTATGTCGCTGAGGGAAGTTTTTACTCCCAGCGTGAACCGCATCTCCCAATCGAACCGGATACCATGCAAGCGTATATTGATGACCAAGGGATTCTCAATGTCCACTGTAAGAGCCTGGGGATTTATGCAACATTATTCCTAATCTCCCAGGGTATCGGTTATCCGATGGACAAGATCAGAATCATCGAAAATCCTACCGGCGCGAGCTTCGGTTACACCGCCTCACCGTTTGGACCGGCTATCGTCGCCATCGCGGCAATGGCTACAGGAAAAGCATGTACCCTTACCTTAAACTATGAAGAACATCAGCATGTTACCGGAAAACGTGCGCCGTCCTACGCGAATACCCGGATCGGATGCGATAAAAACGGCAAGCTGACCGGTATGGACTTTGATATCTTGTTCGATAAGGGAGCATACACCGAATTGGGTTCCGGTCTACCGGAGGGCGCTACCCGGTTTATGGGCATGTGCTACACGATTCCGAATGCCCGGGGGCTTGGCAGGGTCTCTATAACTAACCATAACCATTCCACGGCCTACCGTGCAGCCGGAGCTCCTCAGACCTTCACGTCCTTCGAACAACTGATGGATATGCTGGCGGAAAAAGCTGGAATAGATCCCCTGGAGTTCCGCTATAATAACGTATATCGTGACGGCGATGTCAGCAATAACGGTCATAAATTCTCAGTATATCCTATGGCGGCGCTGATCGATAAAATGCGGCCTGTATATCAGGAAGCCTTAGCCAGAGCAAAAAAGGAAAGTACTCCGGAAAAACGGCGTGGCGTTGGTGTTTCCTGCAGTGCCTATAATACCTGCGGCGGACCAGAACATGCCGAAGTCGCCATGGAATTAAACCCGGACGGGACAGTAACCAACTTTAATACGGCGGAAGATCAAGGACAGGGAACAGATGCGCATGCCTTGGTCCACACCTATGAAGCACTGCGGCCGCTAGGGTTAAGTCCCGACCAGATCAAACTGGTGATGAACGATACCGGGCTATGCCCTGATACCGGACTGGCGGCAGGCAGCCGGACGCATTATGTGACCGGACGCTGCACGGTGGATGCCGCTAATAAACTGATGGATGCGATGCGCAAAGTTGACGGATCCTTCCGTACCTATGATGAGATGGTTGCTGAAGGCATCCCGACCAAATATTTTGGTATTTCCGATTCGACAAGTACCAATTTCCCACTGGATCCAAACACGGGCATGGGTGACCCTTCAATCGAATATATGTGGGGAGTCTTTTTAGCTGAGGTTGAGGTAGAAGTTGCTACCGGCAAGACGAAGGTCTTGAAGATGCACGCGGTGGTTGACTGCGGCACAATCGGAAATATCCAATCCTTTGAAGGGCAAGCGTTCGGGGGAATGATGCACAGTATTGGATTTGCTCTTTCGGAAGACTATGATGATGTCAAGAAGGATATCAATTTGGTTAATTCCGGCTTCTCCTACATCAACACGATACCCGACGCAGAAAAGTATACCGTCGATTACATTGAATCACCGCGACCGTCTAATCCGTTTGGTTCCTCAGGCTGTTCGGAAGTATTCCAAGCTGGGTCGCATGTCTGCGTCCTCAACGCCATTTACAATGCCTGCGGCGCCCGCATCCATGAATTACCGGCCAGGCCGGAAAAAGTAAAGGCCGAATTAGACGCTCTGGCCCAGGGCAAGACAACAGCTCCAAAACCGTATTTCCTTGGTTCGGATATGTGGGAAACCTTGGATGAGATGGAGAAAAACCCAGTCTGATTGGCTAAGTAACTGTTTCAATGATGTGATTTGATCTTTAAGAAAATTAACCTCGTATTTTAGTCTTAATGCAACATCCGGACTACACTGCGTTGCAGTCCGGATGTTTCTGTACACGGATGTACAACTGCCGCGATGCCATGGATGGCAAGGAGCGGCGCTTTCCACGGATAGCATGTAGATAAACTGACGGATTGTAGGAGAGCTTCAGCGGATGGATATGATGCAGTTAAGAAATTTAGGTGAAAAATGTACACGTGACGATCCGGCTTTCTGCAGCATTGCCTGCCCGCTGGCACTGGATGTGCGGGCCTTTATTGCCAAAATACAGGAAGGTCGGTTGGAAAGTGCATATAAAATATACCGTAATGCAGTTATCTTCCCGGATATCGTCTGCCGTATATGCGATCGGCCTTGTGAGAATGCCTGTGTCTTGGGTAAACAGAAGTCGATAGCTATTCGGGCCCTGGAACAAGCCTGCTGTGATTTCACAGCCGATAAAGTACATCCCAATTATTATATTCCCCCTAAAACAAAAACAATCGCCGTTATTGGCGCCGGTCTTGGCGGACTGGGGTGTGCCAATAAACTAGCCAAGAGGGGCTATCACATTCATCTTTATGATGACAGACAAATGCCGGGAGGATACTTTAACGACCAAAACGATGCTTTGCTCAGCGCAGCATTTAAACAAGAAATTGAACGCCTGTCATTAATCGAAAGCTTTCATTATTACCCTGAAAAGAAAGTAATGGCGCTTGATGATTTGAATACAGATGCGATCTATATAGCGACAGGAAAAAACGGAACCCGTTTTGGTTTGGATGACGGGTGGGATCCCGTGACCCTTGGTACAAAAAAGCAGGGTGTCTTCATGAGCAGTGCCGGCCAAAATGCCCGTTCAGTCCTTATCCCGCTGCGGGAAGGACTGCGTGTTGCCGACGCGATTGAGACCTATCTGAAAATCGGATCAATGGGCGGTGAAGCCGGCCTGTATGAGAAAAAGGCGACGCGTTTGTACTGTGATGCAATCGAAAAACGGGTCAGGTCAAAACTTCCGTCAACAATAAGGATGCGAGTGGAACCCTCTACAGATGCAAGATATACTTATCAGGAAGTATCGGAAGAAGCCGGACGATGCTTGCTATGTACATGCACTAACTGCTCTGATGCCTGTGCCTTGCTGACGAATTATCGCAAGGACCCCAAAAAAATGATTGAAGATGTGACTATGTCGATGAACCCCGTTAAAGGCATGACCACACGGCTTGCATCCAGGCAGATCAACTCCTGTAATCTCTGTGGTTTATGCCATGAAATCTGTCCAACAGATTTGGATTTTGAGGAGATATTCCTGGAAAGCAGACGTGAATTGCATCGTGAAGACGCGTTACCTCCGGCTTTTCACGACTTTTGGCTAAGAGACATGGCCTTCTCCCAATCGGCAAAAGCCTATCTGGAACTCGGAGAGAACAGTGCCTGCCGGTATGTCTTTTTTCCGGGATGCCAGCTTGGCGGATCGGATCCGGATTATGTGACAGCAAGCTATGCCTATCTCGAGTCTCATCTGGAAGGAGGAGTCGGATTATGGCTGAGTTGCTGCGGCGCACCGGCACACTGGGCAGGGCGTGAGGGCGAATTTCAAGAATTACACGGCCAATTGAGAATAAGCTGGGAACGTTTTGGACGACCTGTTTTAATCACCGCCTGTTCTTCCTGCGCAAAGATTTTGAAGGGTAATTTACCGGAGATCCCGCTGCTCCCAATATATCACGTCATCGCGGAAAATGGACTTCCGGACTGGATGCCAATTAAACAGGACGAAACCCTGACCGTCTTTGATCCGTGCGCCAGCCGGCATTTCACCCAAACACAGGCGGACGTACGTCACATCCTATCCGCATTGGGGTATGATTTAGCCGAGCGGCCCTATCACGGCAGAGAAGCGCAATGCTGTGGCTATGGCGGACATATCCAGGCGGTCAATCCGACACTGATGGCAGAAATTGCCCAAAACCGCGTCCGCAACAGTCCCTGCGATTACGTAACCTACTGTATTAATTGCCGGGAGATATTTGCTCACCAGGGAAAGCCGGTGATCCACGTGCTTGATCTGTTGCTCGGAAAAGATTTGGACGTACGCTTCAAACGTAAGCCAGTCCACTTGAGCGACAGCAGAGATAATAGGATGAAATTAAAGGCGCTCATGGTTGAAAAATACAGTCTGTTAGCCACCGATGAAATAAAACAGATGAATAATCTAACAAAAAAAGATATTATTAAGGAGAATACCTTGAATATCATCATTCCGCCGGAGTTAATGGATAAAATGGACGGTGATTTGATTATCAGGGAAGATGCGGAAGAGGTCATCCGCCGCAGTGAAGAAACCGGGCAGAAACTGCTGGATCAAACAACTGGTCATTATGTTGCCCACCAGCAGCTGGGGATCATGACCTATTGGGTCGTTTACCGCCCAGAAGAAAACGGGTTTTGTTTAGTAAATATTTATGCCCATCGTATGAGAATAGAGGACAGGATCTATGAGTGAGCAAGAAAGAGTAAAAGAATCAGCGGCAGAAAACCATCTTCTATGCTTGAAATGCAACGCGGCTATGGAACAGCAAAAAACCTCTTTTACCTATTTGGGGTTTAATTTTGAGGCTTCGCTACCGCGCTGTCCTGTGTGCGGACAGGTTTATATTTCTGAGGATATCGTTAAAGGCAAAATTAAAGAAGTTGAAACGTTGTTGGAAGATAAGTAGGAGGGGATATGTCATGAAAACGGTTGCGGTAGAAGCAGCTGAAGGAATGGTTCTTGGTCATGATCTGACGCAAATTGTGCCTGGCAAATTCAAAGGCGTGCGATTCAGGAAAGGACATATCATAAAGAAAGAAGATATTCCGCACCTGTTGAATATGGGTAAGAAGAACATTTTTGTCTGGGATCTAGCCGACGGCTTCATTCATGAAGACGAGGCGGCACTGCGGATTGCCAAGGCAGTTGCAGGCAACGGTCTAAAGCTATCGGTACCCAGAGAAGGTAAAGTGGAGCTGTCTTCAGAAATTGACGGCTTACTCAAAGTCAATCTGCAAGGACTCGATGCGGTGAATACTTTTCAAGGGACGATCCTCTCCTGTTTGCATACAAATCAGAGGGTCACAGCAGGAAAAGTCGTTGCCGGGACGCGGATCATCCCGTTAGTAATCGAAAATACACTAATCAAAGATCTGGAAGATTCGGCACGTCACAATTTTCCGGTAATTGAAATCAAGCCGTATCAAACATTTAAAGTCGGCATCATCACCACGGGCAGTGAAGTGTATGAAGGGCGGATCAAAGATGCATTTGGGCCGGTATTGCGCAAAAAAGTTGAAGAAGTTGGCAGTACTGTCCTTAAGCAAGTCATTGTCTCCGATTCAGTGGCGATGATCGTCAGCGCGATTCAGAGCATGGTTACCCAAGGAGCAGATTTGATCTTAACCACCGGCGGGATGTCAGTTGATCCGGATGATGTCACACCGGAAGGCATTCGTCAGGCGGGGGGAAGAGTCGTGACTTATGGCGCACCGGTTTTACCCGGAGCCATGTTTATGATGGCCTATATTGGGGATATTCCGGTCATGGGATTACCGGGGTGTGTCATGTACAGTCGTACCAGTATCTTTGATTTAATCTTTCCAAGAGTACTGGCAGGAGAAATCATCACACGAGACGAAATTATTAAATTAGGACATGGCAGTATGTGTCTGAGCTGCCCGGAGTGTACTTATCCGGATTGCGGTTTCGGTAAGTGATTCGCGCAGTAAAACCAAAGTTAATTTGGAGGAACTTATAATGCCTGAATTAATGGGCATCGGCCAAGCGAAGTGTGAAGCATTGCGGGTGGTGACCGGAGAAACCGTCAGACCGGGCGGTTATCGCTTGACTGACCAGGCCATTAATTTTTGCGGATTAAAAGCAGGCAGTCATCTCTTGGATGTTGGTTGTGGCACCGGTGCAAGTGTTGAATATTTAATCAAAAAATACCAACTTGCAGCCGTCGGTATCGATCCATCGGACAGGATGCTCGAATTGGGAATTCGCCGTTGTGCGTGGCTTCCAATAAAAAAAGGCTGTGCGGAAAGCGTTTCCTTTGCAAAAAACAGTATGGATGCGCTCCTTGCGGAATGCAGTCTGTCAGATTTCTCTGATCTTGGCCAGGCATTGCAGGAATTTTCCCGCGTGTTGAAAAGTGACGGCTGGCTGATTGTGAGTGATCTCTATCTGCGATCGATGCCAGGGCCTGCAGAAGGCATGGGCAGCAGACAAAACGAAATCGAATCGGCGCCTACGGTACCGAGCGGATTAATGAAAAAAGAAACAATCATCATGTTCTTGACAGTCGCGGGGTATGACGTGATCCTCTGGGAAGATCATACCGATAAATTAAAACAACTTAGCGCTGAAATTATTTTTAAATACGGATCTCTGACAGAATTCTGGAAAAATGCCTGTCAAGGCTGTCAGAGTCGCTGTACGGAATTGCCTCAAGATCTCAGACTGGGATATTATCTGTTAATTGCCAAGAAAAACTCAAGGAACGGGGTTGATTCCATTGCGTAAAATTGCTGCGATTATACCGGCTGCCGGTTATTCTTCACGCATGGGCTTATATAAGCCGTTATTGCCGATCGGCTCATCTCTGGTTATTGAGAATACGATCGCAACCTTTAGAGAGGCAGGCATTGAGGATATTCGGGTCATCATAGGGCACAAAGCACATCTGCTTCTTCCGGTTCTTGACCGTTTGGGCGTCAAAGCAATTATCAATGACAAATATCACGGTGGAATGTACACTTCTGTCCAACAGGGCGTTAGAACCCTGGATGATGCTACAGAAGCATTTTTCTTTCTACCGGTTGATTACGCCGCTGTTAAGCCGGATACGGTGCTTAAATTATTACAAAACAATGCCGAAAAACCGTGTGATGTGATCTATCCTGTTTATAACGGGAAAAGAGGGCATCCGCCATTGATAACGACAGGGTTCAAAGATGCAATTCTAAGCGGCGAGCCTAAAGGTGGTCTTCAGACCCTGCTGACGGCATTGGGAAAAGAGACACGTGATGTTGCGGTTGACGATGAAGGCATCCTTATAGACATCGATACGGAGACGGATTATTTGAATTTGATTCGCGGGGAAATGCCTTTTTTTCCAACCCGTGAGGAGTGTCTGGCTATCCTGCAGAAATATCAGCCCCAGGAGAAAGTTCTGGCCCATATCCTTGCGGTCACCCGGGCAGCGGAAACGCTTTCCGAGTATTTAAACAGCAGCGGAATGCGATTACATTTAGGAGTGATTATGGCAGCGGCTATGCTGCACGATGTAGCCAAAGGAGAAAAGAACCATGCGATGAAGGGTCGGGATATTATCGTTTCTCTGGGCTATCCTGAGATCGCAGATCTCATCGGCACGCATATGGAGCTTGAACCCGAAAGTTTGCAAGAAATTAACGAGCGGACCATTCTTTATCTGGCCGATAAAATAATCTCGGGGGATCACTTTGTGCCGTTGGAGGAACGCTTAACGCTACGTATGGACAAATACAAAGAACAAGAAGTACAGGACATTATCCGCAAACGGATTGGGCAAGCGGAGACAATCAAACAAAACGTCGAACAGAAACTTGGGAAAAAACTGAACGCTATTTTATCCGAATTATCCCTTACCGCAAGTAAAGCGAGATAAAAATTAAAGAGCTATAAAAAGAAAAGATGGATAAAAAGTAAAGATGGATAGAAGAACCGTGGAGTTGCCATATGGAGAAAATGATTTTCCTAATCAGACATGCTGAGCCGTTACGAATTGATGATCAAAAACGTTATCTGGGGGGGCAATCCGATCCGGATCTGAGTCTTGCCGGCAGGGAGCAGGCCGAAAGGTTGGCCGAGGCATTGAAAGCGAAACAACTCCAGACCGTTTTTTCCAGCGATCTGCACAGAGCGGAACAGACAGCTGCCATCGTCGCGGCAAAGTCCCTTTGTTCACACCACATGATTGACGCTTTCCGGGAAATTAATATGGGCAAGTGGGAGGGCAAAAGCCATCAGGAAATCAGAGAAGCTTATCCGGACGATTACTGCCGCAGAGGCAATGATTTAGCCAATTTTCAGCCACCCGAAGGAGAAAGCTTATCAGACCTTCAGCGCCGAGTGCTGCCTGCATTCCTTGATGTTGTCAAGAATACGGATGGTAATCTGGCAATCGTCGCCCATGCCGGGGTCAACCGTGTCATTCTCTGTCATTTAATGGCACTGCCGCTGCAGCAGCTATTTATTATCGAACAAAATTATGCCGGTGTGAGTCTTATCCGGGTAAGTTCAGGCAGCTATCAGATCCTGGAAATTAACCAACGATACGATGATCCTACGTCCTGATTTCTTTTTTGCAGGCCAAAGTACAGGATTAAGGTAAACGGAAGGATGGTCTCTTATGGATATTTATCGTCAGATCAATAACGCGCTGAATAAAGGGAAAAAGGTGTTCATGGTAACAACACTTACCACAGGCAGCAGCGAAGACAAATGCATTTCGGTAAAACAATTTTATACGGAGGATAGCTTGGAGCAGGCTGATCTTCAGAAGACGATAGACCCGAAGATCAGGGAAGCGATCCGGATCGCTTTAGATACGGGTGAACTGCAGGTAATTACAGGACAGGCACCGGATCAAAATACTGTGGTTATTGAACCCTTCTTTCCTGAACCAGGTTTGATTATTTTTGGCGGCGGCCATATTGCCAAACCGTTATGCGAATTTGGATCGCGACTGGGTTTTTCAGTCACGGTAGTGGATGACAGATTATCGTTTGCCAATAAGCAGCGTTTCCCTGAAGCCGATCAGGTCCTCTGTGAAAGCTTTGAAACATGTTTTGAACATCTTAAATTCAATCGCTTTACCTACGTTGTAATCGTAACACGAGGGCACCGTTATGATAGCGTCTGTCTAAGAGAAATAGCAAAAAGGCAATGGGCGTATGCCGGGATGATTGGGTCACGACGGCGGGTTCAGGGTGTGAAAGAGCAACTGATCAGTGAAGGTTCCGCGAGAGAAATGATTGAAAAAGTAAATACCCCGATCGGTTTGGAAATTGGAGCCGTTACTCCCGAAGAAATTGCAATTTCAATTCTGGGACAGGTAATCAGCTATCGCCGATTGGAGAACCCACGGCTGGGACGGGAATCCGCCAAAATCAACTGGACCGAATTTGATCGGGATGTGATTGATGAATTGAGTATGGACCGACAGGACCAAAAAGCCATTGTCACCATCATCGCTACTAAGGGTTCCGTCCCGCGAAAAGCCGGTGCCAAAATGCTGGTATGGCGTGACGGAAGAATACTGGGCAGCATCGGCGGCGGCTGCAGTGAAGGAGCTGTTATCCATACGGCACGGGATATTATTCTGGACGGCGGATACCGGATCCAGCGGGTCGATATGACAGGCTCGGTGGCCGAGGATGAAGGCATGGTCTGCGGCGGTATTATGGATGTGTTGATCGAAGCTCTTTAGTTTGCTTATACTTTCTAATTTGTCTGGAATAATTGTAATATTCATTCTCTAAGAAAGGATATAATCCGCGATGGTAGATTTTTCACGTTTGTTTGAACTGCGATTAAACGGATACTGCTGCAGTCAGATCTTGCTGAAAATGGGGATGGAGGATGCGCAGCTTGAAGATAACCCGGAATTGATCCAGGCGATGCGCGGTTTGTGCGACGGGATGCAAACGGATATGGTTTGCGGTATTCTAACCAGTACCGCTTGCTTGATTGCGTTGCTGCAACCGGAAGATGCTAAGATCATCATAACCGATGTTGTTGAATGGTTTAAAAGTGAGTATGAAGAGAGCAACGGCGATATTACCTGTCAGGCTATCCTGGACGGGAATCCAATGAACCGTACAACAAAATGCCCCCATATCCTGGCGGCTACCTATGATAAAGCGATGGAGCTTATGGAAATTAACGGTCTGAAGTTATAGCCGAAAGATTCCAGATTGAATATGATGCGCAGATATACCCATGTAAACATGGATTAGAAATGCATTTGAACAAAAAGGAAAAGAAACAAAGAAAAGGATACAAACGAAAGGAAACGAAAGGAAACGAAAGGAAACGGTACGGATCATGCAGCTTAAAACAAACGGTGAAGTAATTGGATATACGACGAGTGTTTGTCCTGTATGTTTACGACAAATCGAAGCTGAGCGGCTCAAAATCGGTGACTCCGTTTATATCCGGAAGGCATGTCCGGATCATGGCCAATTCCAGTCAGTAATTTGGCGGGGCAAACCAGACTATCTCACCTGGTATCGCGAGAAAGAACCGGAATACCCAAAGGTTTCCCTGACAGAAGTAGCTAAGGGATGTCCCTATGACTGCGGGTTATGTCCCAGTCATAGTCAGCAGATCTGCTGCAGTCAGATCGAAGTGACAGAACGCTGTAATCTGCGTTGCCCGATTTGTTTTGCCGATGCCGGTAGATGCCTGGGTGAAGGACCTGAAGATAATGTTACAAAAGATCCCCCCGTGGCTGATATTGTGGATCAGTTGCGGATAATCTGGAATACGACAGGCAAATGCAATATTCAATTATCCGGCGGAGAACCGACGGTACGTGACGATTTACCGGAAATCATTACAGCAGCACGGCAATTGGGGTATACATTTTTTCAATTGAATACCAACGGCATCCGTTTGGCTGAAGATCCGGAGTATGTCAGAGCGTTAAAGGATGCCGGACTTTCAACCGTATTCCTTCAGTTTGACGGTATGAAAGATGAAATATACAGAGATTTACGGGGTAAAGATTTGTTTGCCCTCAAAGAGAAAGCGATTGATAATTGCGGTCGTAACCATCTGGGGGTGGTTTTAGTTCCGACGCTCGTACCTGGGGTTAATACAGATCAGATCGGAGAGATTGTGCGCTATGCCTTAAAAGGAATGCCGGTAATTCGCGGGGTGCATTTTCAACCGGTCAGCTATTTTGGCAGGTATCCTGAGCCTCCGGATGACAGGGATCGGATCACGCTGCCGGAGGTACTCCGGGCGTTGGAAGAGCAGACCGACGGACTGCTGAAAATGACTGATTTTGCGCCTTCAGATTGCGAAAGTGCATTATGCTCATTCCATGGCGATTTTGTCTATTTCGAAGACGGTAAACTGACCTCGTGCACCCCCAAAAAGAATACATGCTGCAGTTCGGAAAATAATCAACAGGCATCAGTGATAAAAGCGCAGAATTTTGTCGCTCAGCGATGGGAAATACAGAATAGTTCAGCTAACTGCAGTCCGGGAAATACGGGTAAGCAACCGTTAAAAGAACCTGACAGCTGGGATGCTATGCTGGACAGACTAAGGAATTACCGTCTCAGTATTACGTGTATGACCTTTCAGGATGCTGAAAATATAGATCTGGAACGCTTAAAATACTGCTGTGTTCCGGTTATCGTTAAGGGGAAAGCAATCCCGTTCTGCGCTTATAACCTTACCAGCCGTGACGGTCGTTCGCTGTATCGCGGGAAATAAGCATTAGTAAAGAAAGAAGAATCCATATCGTATCTCACTATGGGTAGAATATTCTATCACATGATGAAAGGATGAGGCTTGTGAAAATTGCAGTTGCAGTAAATGGAAATATGCCGGATAGCATTGTCTCAGAAGCATTTGAGGCAAGTGCTTTTCTGCTTGTTTCCGAGACAGATGATATGTCCTTTGAGGTTTTTGAAAATCCGGAAGGTACGAATGGGCACGGGATGGCAATGGTTAATAAGATCTTGGAACAGGATTGTGAGGCGCTGATTTCCGGCACGATCGAAGAGGATGCTTTTGAAGCACTAGCAGCGGCGCAGGTGACCCGCTATTTTGCTGCCGGTCATACAGCATTAAAGGCTTTGGCGCTTATGGATGCCTACGAACTGGATATCATTCGCGAATATAATGGAAAAGAATGGATTCCACACGATCACAGTCAAGAAACATGTGACTGCGGGCATCATGACGATGAGGCGGCAGAATAATACCATCATTTTCGGACGAATACAATTTGTTTTGAACAGCCCAGTCAAGGACAACGGAAAGAGGGATGTAGAAGGTGTGTGATCGAACGTGATAAAGACGCCTTTAGATGAATGGATAGCCGGCAAAATAGGAGTGGAACCCGGTGTGTTGAGCAAAAATGCCATCTTCAGCTATCAAATTGCTCAATTGCAGAAAACAATAACCTTGGCCAAAGATAAAAGTGCGTTTTACCGCAAAACTTTAGCCATGATTGATCCGGGAAAAATCACGGACTTCGTCCGGTTTGCTGAACTGCCGTTTACCTTTCCTCAGGATATAGCCGAAAATCCGCATGCTTTTGTCTGCACCTCGCAGAGAGAGATTGAACGGATTGTTAGCTTGCAGTCTTCGGGTACAACAGGCGCCCCCAAACGCCTGTTTTTTACAAAAGAAGATCAGGAACTGACCATCGACTTTTTTGACTATGGGATGCGTAATTTAGTAGGACCTCGGGATCGGGTCCTTATTCTGCTGCCGTGGGAACTGCCGGGGAGTGTTGGGGATCTGTTAGGCATAGCGCTGAAGAGGATGGGGGCAGTCCCAATACCCTTTGGCCCCGTTTATAATACGGCAGATGCCATTTCCTGTGCATTGCATAATCGCACCGACGCCATGGTCGGAATTCCAACACACGTATTGAGAATGGCTCGGCACCAAGAAGGAGAAAAGCTGCGAAATAGAATAAATAGCGTTCTGCTGACTACCGATTATGTCCCGCAGGCTATCTCTGAAGCTGTCGCAAATCGGTGGGGATGCAGCGTTTTCAACCATTATGGGATGACTGAAATGGGGCTTGGCGGCGGTGTTCAATGCAGTGCCCTTTTGGATTATCATCTGCGGGAAGCCGATCTCTACTTTGAAATAATCGACCCCGAAACAAGAAAGTGTGTTCCGGACGGCGAGTACGGTGAAGTTGTTTTTACGACGCTAACCCGTAACGGAATGCCGCTGATTCGTTACCGGACCGGAGATATCAGCCGTTTTCTCCCTGATCCTTGCCCCTGCGGATCAGTTTTAAGGCGGATGGAAGTGGTTCAAGGAAGAATATCCGGCAGGAAAAAAATTGCAAATAGTGATTTTTCCATTATCGATCTGGATGAGGCTCTTTTTAAACACAATGCTGTTTTAGATTACCGATGCCGGATTGAAGAGAAAAACGGCCAGGAGCATCTAAATGTCCTGATAAAGGCGACTGAAACAAATAGTGTCGATCCGCAAGAGATAACGGATATATTGCGAACAATTCCCGCTGTACAAAAAGGCCTTACAGTGGGTATTTTAGTTGTTAATATCAGCACGCATTGGGCAGACATACCAATATCTAAGGGGACAAGTAAAAGAAAAATTGAAGATCTACGCTTGGCGAAACAGTAAAGACAAGAAATCTGAACTGTATCATTTGAAAAATAAAATAGGATACAGTTTTATCAATAGTGTTTATTAATAAGGTAAACCGAGGATAAAAGAAATGGACATACTATAAACATTGAGGAGGTTAGTCCAAGAATGACAGATTATCTGAGCAGACTTTATGAAGATGAACAATTCCAAATGGCTGCGGAAGATACCTTGCGCCCAGGCGGATTGGAATTAACACGGAAAGCAATGGGAATTGCAGGATTTCCTGTCGATAGCCGCATTCTCGATATTGGCTGCGGCTGCGGCAAGACGGTCGAATTACTTATTAAGGACTACGGCATGCAAGCCATGGGGATAGATATCTCGGAGAAACTGATCCAAAAAGCCAAAAGCCAGAATAATGCACTTGAAGTCCAAGTGGGGGATGTGTATGATCTTCCTTATGCGGACCAATCGCTAAACGGTATTTTTTGCGAATGTACCTTCAGTCTCTTTGCTGATAAACCTCTGGCTTTAGCTCAAATAAACCGGGTACTTCTTCCCGGAGGTAAACTGATCGTCAGTGACTTGTATTTAAGAGAAAAGACTGGAGAATGTTCCGGCCTTCCGATGATAACCAGTGTGGACGGGATTGCGACCCGTGACGTATTGCTGACAGAGTTTACTGCGGCGGGATTTAAACTTGATGCTTGGCAGGACGAAACCACCGTCTATAAAGAGTTTATTGCCGGACTGATTATGAAATATGGCTCGTTATCCTTATTTTGGGAAAGTATCTTAGGAACCTGTGAAAAAGCCTATAGTGTAAAGGAGAGCATGAAAACAGCCAAAATTGGTTATTGTTTATCCGTGTGGGAAAAGATCAATCTACCCAATTTGTAATGATATTTTCACAATCTAAATAATAAATTGAAAAAAGTAATTTGAATCTTAAGTCGCAGTCGTCGAGATCGTTGTTTAGGAGCTCCTTGATCCGTTTAATCCGATAAAGAAATGAATTACGGTGCATGTGTTTGATAATTGCGGATTCGGCAATGGAGCAATTATTTTTTAGATAGACCTTTAATGTATCATAATAATCTGTACCGTATTTTATATCATAGTCAATTAACTTTCGCAGCATCGGGTGAAGAATATAGGACATATTCTCGTTTTCCGACAATGCTTTTAGACAATGAAGAACCGCGTAATCATGATAATGATTTAAACGGGTATCCGGTTGAAGTCGCATACAAAAATTGATGACTTCCGAAACCTGCAATAAAACATGCGGTAGCTCTTCGCTGAGGTGAAAAACAGGACTTAAGACACAATAGCCATCATTTTTTTCAAGAATACCTATAAACCGTTTGGCTACAGCCTTCGGCAGGTAAGCGTGATACTGGAGATCGATAACTGCGATAAACAGCTCTCCGCTCAGGACACATTTGGAATAAGGAATTGCTGCTTCAATGGTATAGCTGATCTCAATAACGTGGTCAGGCTTTTTTTGTGGTTCGTTAAATTGGAATAATGCGATTTGAAATTGTTTGCCTGCTTTAAAATCAAAATATTTTAATATCTGAGTTAAATCGAGACCGGGTATATTGAAATTGGATTGAATAGCACCGTTTTGTTTTTCATCCGCCAACTGTTTGTTTTTACTTGTTAAGGCCGATTGATGCAAGCGCTGGGTGATGCTATTGACAAAGAAATTAAAAAGTTGCTGGACATAGATATCAAACGGATTGTTTTTATCTTTTGTGCTATGGATCATAGCTAAGAACGCAATGGGTTTATTATCAACATAGATTGCGGATATTAGCTTGTATTTTCCGCTGATACTGGAGATCATCGCGACCGGGGAACGGGCGTCAACAATATCGTTAAATTTGTCTTGCTTATGGGATATAATTTCTGGACTGTTATTGATATACCCTTTTTTTAGGTATGTCCAGAAATCATCATCCTGGGAATCAATCATGGAGGTGGTTGCCAGGACGTTATGGTGATAATCTAAAAGACACATCGGTTCTTTGAATATTACTGCCCCAAGATCTAAGAATTCCTGTAAAGAAGCATGGTTTTTCAGTAAGCAATCCAATTTTTCTTCCCACATAGTGTATTTTTCCAAAGTGCCAAGGATAGTATTAAAGAATTTTTTAAGATTTATGTCATCAGAAACAAGAATCAGATTAATATGCGCATAGGCTTCGACGGCGTAAGCGGAAGGTTTGCCCAGACAGATAATATTTGTTTTATCGGGTATGAGTATAGGGATTGGTAGATGCTTGGACAGACAGACATAAAGACAGTCTGCGCGATATAATTCTGTTTCTGAATCTAAAAATAAAGCAGACTCGATCATCATTGCGGCATCGCTTCGGAGTGTTTTTTCGATGATATACGGTTTTATTGCATTTTCAACAGTATACATACTGATTTTCATAAAGACCCTCATTATTTATTTAATACAAATATTATAATGTTAGTCGAAATTTCTGAATAAAATGGATTTAATTAAGTGCTATATGCAATATGAAACAAACAAAGTCAATAATAATTAAACAAAAACATTATTAACTCAATGTAATTATATTTTATTTTTATTATTGCTTCAACTCAATTATTGGCAACAATAGGATAGTGACGGAAACCTGTACATTTCGCACTAAGTCATAATACTGCATAAGGCTATCTTTGTGCAGATAGAATAGTGCTCAAAAAACTCACTTCGATATAATTATTTTAGGAGAATCTATCGACTTATTTATTGCTCAAAGCAACAAAAGGGAGGAGTAGAATAAATGGCCTTAAGCAAAATGATCTTAAACATTAACGGTGTAGATCGTATGCTCATCTGCGACAAAGAAAAAGATACACTCGCCGATGTGGTAAGGCGTCTTGGGCTTACCGGAACAAAGGTAGGGTGTAAAGTGGGACAATGCGGTATCTGTTCTGTAATCCTGAATGGAGAGGTAACACGCGGCTGCATAAAAAAAATGAAAAATATCAGTGAAGGAAGTATGATCGTCACCATCGAAGGAATCGGTACCCCGACCAGCCTTCATCCGCTGCAGCAGGCATTTATTACGTATGGTGCAGTACAATGCGGTTTTTGTTCACCCGGTTTTATTGTTTCGGCTAAGGTGTTGCTGGATCAAAACAATAATCCGACACGCCAGGAAGTACGGGCTTGGTTCCAGAAAAACCATAACGCCTGTCGATGTACCGGTTACAAACCGATTGTCGATTCTGTTCTGGCTGCGGCCAAAGTGATCCGCGGCGAATGGACCATGGAAGACATTCAGTATAAAGTCCCGACTGACGGGAAAATCTACGGGACAGGATATCCACGTCCCGCCGCCTTGGCTAAAGTAACCGGCCTTTGTGATTATGGTGACGACATCGGCATGAAAATGCCCGGTGCACTTCATATTGCCGTAGTCCTGCCCGGGGTTGATCATGGCAATTTAATTTCGATCGACACCTCCGAAGCGGAGAAAATGCCCGGCGTGGAAAAAATCATTACTTATAAGGACGTTCAGGGAACAAACCGTACAATGTTCCCCTGCAGCAGTCCGCATTCTCGCTGTGACGGCTTTGACCATTATATTCTGGTGGAGAATAAAATCCTGCGCTGCGGGGATGTCGTCGCCCTGGTCGCTGCCAGGACAAGGGAAGAAGCCAGGGCAGCGGCTAAAAAGGTTGAACTGAAAATTGAAGAGCTTCCGGCCTATAAAAATATCCTGGACTCCTGTGCCGAAGGCGCAATGCAGCTTCACCCCGAGCATCCGAATATCTATGGAACCTTCCCGTTGCGGAAAGGGGAAGATACACGCAAGATCATGGAAAACTCGGACTTTGTAGTCGAGGGAAGTTTCCACTCCCAGCATGAACCACATCTGGTTTTGGAACCGGATACGGTACAGGCGTATGTTGACGAACAGGGCGTCGTAACGATTCACTGTAAGACCCTGGCCCTGTACATGAGTATTATGATGATAGCCAGAGGGATTGGGGTACCCAATGATAAAATCAGGATTATTGAAAATCCGACCGGTGCCAGCTTTGGGTATTCGGGCGGTGTTCTTACCTATGCGTTGATGGCAGTAGCCACCTTGGCAACCGGCAAACCTTGCACCATGACCCTCAGTTATGATGAGCATCAGCATATCACCGGAAAACGTCAAGGCTGTTTTAGTAACGGAAAACTGGCCTGTGATAAAAACGGCAAGCTGACAGCGCTGGAATATGAAACGGTGTTTGATACCGGTGCGTATGCTGAATTTGGTTTCCCGGTTGCAGAAGGCGGGACCCGCTATACCGGAATGACTTACTATATTCCGAACATCCGGGCATTGTCCTCGGTAGCTATTTCCAATGTTGCCATGACAGCGCCTTATCGCGCTGCGACATCGCCGCCGTGTTTCACTGTATTTGAGCACCTGATGGATATGCTGGCAGAGAAAGCTGGAATCGATCCGTTTGAATTCCGAGCTATCAACAGTTACCATGAGGGCGATACCACCAATAGCGGTCACACGTTATCTGTATACCCCTATCCGCAGATTTACGAAAAAATGCGTCCTGTCTATGAGGCGGCAATAGATTATGCCAAGAAAAACAGCACACCCCTTATGAAGATCGGCGTTGGGATATCTAACAGCTGTTATAATACCACCGGCGGGCCGGATCATGCGGAGGTGGCTTTGGAACTAAATCCGGACGGAACGGTTACTAACTTTAACACCGCCGAAGATCAGGGACAAGGAACGGACGCACACGCCCTCGTATTCACGTATGAAGCGCTAAGACCGTTAGGCCTGAAACCCGAGCAAATCAAACTCTGTATGAACGATACCGGGCTTTGCCCGAATACCGGCCCGGCAGCCGGCAGCCGCACGCACTATGTGACAGGTCGCGCCACGTTAGATGCTGCTGACAAATTGATGAAGGCAATGAAGAAAGAGGACGGCACTTTCCGTACCTATGATGAGATGGTTGCCGACGGAATTCCCACCAAATACTTGGGAGTATCCGATACGACGTCAATCACCAAACCCCTTGATCCCAATACGTGCCAGGGGAATCCTTCTGCCGAGTATATGTGGGGAACGTTTCTTTCGATGGTCGAAGTCGACACCACAACGGGAAAGACAAAGTTGCTGAAAATGCATGCCGTTGTCGACTGCGGCCCGATCGGAAATATCCTGTCCTTTGAAGGTCAGGGGTATAGCGGCATGATGCACTCTGCCGGTTATGCCCTCCGCGAACAGTATTCCGATCCGCAAAAGCATACCGGACTCGCCAATTCCGGATTTTCGTTCATCGGCGATGTTCCGGATGAGCTGTCAATCGATACCGTCGTATCCATGAGGCCCACAGGTCCGTTCGGATCTTCCGGTTGCTCCGAAGTCTTCCAGGCAGGACCGCATATGTCGGTTATCAATGCCATTTATAATGCCTGCGGGGTAAGGATTTACGAACTGCCTGCCACACCGGATAAGGTCAAAGCCGGATTGGATTTGATCGCTCAAGGCAAGACACCGCAGCCCAGAAAATATTATCTTGGCTATGATATGTGGGAAAAATTAGATGATATGGAGCAAAACCCTGTCAATCTGACGAAGAAGCCGACTGTATTCGATCATCACTAATAATTGGCAATATTCTTATAGGTGCTGCAAACCATTTTTGTTGTTCGCAGCACCTATTTTTTTCTGTACACGGATGTACAACTGCCGAACAAAGATCATCAATGACACGCAATGCCTTGTTTATTGCATACTCCCGTCGTATTCAAACTGATAATCATTGTTGTTATTGATCCGAGAAAAGGTTATGATATAAAAGGAAAATATGAACTGGATTGCCCTGAAAGGAGCCTGCTCATGCCCCATATGCTGATATTGGACGGTAACAGTCTGATTAATAGAGCTTTTTATGCGCTTCCGCCGCTGACCTCCGCGGACGGACGACCAACGAATGCGGTACATGGTTTTCTGACCATGTTGTTCAGGCTGCAAAAAGAACAGAAGCCGGACTATTGGGTGGTGGCTTTTGATAAAACGAAAGCGACTGTTCGTATCGAACAGTATGAAGGATACAAAGCCCATCGGAAGGAAACCCCTGAAACATTAAAACCACAATTTGGATATCTTAAAGACATCCTGCAGGCCATGTCCGTGCCCATCCTGGAATTGGGAGGCTATGAGGCCGATGATATTATTGCAACTGTGAATGATCTGGCGATTGCCCATGATATTAATGTCAGTATCTTTACAGGCGACAAGGACGCATTGCAGCTGATCAATCCCAGAACGAATGTATTACTAACGGTCAAAGGGATTTCCGAAGTCGAGAGCTATAACGCAGAAAGACTCTACGAAAGGTATGAATTAACCCCTGCCCAGATTATTGACTTAAAAGGCCTTATGGGCGATACCTCGGATAATATCCCCGGTATTCCGGGAGTTGGCGAAAAGACGGCATTGAAATTATTGCATGAATTTGGCTCTGTGGAGAACGTTCTGCAGAATAAAGATAAAGTATCCGGTAAGAAGTTAAATGAATTGCTGAATACCTATGCTGAGCAGGCCTTACTCAGTAAAAAGCTGGCGGCAATGATTCATGATGTTCCAGTAGAACATACGTTAGAACAGCTTCGGTGGCAAGAGCCCAACCGTGAAAACAGTAAAAAAATCCTCCATCATTATAGCCTGTATAAAGTAGCTGCTCTATTTGAACAGAGCTTAGCGGCTGTCATCGGTGGGGAAGGTGACCCGGAGAATCCTTCTCGCTCTGCCCAAAAACGTCCCGTATCGAAAAAGGACCCCGCCAATTTATCGGATATAGAACAAAAGGAATTCGGGTTATTCTCAGATAGCATCGACGATTTGGTTAGAAGTGACAATAATATAGCATCAGAAAAAGAAGCAGGTGCTGAGGATATAAATCAGCCGGAAAAGGATCTCGATGGGGAGTCATGGCTGAACCTTCTGCAACAATGGCTGGAAGAAAAGCCATTGTTGGCGCTTAGCTATCGTCACAACGGCAGTATTCATCAGGGACAATGGACGGAAATGGGTATCTGTGATGAACACTATGCCTATACATTGAAACGCTGCGATCAGCCTGTCCGTGTCTTAGCGCTTTGGGACGAAATATTAGCGGATGACACTATCCGAAAAATCGTTGCCGACAGTAAAAGTCTATATTCTTTAATGGGTAACGAAGGAAAACAGTTGGCAGGGATTGATTTGGATCTTAGCTTAGCTTCTTACTTACTTAACCCCAGTCGAACAAACTTCAGCGTCTGCGAATTACTGCGTGATCATATCACCGATTTATTCTCATTAACCCCTGCCCGTGAAGCGTCATTGCTGCGGAAAATGGCATCTAAGCTTGCAGAGGAGATAGCAGAAAACGGCATGGAAAAGCTGCTGCATGAGATTGAAGAACCTCTAAGCAAAATCCTCGCGCAAATGGAAAAAACGGGGATTGCAGTAGATAAAGCGATGCTCAGCGAATTCGGTTCCGAATTGGATCACAATATATGTGCATGCGAGACAGAAATCTATCATTTGGCTGGTGAAAATTTCAATATCAACTCTCCGCAGCAGCTAGGCAAAATCCTCTTTGAAAATCTGGGTCTGCCGCCGCTTAAAAAGACCAAAACAGGTTATTCTACTGACGCCGAGACATTAGAGGAATTATTGCCGGAGCATCCAATCATCGAAAAGCTTCTTAATTACAGGCAGCTTGTCAAGTTGAATTCGACCTATGTGAAAGGACTTTTGGCACAGATTCGTGACGACAAGATTCATACGACCTTTCAACAGACGGTAACCGCAACAGGCAGATTATCCAGTACGGAGCCTAATCTTCAGAATATCCCGATTCGCCTGGAAGAAGGACGTAAGCTGCGGAAGGTATTTCGGCCGGGCAACACGGATTGGGTGCTGTTTTCCGCGGATTATTCACAGATCGAATTACGTATCCTTGCGCATTATTCGAAAGACCCTATTCTTTGCCAATCGTTTATATCCGAAGAAGATGTTCACCGCCGGACGGCAGCCGAAGTCTTTGGGGTGCCGCTTGAGTCAGTGACAAAGGATATGCGTCGTAAAGCGAAAGCGGTCAATTTTGGACTGATGTATGGCTTAACGGATTTCGGGTTGGCGCGAGACCTGGCAATATCCCGCAAAGAAGCAAAATATTATATTACCCAGTACTTTGAACGCTACCAGGGGGTAAACCGTTATCTTGAAGAAGCTGTTATTGAAGCGAAGGAAAACGGGGAAATACGGACACTCTTAAACCGGCTGAGGAAAATACCGGAACTGGCTCACCCCAACCGTATGACACGGCAGTTTGGCGAGCGTATCGCTAAAAATTCTCCTATCCAGGGAACAGCTGCGGATATTATGAAAATTGCCATGATCAAAGTAGATGAAGCCCTGAAAGGGTTGCAGGCAGATATGCTTTTACAGGTTCACGACGAGCTTGTTATCCAAATTGCACCGGATGAACTGGCTGAAGCGGCAAACAAAGTGATTCAGGCAATGGAAGGCGCTTATCCATTAGCAGTGCCGTTGGTTGTTGACTGCAAGGTGGGGAATAACTGGTATGATATGGTTCCATATACAGTTTAATTGATCCTTTTCCCTTTGATATTGTTGCTGTCATGGCTGATAAGGACTCGTAAAACCGGGTGGGAGGTGTGTACAGTATGCCTGAATTGCCTGAAGTTGAAACAGTGCGGTTAACACTCGCCACAAAAATTATTGGACAACGGATTGTTGATATCGATATACGCTGGCTGCCAGCAGTGATAACCATGGGAAGTGACGATGCCGGGGATTTTGTTAGTCACTTGAGAGACAGTGTTGTAGAAAGCCTGGACAGGCGCGGTAAATACCTGCTAATCAATGTCAGTAAGGGAATGACGCTGATTGTTCATTTCCGAATGACGGGGCGGTTGGTATATTACCCGGATAAGCACCCACCGGCTAAACATACCCACGTGGTTTTCTATCTTGAGGACGGGGAACTGCACTATTCGGATACCCGTAAATTCGGACGAATCCAACTGGTGCCCTCACATCAGGTTACCTGTCTGGCGTGTTTAGCCAAGCTCGGTCCCGAACCGTTGGCCGAGTTATTTACGTTTGATCAGCTTGGATTACGGCTGGCTCGCAAGAAGAGTACGATTAAAGCAGCCATCCTGGATCAGTCCGTTGTGGCCGGTTTAGGGAACATCTATGCCGATGAAGCGTTATTCAGGGCAGGCATATCCCCTTCCCGGAGTACCCAGTCATTAAAGGTATCCGAAATCATCCTGCTGTATCATGCCATTTGCGACGTACTTACCATGGGGATCGCAGCGAGAGGGACGTCTTTTCGAGATTACCGCGATGGTGACGGGAGCAGGGGTTCTTTCCAGGATAATTTGATGGTCTATGGACGAAGCGGCAAAAAGTGCAAGATATGTGGGACTGCGCTGGAAAAAACAAGAATCATCGGCAGAACGACAGTATACTGTCCGGAATGTCAGAAGTAAATAATAAAAATCATCGAGGAGCATTTGAATACGAGGATGAGCATATTATTTTGCAGTCATATGGACATCGAAGTGGCGGGAAGTCCGCTGCTTAAGGATATATCTTTTCGTTTGGAAAAAGGGATGAAGGCAGGATTAGTCGGTGCCAACGGGGCAGGAAAAACAACATTGCTGCGCGCTCTGCTTGGGGAAATCGGCAAAGAAAAGGGAGATATCCATTGGGAAGGAACTGTCGGCTATTTGCCGCAGACTCCGGAAGCATTTGCTGAAGAGGGAACAGTTTTTGATCTGATGCTGATGGAACGTCAGGATATACTGGAGATGCGGAATAACCTTCGTTATCTGGAAATAAGCATGGCTAACAACGCCGAAGAAAAGATTTTGCACCAGTACGGAAGACTTACCGAACGCTACGAACGGGAAGGCGGCTATGCTCTTGAAGCCCGGGTTCGTAAAATCCTTTTCGGGTTAGGACTGGAAGAGCAGCAGAATAAAAGTGCGGCGCATCTCAGCGGGGGGCAGAAAACCAGACTGGCGCTGGGCAAACTTTTACTGCGTGATCCCGACACACTGATCATGGACGAACCGACCAATCATCTGGATATAGAAGCCCTGGAATGGCTGGAAGGCTATTTGACAGAATATGCCGGTGCCGTTCTTATCGTTTCCCATGACCGCTATTTCATCGATAAGATAGTCGACCGGATTTTCCTAATCGAAGAAGGGAATTTGAAATCCTATGAAGGCAATTATTCGGAATTCGAGCTGCAGCGTCAGGTGGAAAAAATTACATTGACCAGAGAAGCAGAACGTGTCAATAAAAAGATAGCTGACTTGGAAGCCTATATCCTGCGTCATGGCGCTGGTATCAAAGCAAAGCAGGCTCGCGGCAGAGAGTCAATGCTTAAGCGGATTACACCAGTGACCGCACCAAAGACAACGAAGACATTGACTATAAATTTTCACACGAAAGAACGTTCGGGCAATGTCGTATTAACCGTAGATGACTTAGCCGTTAAATATACGCAGAAGCCTGTTTTTGAACATGTCAACCTTGAACTGCGGCGTGGAGATAAGGTGGCTGTGCTCGGAAGAAACGGTGCAGGGAAAACGACCCTTTTAAAAACCATAATGGGCCAAATTCCGTACAGTGGGACACTTAAGATCGGTGCCAATGTATCGGTCAGCTATTATTCCCAGGAGCATGAGGATGTTGGACAAAGAGAGTCTGTCATTGATGAGATTCGCTATGCATGCCAGCTGGACGATCCGGAAATCCGCAGTATCCTGGCGCGTTTTGGTTTCCGGAGCGAAGATGTTTTTAAACCCGTCAGCGGGCTGAGCGGCGGTGAAAAAAGCAGACTGGCTTTATGCAAACTATTCCTAAACCAAGGTAATTTGCTTCTATTAGATGAACCCACCAACCATTTGGATATGGAAACACGGGAAGTGCTTGAAGAAGTTCTCCGGGAGTATAATGGCACGATTCTGACAGTATCTCATGATCGTTACTTTCTGGACCGGATCGCCAATAAGATAGCCTGCCTAACCCGGGAAGGGTTAAGAATTTATGAGGGAGATTATACCTATTACCGCGAAATGATTGAAAGAGAGAATGCGAATAAAGCACCGGGAATAGGTAACCTCTCCGATTCAAAGAAGAACGCATCTGATCCTAAAGAAAACCACGACGCCAGGATTTTTCGCGAAGAATCTAAACAGGCTAAACGGATGGAGAAGAAAATCAAACAAATTGAAGAAAGAATTGATGAAACGGAGATTGTCCTTAAAGAATTGGAGAGCAAGCTCCATGCGGCTGCGTCGGATTATGAATTAACACTATGTCTGCATCAAGAATATGAATCAGCACGGCTAGAACTTGACGCGTTAATGGAAGAATGGATGGCTTACCAGGAATAAATGGAACAACTCACCAAACCCAGAGATTGACCATATATTATCCCGAAGTAATACTTAAGGGGTAAAAGAATATGGGTATGGCGTTGGTCATTGCGTTGGCTTTGAGTTTGGACGGTTTCGGTGTGGGGATGGCTTATGGCTTAAAAAGGATCCGAATTCCTCTGAGTTCTCTGGTGATCATTGGTTCGTGTACAGCACTAGCCATGGGAATATCAATGTTGTTCGGTAATTTGATTACACCGTATTTCAAGGTGATCCAACCGGGGGTTCTAGGGGCTGTTGTCTTGATTGCCATTGGTATTTACCAACTGGTCCAGGCTGTTCGGAGCAGTGAGGCACTGATGAAATCCGCACCTGCCATGAGCGCTGGTGTGTATGCGGTAGAAAACATCCCGTTGCAAGCAGAGACCAATGAGGAATCCAAGGCATGTAACCCCTATAAAACAATAGTCAGTATCCATTTTTTCGGACTTATCATCCAGGTGTTGCAAACACCCGATGCAGCTGATATTGACGGTTCAGGAATTATCACCATCAACGAAAGTATTCTGCTTGGCGTAGCCTTGGCTTTAGATGCCTTTGTATCCGGGATGGCGGCGTCGATGGCAGGTATATCTTTATACGCCATTGCTTTCGTAGCGTTACTGCAGGTCATGATGATCTTTACAGGGCAAATATTAACAGGAAAGCTGCCAGCCAACCTGCTGTCCAAAGCAAAATACCTGCCGGGATTTGTTTTGATTCTTATTGGTACATTAAAGCTTTTTTAAGGATTCACATGGTATAATAATAATAAAATTATCAAGCATAATTAGCCATTGATACGCGTGGGTTTTAAACATAAGCCTAAGGGAATAAAACAGGTTTCTGTATCGTGTGAATAATCCTTAAAGACAAGCAGGAGATAATATGATCAGGATAGGACTGACAGGCGGTATCGGCAGTGGAAAAACGAGCGTCTCCAAATGGTTTGCGCAGAAGGGCATTCCGGTTTTTGATGCCGACCAAGTGGTTCATCAGCTCTATGCGGACAAAGATGGGAAGCTTGTAACGGAAATAGGCAAGTTGTTTGGCGCAGATTGTATTGCTGATGGAAGAATAGACCGCTATGCTCTCGGACAAGTTGTATTTAATAACCCGGATGCGCGGGCTGAATTGGAAGCGCTCGTTCACCCACGCGTTATGGATGAGATGTTAAAACAATGCCAAGAAGCAGAATTAGCCGGTAATAAAATGATGATCATCGAAATCCCGCTTCTGCTGGAAAAAGGGTTTGATAAGCGTATTGATGAAGTATGGGTCGTTTATGTCCCGTCTGAAATTCAAATAAAACGATTGATGCAAAGAAACAATATGACCCGGGAAGAAGCCGTGTTACGGATCAATTCTCAAATGCCGCTGGCTCAGAAGAAGGAAATGGCACATATCGTGATCGATAACTCAGGAAGCTGGGCGGAAACAGAAAAGCAGCTTGACGATCTCTGGAGGAAGTACACATAATTAGTTGCGCTGTCGGCATATATATCACTATAATGCGAGTACCTTGTCAACCCTAAATCTATATATCCTGACGGCAGATTTCTTGTAATACTGCGTTGTCCTCACTCTCCATACGCTCGGTATGCATCGATCCTTCGCCTTGTCTTACAAGAAATCTGCTCGTCATTATATTACAGCTTTAAGGTTGACAAGGTACTAGCCAAGGTCAATCCATACTCTATCAAATAGGATGATGTGTTTTGTTTGTTTCCAAGAAGAAAATTGTTAGGGCAATAACAATTATTTTTTTATTGTTCTTTGTCTTTTCCGTCTGGAAAAGTGAAATAGTCGGAAGGATCTTTTATCCTTTCCCATATAAAAGCATGGTCGAAAAATACGCAGCAGAAAACGATATCGATCCGTTACTGGTTATTGCTGTTATTCGCGAGGAAAGCCGTTTCATCCCCAAGTCTAAATCAGCCAAAGGGGCAGTAGGTCTTATGCAGTTGATGCCGAATACAGCCCAAGACATAGCGAAAAAACTGGGTGAAAACTTCGAACAGATCAATTTAAACGATCCGGACACGAATATACGCTATGGCACATGGTACCTCGCTCAGTTAGAAAAGGAATTCTCGGGTAATTTAGTACTTACCCTTGCATCGTATAATGCCGGGATTGGCAGGGTAAAAGGTTGGTTAAGTGAATACCCGAAAGCTACGGGTGCTTACCAGATCGAGGATATTCCTTTCCCAGAAACAGAAGACTATGCCACAAATGTGCTTAAAGCCTATCATCAGTATAAGGATCTGTATGGTAATTAATAATTGACACAAATTTTGGTATATGATAAACTAATTTGTTATTTTGCCTTTTTCGTGATATAATTACATCAGAAAGATCAATGGGGGCAAATGACATGTTTATAAAAGGGGATAAAGTACTATACCCGTTGTATGGGACCTGTATTATTGAAGATATTGTAAAAAATCAAATATTAGGGGATATGAAATTGTGCTATACCATCAGTATACCGAAGGAAAGGATGCAGGTTTCTATCCCTGTTGATCGTGCGGATACCTTAGGCATCCGGTATCTGGTTGACTCTGAAGTCATTGAAACGATTTTAACCGGTTTCTATGCCGAAAAAACAGATCCGGTCATGTTTGAGAACCAACGCTATTGCAGTGAACTTAATAAGAAGAAAATAAAAAGCGGCGATATTTTCTTGGAACGGGAAATTATTCGCGATTTGACCCGGAAAAGACTCTTTAATAAACTTGGAAATGATGATACCAAGATGTTGAATAATGCCTGTCAAGTCTTTATCAGCGAAATGATGGAAGTCAAAGGACTGGCGCATGAAGAGGCTGTTCAGATCCTGGATGATGTTATCGAAAAATGCAGTTAGTCAACGTGTTCGTTCAAAATGCAAAATTTTCTAAAACAGATTGACTCGGTTTTATATTTGCGTTATAATTACTTATGCTCGTTAGTATTGTGGATGGATTTACGTACGACTTTCTGAAAGCCTAAAGCTTAGGAAGCACGAAACTTCCCTGGCAACGGGCAATATATTCAGGAGGTTTTTTTTAATGTTTGAAGACAAAGTGTTAACCTGTAAGGAATGTGGAGCCGAGTTTACTTTTTCTGCGTCAGAACAAGAATTCTATGCTGAAAAAGGCTTCACCAATGAACCTGGCCGCTGCCCGGCTTGCCGTGCTGCAAGAAAAGCTCAAACCAGAGGCAATAGTGGTTATGGCCGTCAACAGCGCGAAATGTTCCCTGCAGTCTGTGCCGCTTGTGGACAGGAAACAACTGTTCCTTTCCAACCGTCAGGCGATAAGCCGGTATATTGCCGTGATTGCTTCCAGTCTCGGAAAAGCAACTGGTAAGAATATATCCCTGTAAAGCAATAAGCAACCTTCCCGGGCTTCTGGGAAGGTTTTTTATTTAATAGACCAATTCTTTTGAAAAAAGATACACTATGAAAATGAAATAAACTTCTTCGTCGTATTAAATAACCCGATGAAGAAGTTTATTATGCATTGGAATGCAGTATAGGTTAACTTGTCATAAAATTCTATTCTATTCTTAATAAGATGACGATGTTGTGGTTAATACAGCACCTTCAGAGTCTACGTCCAGTGCCATTGTCACAGAGCTTAGGGAATGCTTGCTTAACACCGCTTTCATTGTCTCGGCAACCGTGTCTACATTGCCGTCGGGGCAGAAGGCGATCAAGGTAGGGCCTGAGCCGCTAAGGGCTGCACCATAAGCACCGGCTTCAACCGCTGAGTTTAGTGCATCTGTCATCCCTGGGATCAGAGACGCTCGCTGGTTCTGGTGGATCTTATCTTGAGTTGCTACAGCCAGCAAAGAATACTCTTCATTAATGAAGGCATCAACTAAGAGACCGACACGGGAAGCATTATAAATGACATCGGCACGGGATACGCTGGCTGGAAGTATCTTCCGTGCTTTCTCCGTTTCTACCAGGATATCCGGTATGACAACAACTGACTTGAATAATGGATTTTTTGCCAGGCATCTGGGAATAAGAACATCTTTTGTCATGACAGTCAACGTGATCCCACCGCAGATAGCCGGCGTAACATTGTCCGGATGCCCTTCGATCTCCGAAGCAAGTTTGAGCAGTTCAAAACGATCCAGCGGATTACCGGCAACCGCATTGGCAATCATCAGACCGCCGACGACAGCAGTCGAACTGCTGCCAAGACCGCGAGCCGGCGGTACACAGCTATCAAGCGTAATCCTTAAAGGGGTAGGTGTATAATCAATCTTTTTCCAAAGACGGCATGCGGTGCGCCATAATAAATTTCTTTCATCAGTGGGTATGTTTTGGGTATAGGTCCCTTTGAGGATAAACTCCAGTTTATCGCTCTTTTCTGCATAAAAGTTATTGTACAACGTTAATGCCAGTCCCATGCAATCAAAGCCAGGACCTAAATTTGCTGAAGTCGCGGGTACTTTTACGTGAAACATCATTTCCTCCAAAGTATTACGGCAGGTTACCATGATGAGGTTAACATATAGAATGCTGATTCTATACGGACATGGTATTCGGTGTGCCAAGTTGTGTTGTTTTGCCAGAAAGTAATCGTGCTTTCTTTTCACGCTAAGCGTATCGAAGGCTGGTGCCAAAGCATGGCACCAGCCAGGATTTCTTAATAAATTCTAACCCATTCGTCGCCGGAAGTAAACTAGAAAATGTGTCGTATTAGTACCATGTTAACCCTAAATCTTATATATCCTGACGGCAGATTTTTTGTAATACTGCGTTGTCGTCAATCCCCATACGCTCGGTATGACTCAATCCTCCGCCTTGTCTTACAAAAAATCTGCTCGCCATTATATTATAATTTTAGAGTTAACAAGGTACTAGATTGCATTTGTTTCAAACCGGAGGACATTATATACTTTATCCAGTTTATCGTATGCATTGACAGAGTGCAGGGCTTGTTGGAGCTGCCCCTCTCGGCAGGGGTGAGTCACCAGGACGATTTCGGCGCTCTTGTCCTGTCTTGGTTTCTGGATAATCGAGTTAAAACTAATCCCCGCTTCGGCAAAGAATAAAGCGAGAGTCGCAAATACTTTGGGCTCATCTTTCACTTTTAAGCGGATATAATAGCCGGTGGTGAAATTATCGCGTGCAATAATGGGATAATGATTATAACAGCTGCAATTCAAGATACCCTCTGATCCGGCATTCATGTTTCGGGTGATCTGAATGATATCCGCGACGACGGAGCTTCCGGTTGGATAGGCGCCTGCACCTTTCCCATAAAACATCGTTTCGCCGATGGCATCCCCTGTGACATAAATGGCGTTATAGACACCATTGATATTCGCTAATGGATGGCGCTTAGGAAGAATAGCAGGGTGCACGCGGACTTCTACACCGCTTTCTTGATGTTTGCCTATAGCTAAAAGCTTGATCACACAGCCTAATTCATCGGCATACCGGATATCGGCTGAAGATATGTTTGAAATTCCCTCGGCATAGACATCATGAAACGTTACGCGTGTGTTGAAAGCAAGAGAGGCGAGGATCGCCAGTTTTCGACCGGCATCAAGCCCTTCGACATCAGAGACAGGATCTGCTTCAGCATAGCCTAATTCCTGCGCTTCTTTCAATACATCGGCAAAATCCCGCCCCTGTTCGGTCATTGCGGATAGGATATAGTTAGTCGTGCCATTGATAATCCCCACCAGGGAAGTGATTTTATTGGCGGTTAATGATTGGCGGAGTGCGGCAATAATCGGGATCCCGCCGGCGACACTGGCCTCGAAATACAAATCGCGGCCATTCACTCTTGCTGCTTCCAGCAACTCTTCACCGGATTCAGCCAGCAAATCTTTATTTGCCGTTACGACATTTTTGCCGTTATTTAAAGCCTGAAGGATATAAGAGCGAGCGGGTTCAATACCACCGATAAGCTCAACAACAATATCGATTTCCGGGTCTTCCAGTATCTCATTCGGGTCATTGGTCAGAGTGATATGCTCTGCTCCCGGTCTTTGCTTACGGATATCCCGGACTAACGCTTTTTTAATAACTATTTCCGTATTGGAACGTGTAGAAATGTCATAGCGATTATTTTCAAGAATAGCGGCGGTACCCGAACCGACAGTACCAAACCCAAGCAATCCTATAGTAATTTTTCTCATAGTCTGACCTCCTCATATTAAATCCTCTGTAGGTGCACATATGTATTTATATAGTGGACATTATACCAAGGCAATCCTATTTTGACAAGGTAGTTTCACAGAATTTACTTGGATTTAGCCATTAAATTTCCTATTATATTACCTATTATATTACCTGAAAAGAAGAAAGAATACCTCGTGTACTGTCTCGCTGACAATTAGGTTTGCTGAAAATTTATTCGGCGCAGTAATTCCAAATATCTACGAGACAGTACACTAGTGTACCTTAACACTGTAATCACCTCAATTGGTACGGTGATTTTGTATCAATAATATTCGATAATTTCAAGTAAATTAGCGAGGGAAGTATTGACATGGAAAACTGTATCATATACACTAGGACTAATTATCGGTTGTGTTATAACACAGTTAATGAGAGGTTGCCTGTTTTTTTAACAGACCACCACCAGATGTGATATAATTTATTAGATAAGACACTACTATGATACCATAATTGAAATAGAAAGGATGCTCTTTATGAACAGTGACTTAATTAAAACAGGAATTGATAGGGCACCGCAACGGTCACTTTTGAGGGCGCTTGGACTAACAGATCGCGAGATTACAAAACCGATCATCGGTGTTGTTAATTCATTTAATGAATTTGTTCCCGGTCATATGCATCTCCGTCAATTGGCAGAGGCTGTAAAAGCGGGAGTTCGCGAAAACGGCGGGACGCCGCTCGAATTCTCAACAATTGGGGTGTGTGACGGCATAGCCATGGGACATACCGGCATGCATTTTTCCTTGGCCAGCCGCGAGTTGATAACCGATTCTGTTGAAATTATGGCCAGAGCCCACGCAGTGGATGCGTTGGTATTCATACCCAGCTGTGACAAAATTGTCCCCGGTATGCTGATGGCTGCAATGCGGCTGAACCTCCCGTCAATAGTCATCAGCGGAGGCCCAATGCTTCCGGGCCGTCATGAAGGAAAGACGGTGGATTTTATCACCGTCTATGAAGGTGTCGGTAAGGTTGTTAGTGGTCAAGAAGGTGAAGAATGGCTGCAGGGACTGGAGAAAACAGCTTGCCCGACATGTGGTTCCTGTGCCGGCATGTTTACGGCCAATTCGATGAATTGCCTGACAGAAGCTATAGGCATGGCCTTGCCTGGAAACGGCACGATCCCGGCTGTCTATTCGGATAGAATCAGACTGGCTAAAGAGAGTGGTTACCAGGTCATGGAACTGTTAAGAAACGATATTCGCCCGCGAGATATTGTGACGAAAACGGCCATTATGAACGGGATAGCTGCGGATATGGCTCTTGGCTGTTCAACCAATACCATTCTTCATCTGCCTGCCATTGCTTATGAAGGGGATATTGCCTTTGACTTGGCGGATATTAATACGATCAGTGATAAGACACCTCAAATATGCAAATTGAGTCCTGCCGTCGGCGGGCACTATTTAGTGGATTTGAATGAGGCGGGCGGTATCAGCGCCGTGCTTAAGAGCCTCATTGAAGCGGGTTTATTTGACGGCTCCGGAATGACAGTATCCGGCTGTTCAATGACTGAAAGACTTAAAAACGCCGAGGTTAAGAATTCACAGGTTATCCGACCGCTTAATGATCCGTATTCCCACGAAGGCGGTTTGCGTGCCTTATTTGGTAATTTCGCCCCGGAAGGAGCTGTCATTAAAGTAGGTGCTTTGGCAGACCGGAATATCGTTTTTGAAGGAGCAGCCAAGGTCTATGACGGGGAGGATGCAGCGGCCGAAGCGATACGCAGTGGTGTCATTCAAGCCGGCGATGTCTGTATCATTCGTTATGAAGGACCAAAAGGCGGTCCGGGGATGAGAGAAATGCTTGGACCGACGGCGATGCTAGCCGGTATGGGGCTGGATTCATCTGTCGCCCTTCTCACAGACGGACGGTTTTCCGGAGGGAGCCGAGGTCTATCGATCGGACATATATCGCCGGAAGCCGCTTTAGGTGGCGAAATCGCTTTCATAGAAAATGGCGACATTATTCGTATTGATTTAGCCAATAGAACGATTGATTGGCTGCTGCCGGAGGAACAAAAGATAGAGAGAAGAAAGAATTATTCGTCGGAGAAAGGTTTGGAAAGAACGAATCAAATCGCCGGCCGTACAGGATATCTCGGGCGTTACGTCCGCTTTGTACAATCTGCCAACAAAGGAGCAGCATTCCGAACAGTTAAGGGGGACTCGTAAATATGGACCAAACAAAAGATGAAAAATTAATTGCCAGAGACCCCGAAATTACCTGGGAAGATGAAGAAAGTCTTGCCAGAGATACGTACAATGGCGCCAAAGCCTTACTTGATGTGTTGGAGCAGGAAGGAGTCGAACTGATCTTCGGTTATCCCGGAGGTTCATTGCTCGCGCTTTATGATGCTCTTCTGGATAGCTCGATTCGCCACATCCTGCCGCGGCATGAACAGAGTGCGGTCCATGCAGCCGATGCTTATGCCAGGGTCAGTGGCAAGGTGGGTGTCTGTCTGGCTACTTCCGGACCCGGAGCGGCAAATATGGTTACGGGTATCGCCAATGCGTATATGGATTCTATACCGGTTGTTATTCTGACGGGTCAAGTTTCTACACACCTTCTAGGAACAGATTCCTTCCAGGAAGTAGATATTACGGGTATAACGATGCCGATTACCAAACATTCTTACTTGGTCAAGGATGCGAGGGATATACCCCGTATTGTCAAGGAAGCTTTTTATATCGCCGGTACCGGGCGCCCCGGTCCTGTTCTGATTGACCTTCCCAAAAATATTATGGCCGCGGATGCCTCGGATTCTTATCCTTCTAAAGTAGCCTTGAAAAGCTATAAGTTTTTTACCAAAGGCAATGCCGGGCAAATTGCTGAAGCTGCCAAAGCATTAGCTCAAAGCAAGAAACCGGTGGTTTATGCCGGGGGAGGCGTTATCACCTCACGAGCGGAGAAAGGGCTGCGAGATTTGATCGAGAAAGCCAATATTCCGGTGGTTACCACCCTCATGGGAATCGGCAGTCTTCCGTCCACACATCCGAACCATCTGGGGATGGTCGGAATGCATGGCACGATAACCGCAAACCTGGCTATCGATGAATGTGATCTTTTGCTCGCCATTGGTGTTCGTTTTGACGATCGGGTCACCAGTGGTCTGAAACACCGGTTTGCAACGAAGGCAAAAGTTATCCATATTGATATCGATCCGGCGGAAATAGGAAAAGTCATTCGTGCCAATATCCCCATCGTCGGCGATGCCAAGTTGGTTTTGGAGGAGTTCCTTCTAAAAGCAAGCCCGCCGGAAATCGATCCGTGGTGGATGAAGCTGCGTGCCTGGCAAAAACAATACCCTTTGGGTTATGAACCGGACGGTCACCTCAATCCGCAAATGATTCTGGAAGCGATGGGAAAACTAAGCCCGGAGGATACGATCGTCGTGACGGATGTTGGGCAGCATCAGATGTGGGCAGCCCAGTTTTACCCGGTAACCCGGGCTAAGCAGTTCATAACCAGCGCCGGTTTAGGGACGATGGGATTTGGTCTGCCGGCAGCAATCGGCGCTCAATTTGCCGAACCGGATAATCTAGTTTTTCTGGTAACTGGCGACGGTTCATTACAGATGAGTATCCATGAATTAGCAACAGCCGTTCAATATGCATTACCGATTAAAATAATTCTGATGAATAACGGTGTTCTGGGGATGGTAAGGCAAATGCAAAAAGTTCTGTTCAATGAGCGTTTTAGCCAGATCCAACTGGATGCCAACCCGGATTTTGTCAAACTTGCGGATGCCTATGGCATTAAAGGCTTGCGCGTTGACAGTCCGGAGCAGATAGAATATGCGCTAAAAACGGCCATTGAGACGAAAGGACCATTCATTGTTGATTTTACTATATCACCGGACGAAGTCGTACTTCCGTTTGTACCCGCCGGACAGGGAATTACTGAGATACTGGAGGGAGAAAAGTGATGCTGCATACACTTGCGGTTGTGGTCGAAAATGATCCAGGCGTCCTGGCCAGAGTATCCGGACTCTTTTCCCGCCGGGGCTACAACATCTATAGTCTGACGGTATGTCAGACCGAAAATCCGGAGCTGTCCGTGATGACGATCGTGGTGGAGGGTGACAGTCAGGTCATTGAACAGGTTACCAAGCAGCTGCATAAACTTGTGGTGGTGCATAAAGTGACGAACCTGAGCAATGAAGCTGTCGTTGACAGAGAACTGGCCCTGATTCGTGTTAAAACAAAAGCGGAAACACGATTAGAAGTGCTTCAAATCACCGATATCTTCCGGGGAAGAGTTGTCGATATGGGCAGGAACAGTCTGACCATCGAATTAACAGGAGATGAAGATAAAATAAACGCATTTATTAAAGCCATGCGGATATACGGTATTCAGGAACTGGTCCGTACTGGGAAGATTGCCATTGCCAGAGCAGATAATAACTGAAAACCAAGGCGCGCAGCAATAATATGAGGGTTACCTATTAGTTAACGATAAATAATAAATTACTTATATTAAGGAGAGATAATATTATGGCTACAATGTATTATGATCAAGATGCTGATCTGGGACTTTTAAAAGGGAAAACCATCGCTGTCATGGGCTGGGGAAGCCAAGGCCATGCGCAATCTCAAAACTTGAAGGAATCCGGTTTAAATGTCATTATCGGCTTGCGCTCCAACAGCCAGAGAAAACAAGAAGCGGAAGCTGCCGGATTAACCGTTATGACTGTCTCCGAGGCGGCTGCCAAAGCAGACGTTATTCAGATTCTGCTCCCCGATGAAACACAAGCAAAAGTCTATCGTGAAGAAATTGCGCCCTATCTTACCGCCGGTAAAGTACTTTGTTTTTCTCACGGTTTTAATATTCATTTCGGACAGATTGTTCCCCCGGCTGATGTTGATGTTGTGATGATTGCACCGAAGAGTCCAGGTCATTTAGTACGCCGTACGTATACGGAAGGTGCCGGGACACCCGGACTCATCGCAGTTTATCAGGATGCCACCGGAAAGGCCCACCAAATCGCCCTGGCCTATGCCAAAGGCATTGGCTGTACACGTGCGGGACTGATCGAGACAACCTTTGCTGAAGAAACAGAGACGGATCTCTTTGGTGAGCAGGCTGTCCTTTGCGGCGGCGTATCTGAGCTGGTCAGAGCCGGATTTGATACGCTGACAGAGGCGGGATATCAGCCGGAGATTGCGTATTTCGAATGCCTGCATGAATTGAAACTGATTGTTGATTTGATGTACGAGGGCGGGATCAGCCGGATGCGCTATTCTGTTTCAGATACCGCCCAATATGGGGATCTGATGATTGGCAGACGGATCATTACGGATGAAACCCGCCAAGAAATGAAAAAAGTACTCTCTGAGATTCAAAACGGTGTCTTTGCACGTAACTGGCTTGCCGAGAACCAAGTTGGCCGTCCCGTATTCAATGCGATTACACGGCGCGATGCGGAGCACCCGATTGAAAAGGTTGGACAGCAGCTTCGTTCGATGATGGCCTGGTTAAAAAAGAAATAAGACAGTCATGCTCCGCTTGTCGCCGGAACGGTGGCATGCAGACCTGATGTGATGTGTTAACCCGAATTCAGGAATGATAAGTTGGAGGTGACGGAAAATGAGACGACTGGATATTTTCGATACGACTTTAAGAGATGGGGAACAATCACCGGGTGTCGCTTTAAACATGGAAGAAAAACTGCAAATAGCCCGTCAGCTTGAGAAGCTCGGTGTTGATGTTATTGAAGCCGGTTTTCCGATTACCTCCCCGGGTGATTTCCAGGCGGTAGCACTTATTGCAGAGAAAGTTAAGAATTCCACGATAGCGGCCCTCGCCAGAGCAGAAGAAAAAGACATTGACAGGGCTTGGGAAGCGATCCGTATTGCGGAAAGCCCGCGAATTCATACATTTATTGCTACGTCCCCGATTCACATGCAATATAAGCTGCGCAAAACACCGGATCACGTTTTAGAACTTGCTGTGCGCGGGGTCGAACTCGCCAGATCCAAAGTCAGCGACGTGGAATTCAGTGCCGAAGATGCTTCGCGCAGCCACATAGACTTCTTGGCCCAAATATTCTCGCGGGTGATCAAAGCGGGTGCCACGGTTATTAATATCCCAGATACAGTGGGTTATGCCATGCCCGGTGAGTTTGCCGACTTTATCAAGGCGGTCATGGCGAAGACAACCGGCATAGAAAAAGTCAAAGTGAGTGTTCACTGCCATAACGATCTGGGTTTAGCGGTTGCTAATTCTCTGGCTGCTGTCAATGTCGGCATCCATCAGATCGAATGTGCAATGAACGGTCTCGGCGAGCGGGCAGGTAACGCCGCTTTGGAAGAAGTAGCCATGGCCTTGTCTACACGAAAAGAATGGTATGGCGTAGAGACGGGTATCAATACAAAGGAAATTACCCGCACCAGCAATTTGGTAAGCAGATTGACCGGTATGCGAATCCAAGCAAATAAAGCAGTGGTTGGAAAAAACGCCTTTGCTCATGAATCGGGTATCCACCAGGATGGCGTCCTTAAAGAACGGTCAACCTATGAGATTATGTCCCCCGAGGCCATCGGGCTGGACATAAATACTATCGTGTTAGGCAAACATTCCGGGCGGCACGCTGTTAAACAATCACTGGATGATCTCAATATTGAAATGGATGAGCAGCGCTTCCAAAAACTCTTTGAAGATTTCAAAGTCCTCGCCGAAAAGAAAAAGGTCATCACTGAAGCTGATCTTTATGCTCTGGCTGAAATAAAAGCGGCAGAATTGGTTAAGTTGGATTACTGGCAAATCCTCAGTGGAAACACCTTAAAGCCGACGGCTACAATTGGATTGGTTCACACCAATGGCTATGATGACAACGAAGAATTGGTCAAAGCCGCTTATGGCGACGGATCCGTTGCCGCTGCTTATAAAGCAATCGATAAAATCATCGGCGTCGACGGTGTATTAGAGAATTACGCGTTGCAGGCTATTGACAGTGGAGAAGACTCCCAAGGTGAAGTTACTGTCACCGTAGCTTTTGGAGAGCATAAGGCCGCCGGTCGGGGAGTCAGTACAGACGTTATTGAAGCAAGTATCAAAGCCTATGTCCAGGCAGTCAATCGGGCCCTGACCAAAGGCTGGATCACAATCAAGAAACGCTAGAACACGCCTTTTGTATTTTTAAGAAAAACCAGCATATTTTGGCTGACATTATCTAGTATTTTGATCTTTCAATAATTAGACAACTATATTCTCTTGGGTCCGGTCCGCGCACCACATTCCGCTTTCGTCTCTTGCGCCATCCGTGGCGCAAAGAGCCGCGCTCCGCAATCCTACTCCGCTTGCCGCCGGAAATGTGGTACGCAGACCGAGCTATGGGGGTTGAATGTCTAGTTATTTAGAGAACGTTGTACTAGTATATTCAACACTATTTTAGTAAAGGAGGCAGCTGCCAATGGGTATGACAATCAGTGAAAAAATCCTGGCTGCTCATGCGGGCGTTGATAAAGTTGTTCCAGGAGAGATTATCAATGCTAAACTGGATATCGTATTATCCAATGATATTACAGGTGCAGTGGCAATAAGGGAATTTGAAAAGCTTGGAATAGAAAAGGTGTTCGATAGGGAAAAGATCGCGCTGGTACCGGATCATTTTACACCGAACAAGGATATTGCTTCCGCCGAACAAAGCAAAATCTTACGGGAATTTGCCCGCAAGCAAGATATAACTCATTACTGGGATACAGGAAGAGTCGGCATTGAACATTGCCTTCTGCCGGAACAGGGAGTGGTTGTACCCGGCGATTTGATCATCGGTGCGGATTCCCACACGTGTACCTACGGCGCGTTGGGGGCATTTGCCACCGGCGTCGGCAGCACTGACTGTGCGGCAGGCATGGCAACAGGGGAAGCCTGGTTTAAGGTACCGGAGACGTTGAAGTTTGTTTTTCATGGCACGAAGTATCAGCCTTTCGTCAGCGGCAAGGACTTGATTCTTTATATTATTGGGAAAATAGGAGTAGATGGTGCCCGTTATAAGGCGATGGAATTTGCCGGCGACGGTATCCGGGCACTATCAATGGATAACAGACTGACCATTTGCAATATGGCTATCGAAGCCGGCGGTAAAGCAGGGATCATTGAGCCGGATGATATCACGTTAGACTATGTGAAAGCACGGGCTAAAAGACCCTTCACCGTTTACACCAGTGATCCGGACGCCGTGTATGAAAAAGTTTATGAGTTCAATACAGAAGACATTCCGCTGCAGATCGCCTATCCGCATCTTCCGGAAAATACCCGGCCCATTAACGAAGCGATGGGCTTAAAAGTAGATCAGGTTGTTATCGGTTCCTGTACCAACGGCAGACTGGAAGATATGGAGATCACTGCGAATATCCTGAAAGGGAAGAAGATCCATCCCAATATTCGTTGTATCATCTTCCCTGGAACTCAGGATATCCTCTTGGAGTCGATCAATCGCGGCTGGGTCCAGACGATGATCGAAGCGGGTGCTGCCGTCAGCACGCCAACCTGCGGCCCTTGTCTCGGGGGCCATATGGGGATTCTCGCTAAGGGCGAACGTGCACTGTCAACAACAAACCGGAATTTTGTAGGACGCATGGGGCATCCGGAAAGTGAAGTCTATTTGTGTAATCCTGCCGTCGCTGCCGCAGCTGCGGTATGCGGTGAAATCGTTCATCCTGGGGAGGTGATTTCCAATGGGTAAAGCATGGAAATTTGGCCATGATATTGACACTGACGTGATTATTCCTGCACGCTATATGAATCGTTTTGAACCGGAACATTTAGCGGCCCACTGTATGGAGGATGCCGATACGGCATTCGCAGCCAATGTTCAAGCAGGCGATATGATCATCGGCGGTAAGAATTTTGGTTGCGGCTCTTCCCGCGAGCATGCACCGTTGGCGATTAAAGCTGCCGGAATCAAAGCGGTGATCGCTGAGTCATATGCCCGTATCTTCTATCGGAATGCCCTCAATATTGGCCTGCCGATCCTGGAGTCGCCTGAGGCGGTCCAGGGAATCGATGCAGGGGATGACGTTGATGTCGATCTGGAGACAAGTACCATCAAGAATATCACCAAAGGAACAACGTTCCAGGCGATACCTTTTCCGCCGTTTATGCAGGAATTGATTAAAGCCGGTGGACTTGTGCCCTACGTAAAGGAGAAAAAAAAGAATGCCTAAGGTTGCCGTGCTTCCCGGAGACGGGATCGGAAGAGAAATCATTCCCGAAGCGCTGAAGGTGCTTCAGGCTGTTTTATCGGACTCACCCCTAAAATTTGAATTTGCTAACTATCTCATCGGAGGAGCCGCCATTGATGCTGTCGGCAAAGCCCTGCCAGCGGATACGCTGACGGCGTGTCAGGAAGCGGACGCTGTTCTTTTAGGCGCTATTGGCGGACCGAAATGGGATACATTGCCTGCGCAAGAAAGACCGGAACTCGGTGCACTGCTGCCCATTCGCAAAGAGCTTGGCTTGTACTCCAATATCCGGCCGGTTAAGATGATTCCATCCTTGATTTCCGCATCCACGTTAAAGGAAGATGTGGTTAAGAATGTCGATATGGTTGTTATCCGCGAACTGACTGGCGGCATCTACTTTGGCGAAAAAGGCCGACAGGCTGACCCGCCGGCAGCCTATGACGTGTTGTTGTATACCGAAGATGAAATTCGCAGGATATTGGAGCTGGGTTTTGTAACAGCCCAAGGGAGAAGAAAGAAACTCTGCTCGGTTGATAAGGCCAATGTTCTCGAATCGTCACGTTTCTGGCGGGAAATTGCTGAGGACATGGCCAAGACGTATCCGGATGTTGAATTGACCCACATGTATGTTGACAACGCGGCCATGCAGCTCGTTCGTTATCCTGAGCAATTTGATGTGATTGTCACGGAGAATATGTTCGGCGATATTCTGACCGATTTGGCGTCAATGCTCGGGGGTTCCATCGGTATGCTGGCTTCCGCCAGTATGAACGGTAAAAAGGGTCTGTATGAACCGGCCCATGGCTCCGCTCCGGATATAGCCGGACAAAACAAAGCCAATCCCTTGGCGACGATTCTGTCAGCAGCCATGATGCTGCGCTATACCTTTGATTTGAATCACGAAGCCGATCGCATTGAAAATGCAGTAGCAAGGGTATTAGAACAAGGATATCGTACAGCCGATCTGGCTAAACCCGGCGACCAGATTCTTGGAACGAGGGAAATGGGTGAGGCGGTCATTGCTGCACTCTAAACAAAAAATATGTTTTTTTGGGGTATATTCTGTGGAGCAGTATAGGCAGGACCTTTACTGCTTCACTTTTGTTTTTGTATAATGGGGTAGACAATGCATCATCTATCGAAAAGGACTCATACATCATGAACAAGAAATCATCACAAAGGAAAGCGTGGACAAACGGCATAAAAGACGGAATCCCGATATGCCTTGGTTACATCGCTGTTTCCTTTACATTTGGCATTATGGCCAAGAGTTCTGGGCTTACATCGTCACAGGCGGTTATTATGTCAGCTACTAATCTGACCTCGGCGGGTCAATTCGCTTCTCTGGCATTAATAAGTACTTCTTCATCCTATATTGAAATGGCCATCACCCAATTGGTGATCAACATCCGTTATTGCTTGATGTCGTTTTCACTGGCTCAAAAATTCGATCCGAAAACGGCATTTGCGCATCGCTTATTTGTGGCGTTTGGTATCACCGATGAAATTTTTGGTGTTTCTGTGGTTCGTGAGGGGAAATTGAATCCGTATTATAATTATGGGTTGATGACTATTTCGATAAGCGGATGGGTTCTGGGCACATTACTGGGCGTTCTATCCGGCGGTTTGCTGCCTCCTCGGATCATCAGCGCCTTGAGTGTGGCTCTTTACGGCATGTTCATCGCCATTATTGTACCGCCCGCCAGGGGAAACAAGGTATTAACCGGTATTATCATATTTTCTATGGGATTGAGCTTCCTCTTTACCAAGGTTTCGATTCTCAGTCCAATCTCATCCGGTACTAAAATTATTGTCTTGACATTGCTGATTGCCGGGGCTGCCGCGTTACTGTTCCCGATCAAGGAGGGAACCGATGAGCGCTAATGTTTATCTCTACATCGTCGTGATGGCTCTGGTCACCTATCTTATCCGACTGATTCCATTGACTATCTTACGCAAAGAAATCAAGAATATCTATATTAAATCCTTCTTATACTACGTACCTTATGTGACGTTAGCCGTGATGACATTCCCGGCGATCCTCAGTGCGACGAAATCACTTTGGTCCGGTTTGGCAGGTTTTATTTCTGCGATGATCTTGGCTTATTGCAAACAAGGCTTATTCAAAGTGTCACTGATCGCTTGCATCATCGTGTTTATGGTTGAATTGATGATTTAGATTTGATTTCATGCCTAGTTCCTTGTTAACCCTTAAAATTAAATATAATGGAGAGCAAATTTTTTGAAAGACAAGGCGGAGGATTGAGGCATACCGACCATATGCCGATTGAAGTCCACGGATGGACAAATGTCGCGGATGCCATGGAGGGCATGGGAGCGACAAGACAACGCAATATTGCGAAAAATCTGCCCCCAGGATATATGAGATTTAGGATTAACAAGGTAAATTTAAGAATGATGTACTAGTAATTGTCATCCCAAAGGGGTGTTAATCATAAAACTAACTCACGACTCCCGACAGGAGCTTGTTAAATTCGAATCCGGATTCGAATCAAGCGAGTTAAATAAAAAGAATAATGTATAAATTTACAGAGGAGTAAGAACTATGATGTGTACGAAATGTAATCAAGAAATCCCCATCGGAGAGGAAATGACCTATTGGGGTCAAATCCTGTGCGAAGACTGTTATGTCGATGTCGTTAGCGTGCCGAGAACGTGTGATGTCGCTGCAGTTCACAGCGCTAAACTAACGCGGAAGATGACTGGACATGAAGGAACGGATGGACTAACCGAGTTACAAAAGAGGATCTATGACTTTGTTAAGGAGAACCAGCAAGCGCTGCCAAGCACATTGATGCATGAATTTAACTTATCTGAAGATGATCTGCTGCGAGAAGTCAGTGTATTGCGTCACTGTGAATTATTAAAGGGTACGATGATCAACGGCCAAAAATACATCGTCCGCATGGATAACAGTCCGCAGTAGCGGGTGCGGTATCATGGCATCCAAGGAGCTCACGTGGTTATTGCTATGAAATAAAAGCAATTGGGCAGTCATGCATGGTACATGATAATCGTATAAATAAATGATCGAATATATAGATAATCCTATAGAGATGAAATGGCCGCCTTACATAAGTGTAAGCCATTAAGTTTAGGGATTCTTATTGACAAATAAGATAATGAGGTACAAAATTAACCAGGAAAAAGTAAGTGGGAAATAATTACCAACTAAGGAGTACACATGGATATTATTCTGATTATTCAATCCATCATCTTGGGTATCGTCGAAGGAATCACTGAATTTTTGCCTGTTTCCTCAACCGGACACTTGATTATATTCCAAAATTTGATTGGCTTCAAAGGGACAAATGCCTATTATGTTGAAATGTATACCTACGTGATCCAGCTTGGAGCCATATTGGCTGTTATTGTTCTTTATTGGAGGAAAATCATTGATACCTTATATAATTTTTTTCCATCCAAAATCAGCTATGAGAAGTCCGGATTGAAATTCTGGCTGATGATCGTTCTTGCTTGCGTCCCTGGTGCCGTCATCGGAATCCTTTTTGACGACATTGCTGAACAGTACTTGTTTTACCCGATACCGGTTGCAATCACCCTATTTCTGGGAGCCATTCTGATGATTTATGCGGAGAATAAACTCAGAGTCAACGCCATGAAAAAAACAGTGATCAGTCAGGGTATTAATGTATCTGCCAAGCAGGCCATTGTGATTGGCTTATTTCAATGCTTAGCCGTCATACCCGGCATGTCCCGTTCAGCATCAACTATTATCGGGGGATGGTTTGCCGGACTGTCAACCGTTGCAGCCACCGAATTTTCCTTCTTTTTGGCTATCCCGGTGATGATCGGCATGAGCTTTCTCAAGATTGTGAAGATTGGCGGCTTGGGAATACTGACTTCTCAGGAAATGATAGCGCTGATTATCGGATTTGTTGTCTCGTTCCTGGTGGCGCTGGTTGTCATCCAGAAATTTATTGCCTATCTCAAACGGAAACCCATGCGTGTATTTGCCGTTTACCGGATGATTTTTGCCGTTGTTTTGCTCATTGCCGGTTTTGCCGGATTATTTTAACCTTGTTTCGAAGTTCATTTTATGCTAAACTGGAAAGAAGCTTAAGACCAACCCAGTAGGTTAAGGCGTCACCCAGAGAGGGGAATGATGGTGGGAATTCCCCTGACGATTTAACTGAAACCCAGTTGCGAGGCTCGAAGTGTCTTTACTTCCGGTTTGCTCACCGTTATCAGAGGGTAAGAGGCGCTAGTACAAGGAATTAGGTGTTACAGAGTACTAGGCGCAATTAAGGTGGTACCGCGGAAGACAACTTCTTTCGTCCTTAGCAGGACAGAAGAAGTTTTTTTAGTATCTTCTTTTTTATGGATAAATCATACCGTAGGACAAAGAGTGAAGGTCTGTGGATTTTAATAAGATTGGCGATTATTCAAATATATAAAAATGTGGGGTGTATTTATGATTTCAATTGGCTTTATTGGAACAGGAAATTTAGCTTCATCCGTCATTAAGGGACTTGTACAAGGCAATACGTCTTATCACATAGCAGCATTTGACGTATTTCAGGAAAAAGCAGCGGCATTAGCTACGATATACCCGATTCGTGCGGTAACTTTTGCTGAGATCGTTCAAGAATCAGAAGTTCTTTTCCTGGCTGTCAAACCCAAAGATATAAAAGCGCTTCTGAATGATCTGGCAGCCTATAATCTCAGGGGTAAACTCATCATTTCAGTAGCAGCCGGGATCAGCTTATCCTTTTATGAAAAGACGCTTCCCGATGCTGCCATCGTCCGTGTGATGCCCAATACGTCCAGTGCCGTGCTCCAGGCTGTATCCGGCTTAGCGAGAGGCAGCTGTGTTTCGGAAAAACAGGCCGATATTACCCAGGATATCTTTTCGGTATTGGGAAAATGTGTATGGATTGATGACGGAAAGATGAATGCGCTTACCGCAGTCAGCGGCAGTGGTCCGGCCTATTTCTATTATTTAACAGAACTGATGGCCCAAGCCGGCGTCCGGCTTGGTTTAACGAAAGACGAAGCGGACTTCCTGGCGTCTCAGACATTGATCGGTGCAGGCAAAATGCAGGCAGAAAGTGGCAAAACATCGGCAGAACTGAGGGAAGCAGTGACTTCCCCCAATGGCACAACGTTTGCTGCTTTAGAAAGTTTTCGGGAGTCTGAACTGGAAAAAATAGTCTTTGAGGCGATGAAAGCGTGTGCTAAGCGGGCAGAAGAGATGGAAGGAGAGTATGTTTGATGAATACCCTGAAAAGGGCGGTTATAAAAATAGGCAGTAACAGTTTAAGTCAGCCTCAAGGCGGGATCAATGAGCAGATCATCGACCAGTTAGCCGAAGTCATTGCCGAACTGCGCGTGCAGGGAATCGATGTCATTCTGGTAAGTTCGGGCGCTGTAGCAGCCGGAATGGCCAAAATGAAACTGAAAGAAAGACCGCGTGATATCGTCGGCAAACAAGCAACGGCTGCCGTGGGTCAAGGAATATTGATCGAAAGGTATTCTTACTATTTTGATAAACACGGGCTCAGCTGTGCCCAGATCCTTCTGTCACGCATTGATCTCGTTGAAGCCGGTCATTACCGAAATGCCCGAAATACATTGGAGAAGCTTCTCAATTACGGCATTGTACCCATCGTCAATGAAAATGACACCGTTGTTTTCGAAGAACTGTGCTTTGGAGATAATGACAGGCTTTCTGCCTTAGTGGCAGGTATGATCAATGCTGACCTTCTGATCTTGATGACGGATGTCGACGGCCTCTATACAGCAAACCCCGCGACGCATCCTGACGCCGTGCTCATTCGCCACGTCGATGATGTTTCTAAGGTAAAAGGACTCGCCGATGGCGCCGGTTCAGCTGTAGGTACCGGCGGGATGGTGACGAAGCTTAAAGCCGCTGAGATGGCAACACGCTTTGGTACAGCGACTTTTCTGATGAATGCATCACGAATGAAAGAAATCTCGGGGATGATTAAGGATGCCTGCCCGCTTGGGACATACTTCCCCCAGGCTAAACATAAAATGAATAGCAAGAAACGTTGGATAGCCTATGCGGCACTTTCCAACGGCACAATCATCATCGACAGCGGGGCAGAAAAAGCGTTGCTTCGCGACGGAAAAAGCCTGCTGGCTTCCGGCGTGACCGGAGCTCAGGGCTTTTGGGAGCGTAAGGACCTGGTAAAAATTGTGAATGCGCAAGGAGAAGAGGTCGCCCGAGGGATCATCGAGCTTAGCAGTGAAGAGACTGACCGAGTCAAAGGGCTGCACTCTGAAGAAATCCTTAAATTAATCCCTGACCTTAAAGCAGAAGAATTAGTTCATCGTGATAATCTGACGGTAACGCTTGAATGCTAATAGCATCCTTTGTTAGAATAGATAGTGATAATAGTACGCTATAGGAGGGCGAAAGTAATGGAATTTTCGGAAGACCTCATACTCATTGGCCAAAAAGCGAAGGATGCCGCCAGAAAATTAGCATTCATCAGCACAGAAACAAAAAATAACGCCCTTCAAGCGATGGCTGAGGCACTTGTAAAAAGCCAGGAAGATATCATTAAAGCCAATAAAATAGATGTTGCCGCAGCGGAGAAAAAAGGTCTGAAGAAAAGTCTTATTAACCGCCTTCAGCTAAACGCGTCCGCGATAGCGGATATCAGCAGTGCGATTAAAGATGTGATAGCACTGCCGGATCCGGTCGGCGGCGGCGAGCTCTGGAAAAGACCGAATGGACTCGTCATCCAGAAAACACGCGTTCCGTTAGGTGTTGTAGCGATGATCTATGAAGCCCGTCCTAATGTGACGGCTGATGCCGCCGCTTTATGTCTCAAATCAGGGAATGTCTGCATTCTTCGGGGTGGATCGGAAGCTATTGAAAGCAATAAGGTAATGACCCGCGTGCTTGCGGCAGCAGCAGAGAAAAATGGAATCCCCCAAGGTGCAATCCAACTCATTGAGAAGACGGATCGGGAATATGCCCAGCAATTGATGCGCATGAATAAATACATCGACGTGATCATTCCCCGGGGCGGAGCAGGTCTGATCCAAAGTGTTGTTGAAAATGCTACGGTACCGGTAATTGAGACTGGGACGGGGGTTTGTCATGCCTATGTTGATCTCGATGCGGATTACGATAAGGCTGTATCGGTTGTATTTAATGCCAAAACTCAAAAACCCGGAGTATGCAATGCTTTAGAAACACTGCTTGTTCATGAAGCTGTGGCAGATGAGTATCTGCCGTTGATCGGCAAAAAATTCCAAGAGCACGGTGTTGAAATTCGTGGCTGCAAGAGAGTGAGTAAAATTCTGGAGTATGCCGTACCGGCAACGGAAGAGGATTGGTCAACCGAGTACCTTGATTTAATCATCAGTGTGAAAGTTGTTAAAGATATAGACGAGGCGCTTGACCATATCTATAAGTACAGCACAAAGCACTCTGAGACGATCATCACAGAAAATTATTCGATTGCACAGCGATTCTTAAATGAAATTGATGCCGCGGCAGTCTACGTCAATGCGTCAACCCGCTTCACTGACGGCGGAAGATTTGGTTTCGGAGCAGAAATCGGTATCAGTACCCAGAAGCTGCACGCGCGGGGCCCAATGGCTCTGCCTGAACTGACAACGGTAAAATACATTGTTTACGGTAACGGACACATTGTTGAGTAGGATGAATGATGCTAATCTATCAGATATGGCCAGGGATGAATCGCTATGGTTTGTTTCTTGGCCTAATTTTTTTTATTTTTAAACTGGAGGAAATTGTCAAGCTTCTCATTGCTTTGTCTGTCGAGCCTGTGTTATAATTAAATTGTTAAATATTTCACATAATATTACGCGTACAACACGTGAAATAGAACTGTCAATGAAAAATTACCATTATTGATAATACATCATTGAATCATAACCATCACTTGATTTTTTCTCGATAGCAACTAATGAGAATATAACTCATAAGAATTAATACATACAGCAAAAAATTTCCGGAACCGTCTTAGATAGGCAAGATACGTTATATAGTCCTATTCGTTGAAGCGTGAGGGGGCGATAATAGCATATAACAATATGTGAAATTTGGCACAATACGAAACCAATTAATGAATTGAAGGAGGGATTGATTAAACACTCACATTGTGAAATATTTATCAAAAGATTGGCTCAGGTAACGTATTCTTAGGGAGGGTAACGATGAGTAGCGAAGTTAAAGGTTGCCAATGTTGCTGCGATGCAAAGGAAAACGACAGAGAACTATTTGATCGGATTGGCGAGATTATCGAAAAATACAGAGACAGGGAAGGAAGCTTAATACAAGTGCTCCATATGGCACAAAACATCTATGGGTATTTGCCTCTGGAGTTACAGAAATATATTGCTGAACGGATGGATAAGCCACTTTCCGAAGTTTCCGGTGTAATTACTTTTTATTCATTCTTTTCTACCCAGCCCAAAGGGAAACATACGATCAGAGTCTGTTTGGGAACAGCATGTTATGTTCGGGGCGGCAAAAAAATAGTTGACAAGCTGATAGAAATACTGGGGGTCGAGATCGGTGATACAACCCCAGACGGTATTTTTACCCTTGAGGTCATGCGCTGCATCGGGGCTTGTGGATTAGCGCCCGCGATGATGATTGACGATGTTGTTTACAAACAAGTCAATCCCAATAAACTCCAACAGATTTTGAACAAATATTACCGATAAAGCGGGGTGGATCGCGTGAATGTCACGATAAAGAATCGAAACGACCTTATCCAGGTAAAAGATACATTTCTCCAAAAAGTCCAATCGGTTGCGTATCGATTGCTGATTTGTTCCGGTACGGGGTGTACGTCGGCCAACTGTGCCGCTGTAAAAGACGCTCTGATCAAAGAATTGGCGAGTAAAAATCTAACTGACAAGGTTCTGATCTCAATCACCGGGTGCAGGGGGTCATGCAACCTCGGGCCGTTGATGGAAGTGATGCCGGATGAGGTCCTCTATACAAAGTTATCACCCGAAGATGTACCTAAGATTGTTTCTTCCCATTTTCTTAACGGCAATATTGTTGAGGAAAAAACCTACTTTGATCAGGTTAAAAAACAGTATTTTTCTAATGTTAAAGATATCAACTTTTATAACCGACAGGAGCGGCTTGTTCTGAAGAATTGCGGAATGGTCGATTGCCACCTCTTAGAAGATTATGTATCCAAGGACGGGTATTTTGCCCTGCATAAAGCGCTTACCACCATGTCGCCAACACGCGTGATCCAAGAAATAAAAATATCCGGACTGAGGGGACGCGGTGGTGCCGGATTTCCCACCGGAGTCAAATGGGAAGCTGGCTATAACGCTCAGGCAGATGAAAAGTATATTGTGTGTAATTGTGACGAAGGAGACCCCGGTGCATTTATGGATCGCAGCGTCATGGAGAGTGTTCCTCATTCTGTGGTTGAAGGTATGATCATTGGGGGATATGCCATTGGTGCCAGTAAAGGGGTTGCCTACATTCGGGCAGAATATGACCTGGCTGTTGAACGGTTTAATACAGCCATTGAGACGGCAAGGGCGGCTGGTATCCTCGGTCACGATATTTTTGGCAGTGGTTTCGATTTTGATATTGAAATACGAATCGGTGCCGGAGCCTTTGTCTGTGGTGAAGAGACGGCGCTGATGTCATCCGTTGAAGGTAAACGGGGTGAGCCCAAACAAAAACCGCCGTTTCCTTTCCAAAAAGGTCTGTTCGGTAAACCAACGATCATTAACAACGTAGAGACGTTAGCCAATATCGCACCGATTGTTATGAACGGTGGCGCCTGGTATGCCGGTTTTGGAACAGAAGGCAGCAAAGGAACAAAAGTATTTGCTCTGGCTGGGGATATTGTCAATACCGGCTTAATTGAAGTACCGATGGGTGTTTCTTTGGGAGAAATCATTTTTGATATCGGCGGAGGTATCCCCAAGAATAAAACATTTAAAGCAGCACAAACAGGAGGACCCTCCGGCGGATGTATAACCAAAGCCAATTTAAATATACCGGTGGATTATGAATCCTTAAGCAAATTAGGGACGATCATGGGCTCCGGCGGCTTGATCAGCATGGACGACGATACCTGTATGGTCGATATGGCGCGCTATTTTATGGAATTTGTCCAGGACGAATCCTGCGGAAAATGTGTGCCCTGCCGAATCGGTACAAAACGCATGTTGGAAATTCTTGAACGCATCACCCGAGGTCAGGGAAAAGAGGGAGATATCGAGCTTCTGCTGGAGCTTGGAGACGCTATCCGAAATTCAGCCATGTGCGGCCTGGGACAGACAGCTCCAAATCCCGTTGTCAGCATCATTAACAATTTCCGTGAAGAGTTTGAAGAACATATTCACAACACATATTGCCGTGCCGGTGTGTGCTCGGAGATGTTCATCTCACCATGCGAAAATGCCTGCCCGGCGAGTGTCAATGTCCCCGGATATATGGGACTCATCGCTGTTGGCAGATATATTGATGCTTATCATCTGGTAAGAGAGGAAAATCCGTTTCCGGCAATATGCGGCAGAATATGCACACATCCGTGTGAAAGTAAATGCCGCCGGGCGCAATTGGATGAAGCCATCGCCATTGCCGATCTAAAACGGTTTGTCGCCGACTATGCCTTTAAGCACGAAGAAGAGTTCACGAAAGATATCGTCTTCCCGAAAAACGGCAAGAGTGTCGGTATTATCGGCGCCGGACCATCTGGTCTGACGTGTGGTTATTACCTTGCTCGCTTGGGCTATACGGTCGAAGTTTATGAAGCGGCACCGGTTGCCGGCGGGGTATTAGCCTTCGGTATTCCGGAATACAGACTGCCAAAAGATGTTTTAGCGCATGAAATAAAATTGATTGAACAAGTTGGCGTAAAAATTCATTTGAATTGTGAAGTCGGAAAAAATATCAGCTTTGCCGAATTACGCAATCAACATCATTCTATTTATATCGCGACGGGGACACAACTCTCCAATAAGATCAACATTCCGGGTGAAGATTTAAGCGGTGTCATTCATGGTCTTAACTTTTTGCGTAATGTGAACCTGGGCAACACCATCCATATCGGAGAGACAGTCGCTGTGATCGGGGGAGGCAACACCGCGATTGATGCAGCCCGAACGGTACTGCGACTTGGTGCCAAAAAGGTTATTGTACTCTATAGACGGACTGTCGAAGATATGCCTGCGGATGCACGGGAAATCAACGATATGATCGAAGAAGGTGTAGAAATTATCCCGTTGGTCGCGCCAGTGCGTTTTATCGGCAAAGAGGCAATCGAAGAAATTGAATGTGTCCGGATGGAACTCTGCGGCTTTGATTCCGCTGGCCGAAGGAAGCCAAAAATTCAGGAGGGTTCTAACTTTACGATCAACGTCGATATGGTCATCCCGGCTGTCAGCCAATCCTCTGACCTTCCATTTGTCAAGAAGGAAGAAGTCGAAATGACGGAATGGGGAACATTTATCACGGATAAAGAAACACTCATGACGACCATGGAAGGGGTATTCGCCGGCGGCGATGTGGCCAGGGGTTCCGATGTTGCCATCACCGCAATTGCTGACGGAAAAAAGGCAGCCATTTCAATAGATCTTTATCTTGGCGGTAAAGGTGTTCTCAATAAGGGCGAGGCCATCGCCATACCGGCCCCTGCGGATCAGGATGAACTTGTTGAACATGCCCGGTTCCCAATGGAGGTTATTGAACCCGAGAAACGGAAAGATTGTTTCTGTGAAGTCGTTCAAGGGTATCACAAGCTGAATGCGATTGCTGAATCCATGCGTTGTTTGCGTTGCGACAGGAGGTAAGATTACGATATGATAAATTTAACGATCAACACGAAACGTGTTTCCGTTCCGGAAGGCACATCCATCCTGGAAGCAGCGAAACAAAACAATATCTATATTCCGAATCTGTGCTACCTGGAAGGCGTTCATCAGTTTGGTTCGTGCAGACTGTGTGTCGTAGAAGTTGAGGGAGCTAAAGCCCTTCAGCCATCCTGCATGGTGACGGTCAGAGAGGGTATGGTTGTGAAAACCAATACCGAAAAAGTACGCAAAGCTAGAAAGATCTTATATGAACTGATCCTGTCCGATCATCCGAAGGATTGTCTCAATTGTGCCCGCAATCTAAGCTGTGAACTACAGGACATGGGCAACCGGCTGGGTGTAACCGAAGCCCGCTTTGCCGGTAAGATGTCGGCTGATCGTAACGACATTTCACCTTCAATTACCCGGGATATGTCCAAATGCATACTTTGCCGCAGATGCGCCACAACATGCAATCAGATCCAAGAGGTTGGCATTTTGAATGCACAGAACCGTGGTTTCAAGACGGTGGTCGGTCCGGCGATGGATTTGCCGATAGGAACTGTTAATTGCACCTATTGCGGGCAGTGCACCGTTGTCTGCCCTGTAGGCGCGCTGAAAGAAACCGATGCGATTCAGAATGTCTGGAACGCGCTCAACGATCCGACCAAACGTGTTGTCGTTCAAGTAGCTCCGGCTATTCGCGCAGCTTTCGGCGAAGAATTCGGCTATGCGCCAGGAACGCTTGTCACCGGCCAACTGGCGACAGCACTTAGAGAACTCGGCTTTGACGATGTATTTGATACCAACTTTACTGCGGATTTAACCATTATGGAAGAAGGAACCGAGTTTTTAACACGTGTTAAAGATGCCGTGACCGGCGGGCAGGCCACGCTGCCGATGATCACGAGCTGCAGCCCGGGCTGGATCAAATATATCGAACACGCCTATCCGCAAGAACTGGATCATCTCTCCACCTGTAAATCACCGCATACGATGCTCGGGGCGCTGGCTAAATCCTATTATGCTGATAAAATTAATGTTGATCCCAAAGATATCACCGTTGTCTCGATTATGCCGTGTACGGCTAAGAAGTTCGAGATTTCCAGACCGGAAATGCAAAATAACGGTGTACCCAATGTTGATGCGGTACTTACCACGCGAGAGCTTGCGAAAATGGTCAAGGAAGCCGGGATCGATTTCTGTAATCTGGAAAACAGTAAATTTGATAATCCATTGGGGCTCTCTTCCGGTGCAGCCGATATCTTCGGAGTGACCGGCGGCGTTATGGAAGCCGCTTTACGAACGGTCTATGAACGTGTTACGGGGCGTGAATTGCCGTTTGACAAGCTGCATGTGGCTCCGATCGTTGGTTTTGAACAGATCAAATCAGCCGATGTTTTGATTGAAAACCCGGTGGACGCATTCAAATTCCTTGACGGCGTAACGGTAAAGGTTGCTGTTACCAGTGGTTTGGCGGGCGCGAAGATTTTAATGGATCAAATTGCCCAAGGTGAATCGCCTTATCACTTTATTGAAGTCATGGGATGTCCCGGCGGATGTATCAGCGGTGGCGGACAACCCAGGCCGACGACACCGGAAATCCGGCAGCTGCGTCTGCAAGCGATCTACCGCGAAGATGAAGGCAAGAAGCTCCGTAAATCGCATGAAAATGAAGATATTCAAAAGCTATATGCTGAGTTCCTTCATGAACCCAACAGCCATCAATCACATGAATTGCTGCATACGCATTACACACCGCGCGGCAAATTCAACGAATTCCTATCTGATTGTTAAATAATTGTGAATGAAACCGATATTAATGCACACAAAAAAGAAGAAAGGGCTCTTGGGCTCTTTCTTCTCCTGTTTATTTAAGGTAAACTTAGTGGTAATAAACGGACAAGATCAAAATAAGTGTCACAATAGGGAAAGGAACGCGATGGATGCCAGATAATCTGAAACAACACAGGCGTGCTAAAAACAAGCCGTATTTCAATTTTGGCCAAAAAATTTTGATTATCATCCGGGGATCCGTATTCCCAGTCATTGTTCTGCTCCTCTGGGAAATGGCAGTGGATTTTAGTTGGGTCAGTGTATTTTTTTTGCCGGCCCCCAGTGATATTGTAGTCAAATTCTTTGAGATGATGAACAATGGACTCTGGCAGCAGCATCTTCTTGCTAGTTTAAGCCGATTGCTGAACGGCTTTCTTCTGACAATCATCATTGCCGTACCAATAGGTTTAGCTGTTGGCAGTGCCAGGGGTTTGCGCCATTGGATCAGTCCTACGCTGAACTTTCTGCAGCATATACCGCCGATTGCCTGGATCCCTATTTTTATGCTGTGGCTTGGCATCGATGAGGCATCTAAAATCGCCGTTATTGTGTATGCATCATTTTTTCCCGTTTTTTTGAATACAGTACAGGGGGTCAGCAGTGTCGATCCCAAACTGATCGAGGTGGGACGTGCCTATATGTTTACTCCCTGGGAGATGGTCAAACGTGTTTATATCCCGTCTGCCGGTATACCGATTTTTGTTGGACTGCGTCTAGGCCTGAGTAATTGCTGGCGGGCGTTGGTTATGGCAGAAATGATTGCTGCCACCAGGGGGATTGGCTCAATTATTACCGAAGGGAGGGAATTAGCCCAGCCCCATATGATCTTTGTCGGCGTTTTCACCATCGGTCTTGCCGGCATGCTTATTGACTATCTAGTGAGAGTACTTGAACATAGGTTAATGCCATGGAAGAAGATCGTTCAGGCGGGTGAGCAGCAATGACAGTACCCTTAATTGAAGTCCGACATGTCGACAAAACATTTTATAGCGACTGGGGAAGTGTTCATGCTTTAAGCGATATTTCTTTTGTTTGCCAAGAGCAAGAATGCGTGTCAATTGTTGGCCCCAGCGGGTGCGGAAAAACAACCTTGCTTCGAATTATAGCCGGCTTGGAAAAAGAAAGTGCGGGGGATGTGTTGATCCATGGTCAAAGGATCAGTGGCCCTGGCTTCGACCGTGCTGTCGTTTTTCAGGATCCGCGTCTTTTTCCGTGGCTTACCGTTGAAAAGAATGTTGCTCAGGGAATTCATGGAGAAAATAAGGAAGCAGCGGTAGAGATAATTACCAAGTCGTTGGAATGGCTTGGACTGAGCAGTTTTCGCAAAGCCTACCCCAACGAATTATCCGGTGGCATGGCCCAACGCGTTGCGCTGGCACGGGCGTTAGCATTTGATCCGGGTTTGCTTCTTATGGACGAACCTTTTTCGGCGTTAGACGCCCAAACACGGACACGGATGCAGGACGATCTTGTGGCACTCTGGCAACAATCCGGAAAGACGATACTCTTCGTCACCCATGATATTGAAGAGGCCTTGATGATCAGCCGAAGAGTTATCATCATGTCTCCACGACCGGGTTCAATCAGAGAGGTTCTCGATGTCCCTTTCAACTATCCCAGAAATCAGGATGATCCTGACTTTATCCACTGGCGTAAATATATCCTTGAATCGATTAGGTAACATCTTCAGTGTATCGCGAACCGTATCGGAAATGATCGAGGTATTGTGTCATGGCATAACCATCATTTAACTAGTTTATCTTAGGGAGGTTATTATGCAGCGGATAATTAAATCCATCATTGTCATACTTGTGATAATGACATTTTGTTTAACATTGGCAGGCTGCCAGTCAGGGCAGAGTCAACAGACAGAAACACCGAAAGCTATCCATGTTTCGTACTCGACAAAACCCTTGAATATACCGGCTGTCGTGGCTCTGGAAAAGAAACTATTTGAAGAAGCGTTTGCTAAGGATGGTATTGAAGTTAAGTGGTATGAGCTGGAAGGTCCGGCGATCACAGAAGCGTTGGCGGCGGGATCGATTGATATCGCTACATCTCTCAATTATGTATCCGCAATCATTTCCAAAGCAAACGGCAATGATATCACGGTCCTTGCGGGTTACAACAAGTTTCCTAAAGGGATCGGTCTTGTCGCCGGTCTCGACAGTGAAATTAAAACGGTGAGCGCCTTAAAGGGCAAAAAGGTTGCCGTACAGAAAGGGACCATGCTTTATGAAATGGTGATCAAAGCCCTTGCCGAAGCAGAGCTGACTGTCAATGATGTTGAGATTGTCGGTATGGCCTCAGCGGATGCGTTGACGGCACTGCTGCAAAAACAGGTTGATGCCGCGGTTATTCCTGATCCTTTACTGACGAAGGGTTTGGGTACCCAGAAGATTAAGATGCTGCGTAATGCGGAAGGATTGATTCTGGCACAGTCTGTGATCGCCGGTCGGACCGATTTTATTACGCATTATCCGGAGACCACCAAACGCTTCCTGGAAATTCATCAAGAAATTCTGGATTGGATCCAGGCTAATCCGGATGAGGCCATGGCGATGATCGCCAAAACCAATAACATGGATATCAAGGCTGTCAAAGCTCTGTATCCCAAATTTGACTTTACGTCGGCTATCGATGTACAAAATAGAGATGCGTTGAAAGAATCCGCACGTTTCATGAAAGAAAATGCCTTACTTAAAAATGATATTGACACGGATGCTGTCATTAATGATTTGGTAGACACAAGCTATTTGCCGCAGTAATGAATCATTTTTGCAAATGGTACGGTATGGTCGCTACCACAACGTTTTTTCTATTCAACAAAAAAGAGCGAATTAGCAAACTGGATTGGTTATGGAGAATGTGCTGCCAGCCCTTTCTAGGAATGAATTCGGGAATCAAAACGGTAACTTGATATTTATTGTCAAGCGCTTTGTGCTCGATGACATCGATGAATTTACTGAGGGGCTGAACAATACTGCGGTGCAAAGAAAAAAGGGTGACAAGGCGAATTCCAGTATGCCATTTCTCCCATTTTTCTTCAAATCGTTTTTCTTCTTCTTTATCAAAAGCGATCGTCACGGCAATGATCTGATTGGGAGACAGAGAGCGGGCATAATTTAAGGCGTTTTCTACGACCCGTGTCACGCCTGAAACCGGAATGATAATAATATTGCCTTTGATGGGGAAAGTTGGTTCAGCCAGAGAAACACGTAATTGATCAGCGACCGCCATATAATGCATATATATTTTATAGAAGAACCAGATGATTAACGGCAGAAAAATCAGGATAGGCCAAATCTGCGAGAACTTGGTCAGCAAGAACATGACGACGACAATAAAACTGATTAAGGCGCCGATACTATTAATGATCAGCTTAGAGATCCAGCCCTTTGGCCTTTCGCGCATCCATTTGACAATCATGCCTGTTTGCGAGAGTGTAAACGGAATAAACACGCCGATGGCGTAAAGCGGAATTAAGCGTGACGTCTGCCCACTGAAGGCAACGATCAAGAGGATAGAAAAGAAACCCAAAAAAAGAATGCCATTAGAGTATCCCAGGCGATCACCCCGGATCGTAAACATCCTGGGGATAAATTTATCTTTAGCCAGGTTAACAGCAAGTAACGGAAAAGCAGAATAACCTGTATTTGCTGCCAGAATTAAGATAAGGGCTGTTGTTCCTTGAATAAAGTAATAAATGACATTTCGTCCGAATAACGTTTCACCTAATTGGGAAACAACAGTTACCTCGGTGCTGGGAGTGATTCCATAATAATACGCGAGAAAGACAATACCTGAAAATAATATTCCCAGGATAACCCCCATAGCAATCAGCGTTTTAGCTGCGTTACTGGGTGCAGGATCTTTAAAATTAGGGATGGCATTAGAAATTGCTTCAACACCGGTCAAAGCTGAACATCCGGAGGCAAACGCTTTTAAAAGGAGGAATAAGCTGATGCCGGCAATCGGCGTTCCGATTGCTGAGTGGGTAACCGGTACCGCATGGCCGGTCAGTATGTTGAATAAACCGGCAACAATCAACATGACTAATGCAGCGACAAAAAGATAGACAGGGTATGCCAGGATGGTTGCTGACTCACGTACGCCGCGCAGATTTAAAATTGTCAATATAATAACAAAGAAAACGGCAATAATGACAGTGTGTCCATGCAGGGACGGAAAGGCAGAGGTTAGTGCGTCCGTACCGGCAGAAACACTAACGGCTACAGTTAAGATATAGTCCACGAGCAACGAGGCGCCTGCTACCAAACCGGGTTTTACACCGAGATTGCCCTTTGATACAATGTATGCGCCGCCGCCATAAGGGTAGGCAAAGATGATTTGACGGTAAGATAAGATCAAGGCTGTGAGCAAGATCAGGACACCGATTCCGATCGGTATTGAGTACCAGAAAGCCGCTGAACCGATAGCCAAAAGGGCAATCAGAATTTGTTCCGGACCATAGGCTACGGATGATAATGCGTCAGATGATAAGATAGCCAGAGCTTTTCTTTTATTTAATTTCTGTTCGCCTAATTCGGTCGATTTTAGAGGGCGACCAATCAGTAAGCGTTTAAGTGTTGAAACCACGTTTTAATGTCACCGTCCTGAAATAATATGAGTGCAAAGGTATTATGCCACTACGTGATTAATCTATCTTTATGATAGATTAATTAATAGCATCCTGTTCCATCACCTCATATAGTTATAGCACGGATAGCATTAAGAAAGCATTCAGATTGGCCTTTACTGTATAAAGATTGTATTAAGAAAGACTTTTTTCAACGTTGGTATCTTCAATCATACGGTATCCAACACCCACTTCGGTGACAATGTACTGCGGTTCAGCCGGGTTTTTCTCCAGTTTCCGCCGGATATTGGCCATATTGACCCGGAGAGCTTTAACTTCGTTTGTATACGGTCCCCAGATTTCCCTTATGATATAGTCATGCGTCAGTACTTTTCCGATATTTCTGGAAAGCAAAACAATGATCTTGTATTCGATGGGTGTTAGGTGAATTTCATTACCGGCCAGCGTAACCCGTCTTTTGCTGAAGTTTATTTCAAGGTCTCCAACATGAATCCCGGGCAGCTCGCTTTGACTGTCGCCTATGATCTTTTGGCTATGGCGGAGGCCTGTCCGAATTCGGGCGAGTAATTCCGATGTACCAAAAGGCTTAGTCAAATAGTCATCAGCGCCTAAATCTAACGCCTCCACCTTTTCTCGCTCTTGCCCCCGGGCGGATACCACGATAACCGGCACTTCTGACCATTGACGGATCGTCTTTAATACATCAATACCGTCTAGATCCGGGAGCCCTAGATCCAGTAAAATCAAATCAGGTGAATGAGAGGCTGTCATCGCGATTGCTTCTTTTCCTTTTCCTGTTTTGATGATAGCATATTGGTTAGAAGTAAGAATTGCGGACATGAAGTTGCAGATCCGTTCATCATCTTCGACAATGAGTATCAGTGCTTTATTGCTCATTGTGATCCTCCTGCTTCAATGGCAGTGTAAACCAGAAAACGGCACCACCATGGTCTTTATTATAGGCATCGATCATCCCGTTATGAGCCTTGATAATGGACATACAGATTGATAATCCGATTCCCATACCCCGCGCGGAATCCGAGCTTCTCTTGCCGTTGGGAATATAGCTTTCAAATAAATACGGAAAATCTTCGCCATTTATCCCCGTTCCATAATCGCTGACCTCAAATACTGCGTCATTCCGGTCTTGGCTGACTAGAATTTCGACTGTGGAGTTATCTGGTGTATGTCGGATTGCATTTTCTAAAAGGTTCAGAAGTACTTGTAAGATCAAGGTTCCATCCATGGGAACGATCAAGAGTGTATCCGGTACCTGTACCGATATTTTCCGGTGTGGATAGCGTTTGCGCGTTCGGCTGACAGCCTCAGCAACAATTTCCTCTGCGGCTTCATCCGTCATCGCGACATTCATTGTACCTTCTTTAATCCGGGTGACCGATAGTAAGTTCTCAACCATGCGGATGAGCCACTGTGAATCCTCTTTTATGTTAACCAGCAGTTGATGTTGTGTTGGTTTATCAAGCGATTCAGAACTTTCCAAGATCACTGAACTGGCGCCAAGTATACCGGTAAGGGGGGTACGCAGGTCATGGGAAATGGCTCGCAGCAGATTGCTTCTCATTTTTTCTTTTTCAGCTTCAATCAAAATGGTTCGCTGTTCGTCAGATAATTTCTGACGTTCTAACGCCAAAGCGACGTGGGACGCAATCATTTTCAATAATTCACGTTGGTCACGCGTCAGCTTTTCTTTTACAGAAGTAAGGCCTATGACGCCAAGAACATCACTTTGGCCGGCGATGGGAATATAGTACGCTTTTGCTTCTTTATGGGTGTCTGTTCCGGCACCGGCAGGTTTCTGATTGACAAACACCCAATGAGCGACGGCACGTTCATTCTCAGAAAGCATATAGGACGCATCGGATTCGGTTGCAGCCAGGTGCAAATAGCCGGGTGAGCCTGATTGAGGATCTTGAGCATAAAAGATGACTGAGCAGCCAAAAACTACAGAAAGGGCGTCATTGGTCAAAATAATGATATTATCCAAGCCGCGGGTCACTAATAGTTTCTTATTGATCTCATAAAGAAGCTCTGTGCGGGATTCTCTTTGGACAGCAAGCTGCGCCTGGGATTTTATACGAATCGTTGACGTGCTTGTGATCAAGGCAACTATGAGCATAACAATAAAGGTGATGGGATAACCGGCCTGGAATGCATGAATCGAGTAAACCGGCACGATAAAGAAATAGTTAAAAAGGATAACAGTAATTACGGAAGCAGCGCCCCCGTAGACATAGCCCATGGTAATCCTGGAGATCAGAAACACGGATAGCAAATAAACCATCATGATATCGCGGCTATTAAATCCGATATATTGCATTCCTAACGAAAGGAGAGTGGCACCCGCTAGAATAACCAGAGTTTTAAACGTGTCAGACCAGGTTAAAAAAAGGTCTTTAATAAAATGGATTTTTCTTGGTTGATGAAAGGGCAGCGATGGTTTTGTTGCTTCAACACCGGGGATAATGTGTATTTCGATACCAGGCATCATGGCAATGAGTTTGTCTTCCAAACGGATATCCAATAGATTTTTCAGCGGCTTATTATTTCGGCTTTTGCCGATAACGACATTTGTGATTCCTGAAAGTTTGGCATATTCAGTAATAACGGACGGGATATCATATCCATTCAAAATAACGATTTTAGCACCAAGCTGTTCAGCCAGATCAAGATTTGCCTGGAGCGTTTCTTTTTCACTGTCATGACCGTGCCGGTTTTCCATGTTTTCAACATAAAGAGCCGTCCATGGGGCGTGAAAAACCTCTGCTGTTCTGGCTGTCCAGCGGATAGACTTGGCAGAGGATGGGGAAGAACTCAAACAAACCAAAAGTTTAATTCCAGCTTTTTTATCCGGTGAGCTTTCTGCAGTATCATTACTATGACTGATCCTGTCTGCAGCCGTACGCAGGGCAAGTTCCCTTAGCAATTGCAGCTGTTCCACTGTCAGTGTATCTTCCTGGTGCAGATAATATTTTTGAAGCTTGTCTGGTGCGGCATCGACCAACTCAACCTTATCAGCGTTCGCAAAAATATAGTCGGGTATAGACTCATCAACTACCTGATTGGTGATATTCTGAATAATATCCCGCAAGCTTTCAATATTCTGAACATTGAGAGTGGTGTAGACATCAATGCCTGCTTTAAGAAGTTCTTCAATATCCAAATATCTTTTCTTATTCCGCATGCCATCCGCATTGACATGGGCCAATTCATCGACGAGGATCAAGTCTGGCCTTCGGATTAATGCGGTATCCAGATCAAACTCTGAAGAAGATTGATTATTCCCATCCAGGATGATTGGCGACAAAGACGGTATTTGTTCCATGAGGTGGATCGTTTCTGGCGGTGTATGGGGCTCAAGATAACCGACAACAACATCGACACCCCGGGAAAACTGACTTTTTGCATCATCAAGCATCGCGTAGGTTTTGCCGACGCCTTTGGCATAGCCAAGAAAAATCTTCAACTTTCCGGTATACTTCGTCGATTCTGTTAATGGTTCCAATTGATGACTACCCCTATCTCTATCGCCTTTATCCTACTATAATACGCGTGCCTTTAAAGTTAATCAAGATGTGTTTCAGTGAAGCTATCTATGAAGAATTGTCATAAACCAATAGAGATATGAAAAAAAAGTACCCGATAAAATCGGGTAAATAGAGGGGTTAGATAATATTGAGGAGGAGTAGATGAGAATGTACCGGTGTCATCACATCGGTAAATGAATATACAACTCCACCTATACATTTTACTCTATTTCCTAATAAATGGCCAGACCATGAGCAAAAGTCAGAAAATTTCATCAAATGAACAGATTGTTATCGTTTGAGGTTGCGTGTACAATATAGTCAGACTAAAGAAAAGAGCAAGAGTGTATGAAAAATGCGCGATACATTAAAATCAACGGCATCGTGCAGGGTGTCGGTTTTCGCCCGTTTGTATATAAACTGGCGGTTGAATTGAATTTGCGCGGATGGGTGATTAATTGCAGCAGTGGAGTTGAGATTCATGCCGAAGGGGAAAATTTAGAGAAATTTTTGCAGAGAATCCTTGCAGAAAAGCCGCCGATGGCGTCGATTATCACACACGAGAGCAACACTGTTCCGGCCAAGGGATATACCGACTTTAAAATCATTGAAAGTCGAGAATCAACCAAAAAAGACGTTTTAATATCACCGGATATTGCGGTCTGTCCGGATTGTCTGAATGAATTGTGGGACAAAACGGACCGGCGTTATCGCTATCCATTTATTAACTGCACGAATTGCGGGCCGCGATATACGATCATTAAAGATCGTCCCTATGACCGAAATAAAACGACAATGGATCCCTTTATTATGTGTCCAACTTGCCGGCATGAATACGAAGATACCTCTGATCGACGATTTCATGCACAGCCGGTGGCTTGCAGGGACTGCGGACCATCCCTGCAGCTTTGGGATGCAGACGGTCTTGTTGTCACAAATCATGGCATTGGCAGCGATCTTTTAGAGAAAGGATCGATCCTGGCAGTTAAAGGTATTGGTGGGTTTCATTTGGTATGTGATGCCTATAATGATCAGGCAGTCAAACGCTTGCGTCACGTAAAAGAACGCGGAGCGAAACCGTTTGCAGTGATGGCCAGAGATATGAATGCTGTCAGACGTGAAGTATCTTTAACCGAGCTTGAAAGCCTGACCTTAGCGGGGCCATCGGCACCCATCGTTCTTTTGCCCAGGATAAATATAGCAGAAAGTCGTCTGTCTGCGGCTACAGCACCCGGCTTAATCACTCTGGGAGTCATGCTGCCCTATACACCCGTTCATCACCTTTTATTCGATGGGCAATTCGACTTTTTGGTTATGACCAGCGCCAATTTAAGCGGTCAGCCATTAATCTATGATAATGACATTGCCTTGGAATCCTTGCGCGGAATCGCTGATTATTTTCTGGTGAATAACAGAGATATTTACCATCCGTGTGATGACTCCGTATTACAACAAATCGGTGATAAAATGACGTTTATTCGCAGAGCGCGCGGGTATGTCCCCGTTCCGCTTGTTATTAAGAAGGAGTTGAAAGATCCGATCGTCGGTTTGGGAGGGGAAATGAAGAATGCTTTTTGTTTGGGTTCGGGCAGCATGGCGTTTATGAGTCAATATATCGGCGACATGCACGGTTTGGATAATCTTCAGCGCTTCGAACAAGAATTCGATGCCTTTCAAAAAGTAACAAGCACGACGCCGAAAATTGCGGCTTACGATCTCCACCCGGAATATATGACTACCCGTATCGCTAAAGCTCTCGATATTCCGAAGTATACGGTACAGCACCATCATGCCCATCTTGTCAGTGTCATGGCAGAACATGGTCTGGAAGAACCCTTACTTGGCATTATCTGTGATGGGACAGGATATGGTGACGATGGTAAAATATGGGGATTCGAGTATATGCATGGCAATGCGGCACAATATCAGCGTCTGGGCCATCTGGAATATCTGCCATTACCCGGAGGGGATGTCGCTGCGAAGTATCCATTACGGATTGCCTATGCTTATCTAAAAGTAATTCTGACGGAAAACGAATGGCACAACACCGAGTGTTTTTGGTCCGGTTTGTCAGCTCAGGAAAAGGATATTCTCGACGGTCAAATTCGCAGTGGTTTCCAGCTTTTTGAGTCATCAAGCGCCGGCCGTCTCTTTGATGCCGTCAGCGGGATGCTGGGCATCTGTACAGAAGTAACCTATGAAGGACAGGCAGCGATCGAGTTGGAAAGTATTGCAGCAGCCTGGTTACAAAATCACAGGATATTAAAGCAATATGAAAATGAGGCAATCGTTCGTCTCAACGCCTTAATTAATCTGAGAACAGACTATGAAGGTATCGCCGACCAGAACACACCCTGTGTTTATAATATGCAACCGATGATAGAGGAATGCAATAAACGGGGTGAAGAATGTTCGGATCCTGACCCGCTCTTGTATCTGCCGCGGTGGGCAGTCGTCGATAATGGAAAGACGGTCATCTTAAAAATTGACCGGCTCTTAAGACAGATCATTGACGATATTATGACCGGAAAAAATAGTGGTGAGATTGCTTTTCGTTTCCATTACTCACTGGCATGTATGATGCTTGAAACGGCGATCATATTAGGAACAAAAAAAGACCTGCCGGTTTCCGGCGGTGTATTTCAAAATAAGCTGCTGACGGAATGCCTTTTGTCATTAACCGGACAACTGGGAATACGGCTTTTATACCCGACGCAGCTGCCGTCAGGAGACGGCGGATTAGCATTCGGACAAGTCATTATCGCCGACGAGAAGAATAAACGGTTATCTTGTTAAATGGTTATGGCGAAAAGAGTCGGGGCGATATAACTAGCTTTTTAGTTCAAATAAGGGATGAAATCCATCATTGCTGAGCGTGCAGCGTGAAAAGTGCGTGTTAAGATCCGATAGTATCTGTTCCGTAATTTGGGGATCAATATTAAACAAACGAAAAATTGTTGTGATGTAAAAATCGGTAATGTCCCTATCATTATATTTTTCCTGATGAGAGTAGGCATCAATATTCATTTGTCGTGACAAACCAATATTCGTAATACTGATGAATTTCTTTTCTTTCGCCGATAATTCTCGCGGTGCCAGTTTCAGGCAAACATTAAAAATGAAGGGATTTTCTTTGATTTCCAGGACATTTTCGATATAGAGGTCCTTGAAAAATCGACGGAGCTTTTCATCGCAGAAAAACAGATACCAATAAGCGCGAAGACCAAGTAATACACGTGTAGCCTCATTCATTTTACCCACAAATAAATTTGCGATTTTCGCATTGCGCCGGGCAAAATTTGAATGGACAAGTGCCCCCAACTGTAGCTTACTTTCATAATGGTGGTAAAAGGACCCGCGATTCGCCTCGGCATAATCCGTTATATCGGTAACCGTTGTTTCAGCGTATCCTTTTTCATAAAATAATATTTCACTGGCGATATAAATCTTGCGTTTTGTGTTAATTCCTGCTTGATATTGTGCCATAAGCCACCTCACAATTTAATAAGAGCATACCATAATTCAAATTTGCTATCAAGTTGCCCGCATTCCTGCAACATGGTAAAATGGATAAGCTAAAATTAATCAGGGAGGAATCTGGTGTGTCTGGGCATTCCAAATGGGCTAATATTAAACACAAAAAAGCTAAATCCGATGCGATAAAAGGGAAGATGTTCACGAAGCTGGCAAAAGAGATCATTGTGGCGGCGCGTGCTGGCGGCGGCGATCCTAACGGGAATTTTCGTTTAAGAATCGCCATAGACAATGCGAAAGCAGCGAATCTTCCAAACGACAATATTCAACGTGCGATTCAAAAAGGAGCCGGAGCCGGAGAGGGAGACAACTTTGAAGAACTCCGTTATGAAGGTTATGGACCCGGCGGCGTCGCCATCATGGTTGAACTGGCGACGGATAATCGTAACCGTACAGCTGGAGAAATGCGGTATATTTTTTCAAAAAATGGCGGGAACCTTGGGGAGACAGGCAGCGTCGGCTGGATGTTTACGGAGAAAGGCCAGCTGGATATCCCCAGAGAAGATCTGAGAATGGACGAGGATGAAATCATGCTGTTGGCACTTGAGGCCGGGGCTGATGATGTTGAGTCAGAGGAAGAAAGCTTCGCGATCTTTACCGTTCCGGAAAAGATGCAGGATGTTCGTCAAGTACTCTTGGACAGTAAGCTGCCCATAGAGAACGCAGCCATTAATTTGATTCCGACTAACCGTGTCGAGATTGCAGATATTGAACAGGCAAAAAAAATAATTAAATTAATTGACTCGCTGGAAAGTCATGATGATGTCCAAAAAGTATATACAAACTTTGAATTGGCTGAATCATTGGCTGATGCAGATCTCTAGGCAGTAAGTATCAGCAGTAAGCACATAGAGGATAATCATAATATAATAAACACCGGCGAAGGAGTAACGGTGATGTTGATTCTTGGCATTGACCCGGGAACAGCCATTATGGGATATGGGCTGATTGAAAAAAATGGGCAGAAACTGACCCCCATAACCTATGCCTGTTGGCGTACGCCGTCTGACTTACCGATGCCGGAACGACTACGTCTGCTTTTTGACTCATTAGAGGATTTCTTGAGAAATTATTCACCGGATATAATGGCGGTGGAGGAACTCTTTTTTAATCGCAATACTACAACCGCAATCACCGTCGGACAAGCCCGGGGGGTGGTGCTGCTTGGTGCAGCTCGCCATGGTATTGCGGTGTTCGAATATACCCCGCTTCAGGTTAAACAGGCTGTTGTCGGGTATGGTAAAGCGGATAAAAAACAGATCCAGTACATGGTCAAAGCGATATTGGGACTTCAGGAAACCCCTAAGCCGGATGATACGGCTGATGCACTGGCGATAGCCATTTGTCACGCCCATAGCATGGGACGTAAGGTCTAAGGAGGAATGATCGTATGATCGGTATGCTGCGTGGGATTGTCTGGGTTGCAGAGACAGACCGCTTAATCCTGGATGTTGGCGGTGTGGGTTATCTGCTGCATATGCCGTTGAGTTCGCTGACGAAAGTCCGACAGGGCGAGGAGAATGTATTTTTCACACATATGATCATGCGTGAAGATGATTTGTCCTTATACGGATTTATCACCAAAGATGAAAAGGATTTATTTTTACAGCTTCTGAGTGTGACCGGCATCGGACCCAAAGCAGCTTTAGCGATTTTATCGGCATTCCCGGTCAACAGGATCAAAACAGCTATTGTCAGTGAAGACGCCTCGTTGCTGACAGAAGTATCCGGGATAGGCGGCAAGACGGCTAAACGTATCATCCTCGAACTGAAAGAAAAAATGAAAGATGTCGAATTAGAAGACACTGGAGATGACACTTCCGGGTTTGGGCCTACTGATGAGACGTTGGAAATGCTGTTGGCTTTAGGATTTTCCCGGGCCGAAGCACGCAGTGCGCTGGCAACAGTCAACAAAAAGGGAATTGCGTCTACTGAAGATCAGGTGAAAGAAGCCCTTCGTATGCTGGCGAGCCGTTAGATGAAAGCGAGATTACCATGTGTCTTTAGACCTAGAATCCATAATAAGAAGGAGGAGTAAGCATTGGAAAGAGTCATCAGTTCCATGGAACGGCCTGAAGATCGGGATAATGAAGCATTACGGCCAGGCAGGCTAATGGAATATATCGGGCAGACGAATATTAAAGAAAACCTCAGCGTGTTTATTCAGGCTGCCCAAAACCGAGGTGAGGCTCTGGACCATGTTTTACTTTACGGACCACCCGGCTTGGGTAAAACGACCTTGGCCAATATTATCGCTGCAGAGATGGGTGTGAATATACGAACCACATCCGGTCCGGCAATTGAAAGGCCCGGAGATTTAGCCGCCCTTTTGACCTCGCTGGAAGCACGGGATGTTCTGTTTATTGATGAGATCCATCGGCTCAGCAGGACTGCGGAGGAAGTTCTCTATTCCGCGATGGAAGATAGCTGTTTGGATATCGTGATCGGGAAAGGACCCAGTGCCCGCTCTATACGGCTTTCCTTGTCGCCGTTTACGCTGATTGGCGCCACAACCCGGGCAGGTCAGTTGACATCACCGCTTCGTGATCGTTTTGGTGTGATCAATCGTTTGGAGTTCTATACCACAGAAGAGTTAATTGAGATTGTCTCTCGGGCTTCTCGGGTACTGCGGGTAGCACTGACGGTTGAAGGGGCAACGGAAATTGCCCGACGGTCCAGAGGAACGCCACGCGTCGCTAACCGTCTGCTGAAACGGGTGAGAGATTATGCCGAATACTGGGGATGCCAAGTGATTGATGCAGAAATAGCAGCAAAAGCGCTTAATAAATTAGAAGTTGATCCGTTAGGGTTGGACAGCTTGGACAAGAAAGTACTGCTGGCAATCATCCATAAGTTTGCCGGCGGGCCGGTGGGCTTGGAAACACTTGCGGCAACGGTTGGTGAGGAAGCGGAGACCTTGGAGGATGTTGCTGAACCGTTTCTGCTGCAAATGGGGTTTCTGCAGAGAACGCCCCGGGGCAGGATGGTAACCGCTCACGTGTACAGTTATTTTGGTATGGAGCAGCCTTCACATCTTCAGCAGGGGCTGTTTACGGAAGAGGGTTGAATACACCGAGGTACAATTGGGCAATCTGTTTAATAAAGTACATTCTTTGAGGTTATGGCCATGCGCTTTCATTGTGATGATATTAAACAGAATGACAAAACTCAATCCCTATTATTGGTCTTTAATCTGATCATACTTTCTGCTATTATTCTTCTCTTAATACCGACCCCTATGCAAGCTAAGGATATAACCGTCGAACTGGTCTGGCAATATCCTGAAGCTTCCTGGTTAGAAATTGAACCAATTCAAGGGGAGTATACACTGGATTATGATCAGATGCATACCGTGCTTTCGCCCGGAAGCAGTTTGAAAATTGGACGAAGCACTTTAACTTTTTTTGTTATGGTTAACGGTAAAACAGCGATTGTTCAGGACAAGACGATAACACTTAAGCAACGCAAAGCCGGCATCATCCGTATTCGCGAAGGGGCTGAGGAATGGAAAAGCTATCGCGGCAATCTTTCACTAAAAAACGATAGTCATTTCTGGAAGATATACAATACGCTGGACCAAGAGGACTATTTAAAAGGCGTTGTGCCAATCGAAATGAGCAACGCATGGGCAGCCAAGGGGTTTGAAGCACTAAAAGCACAGGCGGTCGCAGCGCGTACTTACATGCTAAAAAATAATGCGAATGGTATCATTACCGATTCTCCAGATATTCATCAGGCTTATCTTGGGAGATCAGTGGAGGGGGAAGCCAGCCGCGCGGTAACGGCTACGGCAGGTGAGATTCTTGCTGATAAGGATTCAGACAACCCTATTTCGATTTTTTACTCTTCACATAATGGCGGGTATACGGAATTGACCGAAAATGTCTGGCAAAATCATGATCCGCATTATACATCTTTTCCGGATCATTATACAACTGGGATTGGCGGCTTCATTGATCAATGGACATTTAGTATTGATGCGGAAGCTCTTGGCAAAGCATTCGATTTAGCTCCTATCCGTGAGCTCCAATTAAAAAAATATTCATCCGGACGTGTTTATCGAGTAGCATTAACGGACTGGCTTGGAAATAAAAAGGAAGTCACCGGCGGCGAGTTTGTTCGTGCATTTTATCCACAGAACCAGCCTCTGGGTGCAAATTCCTTCTTAGGAAGGTTATTTGAGGCAACCTATTATTTCTCGCCAAAAGAGCTTGCACCGCTTTATCAGCAGACAGCTCATCTCCTGGCGGATAATACACAGCAGTTTAGCCGCTCCGACGGTGTGACTGGACCCTTACTTACGCGAATCGTCAGTTCCAATGATGGGATCCGATCAGAATCATGTCCCTTTGGCTCGTTTGTTTTCAGCGGCAGCGGATGGGGACACGGTGTTGGCATGTCGCAGTGGGGAGCGTATCGGATGGCCATGGAAGGGTATACCTATCAGGATATCCTTAACTATTATTATAAAAATACCGAAATTTTAAAAACAGTACAATAAATTAACGGAGAATAGATCGAAGTACTTTAATTGGAAAACAGCGTTGAAGGAGCCATCGGAATGAAATTGGCAGATTTTGATTACGAATTGCCTGAAGACCTTATTGCCCAAAACCCTGTTGAACCTCGCGATTCATCGCGATTAATGGTTTTGGATAAATCGCATGGTGAAATTTTTCATCATTCTTTCCGTGAGATTGACCAGTATTTACATCGGGGGGATGTCTTGGTTCTGAATAGGACGCGGGTACTTCCAGCCCGTTTAATCGGGATTAAGGAAGGGACTGGTGCCAAAATCGAGGTTCTTCTGCTGAAAAGACTAACAAAAGATCGATGGGAAGTATTAGTCAAACCTGGAAAAAGGCTGAAACCAGAACAGGTTGTTGTCTTTGGCGAGGGTTTATTGCGGGGTGTTCTGCAGGAAGTCCTGGATAACGGGAATCGGATCATGGCATTTACTTATGACGGATTATTTGAAGAGGTCCTGGATCAACTGGGAGAAATGCCTCTGCCTCCTTATATTACTGCTGAACTGGAGAATAAGGAACGCTATCAGACGGTATATGCCCGAGAAAATGGTTCTGCCGCTGCACCCACTGCAGGACTTCATTTTACGGAAGAACTCCTTACGCGGTTAACGGAAAAAGGGGTTGAGGTCTTAGATGTATTATTGCATGTTGGATTGGGCACGTTTCGGCCGGTTAAATCGGAAGAAGTAACGGAGCATGTGATGCATTCGGAATACTACCGGATTGAGGCGGATACGGCAGACCGGATCAATCAAGCCAAAAGGGAAGGTCGCCGGGTCATCGCAGTAGGAACTACCGTTGTCAGGACATTGGAGTCAGCGGCGGCATTAGCTTCCGCAGATACGCATAATGTTGTGTCGGCAGCAGAAGGCTGGACAGATATCTTTATATATCCGGGTTACACATTCAAGGTCGTCGATGCCCTGATCACCAATTTCCATTTTCCGCGTTCAACACTGCTCATGTTGGTCAGTGCTTTCGCTGGCAGAGAGTTGGTTCAGGATGCTTATGAAACGGCAATTCAAGAAAGATATCGATTTTATAGCTTTGGAGACGCTATGTTTCTCTATTAAACAGGCGATTGAATAAGAGAGGAAGAATGTTTTGGCAGCTGTTAAATTGGAAATACTAAAAAAGGACACGAAAACAAAAGCGCGTCTTGGCCAAGTGCATACACCCCACGGCAGCATTGAGACACCGGCGTTTATGCCTGTGGGCACCCAGGCGACAGTCAAAGCGGTGAGTCCGGAAGAATTAAAGGCGATGGGAGCTAACATTATTCTTAGCAACACCTATCATCTGTTCCTGAGACCCGGGCATGATTTGATTAAACGGGCTGGCGGGCTTCATCACTTTATGAACTGGGATGGTGCGATCCTTACGGACAGCGGCGGTTTCCAAGTTTTCAGTCTGGGTGACTTGCGTAAGATCACAGAAGAAGGCGTTGAATTTCGATCACACCTGGACGGTTCAAAACAATTTTTAAGTCCGGAAAAGGCAATAGAGATCCAAATGGCGCTCGGATCCGATATCGTCATGGCGTTTGACGAATGCACGCCGTATCCTGCATCACATGAATACGCGCAGAAATCGGCCGAGCGGACATTCCGCTGGCTTCAACGCTGCAAGGCCGCACTGACCACCACGGACAGACAGGCGCTTTTTGGTATCGTTCAGGGAGGGATGTATGAGGATTTACGCAAGCAAAACGCATTAGAGATGGCAGAACTTGACCTGCCGGGTTATGCTATAGGCGGACTGAGTGTCGGTGAACCTAAGCCCATGATGTATGATGTTCTGGAGTATACGGCACCGCTCTTACCGGAGGATAAACCACGGTACCTGATGGGAGTCGGGTCGCCGGATGATTTGATCGAAGGGGTCATCCGTGGCATTGATATGTTTGATTGTGTGCTGCCGTCTCGGATTGCGCGCAACGGAACAGCGCTGACGCGTTTTGGTAAGGTTGTTGTTCGCAATGCACACTATGCCGACGATTTCACACCGATTGACCCTTCGTGCGATTGCTACACGTGCCGAAATTATTCACGAGCCTATGTCCGTCATCTGATTAAAGCCGATGAGATTTTTGGACACCGGCTGATGACCATCCATAACCTTCACTTTCTATTGAACATGATGGCTGAGATTAGAGCAGCGATCAAAAATGATGGTTTACCTGAATACCGCAGCAAGTTCTTTGCAGATTATGGCTACGATTCTTGAAAATAAATCCGAAATTTTGCTGAAATAAACCAATAAAGATGATATAATCAAAAAAGCCAAGCTTATCCAACTCTAAGGTGTACTTAAGCATAGAAGTTTATGATAAGCAGGAAATACTATTTTATAGTTATTATTAAGGAGGATTCTGGACGAATGAACCAAACTACAACGATCATTTATTTAGCCTTTTTCGTTGTCATGATTGTTTTTCTTTTCTATCTGCCCAGCAGAAAACAAAAGCAAGAACGTCAGAGACTGATGGCGGCGATTAAACCAAAAGCCAAAGTTACAACCATTGGTGGTATCCTTGGAACGATCACGAAGATCAAAGAAGATACGGTTATCATAAAAATTGCCAACAATGTTGAGATTGAGATATTAAAATCAGCAATCCGAAATGCCGAAGGCGGCAAGGATGTTGCTGAGAAGAAGCAAAAAGAAGAGAGCGAAGAAACAGTTAACGACGTCGAAGACGTTGTCGAGCCCGAAGTAAAATAATACCAAGTTCCACCTGCATCAATGAGGAGACTGAACAAAGATGAAATGGATAATTTGATTCCATCGGGTAGCAGACGAAAGCAAGTGCAGCAACACTTGCTTTTTGAATTCATTGACACGTTTATTCCAAAAGGGATATAATGTAATTCGTATGGGCTGCTCCCATAATTCTATTAGGAGGAACAAGGATGAAACGGGGAAACATATTAAAACTCGCAATCGCCGTTATACTCGTCGCTGTTGTGGTTTTCATGTCAATTAACCCTCTGACGGATCCTGAAAAGGGAATTCCGTTAGGACTTGACTTACGCGGCGGAGTTCATCTGGTATTGCAGGCTGAACCCGGACAAGACGGTGCAGCTATAACCAACGAAGATATGGATAAAGCCAGAGCCGTTATCGATAATCGCGTTAACGGGCTGGGTGTTTCTGAGCCTTATATTCAGACAGATTATGATAAAAAACGCATTATCATCGATCTTGCCGGAGTCAGTGATCCGGACCAAGCGGTCAAAGTTTTAAAGACAACGGCTAAGTTGACTTTCCGTGACCCCCAGGGGAATATCGTTTTGGACGGATCTGAATTAAAGGATGCCCGTGCCGGCACCGATACGTCCACCGGGGTACAGGATTTTGTCGTCTCACTTGATTTCACAGCCGCAGGGGCGGAAAAGTTCGCGGATTTGACCACCCAGTATGTCGGTCAACGTATCGGAATTTACCTCGATGAACAAATGATTCAGAATCCCGGAGTTGAAGAACCGATCACCAGTGGTAAGGCACAGATCAGCCATTATTCTTCACTGGAAGAGGCAGCTCAGTTTGCCGTCATGTTCCGTTCCGGAGCACTTCCGGTCAGTATGTCCATTGTGGAAAAGTATCAGGTTGGAGCCAGCTTGGGAGCGGATTCTCTTCAAAAGAGCTTGAATGCGTGTATAATTGCTATCATCTTCATTTTCTTATTTATGCTCTTCCTCTATCGTTTACCAGGTTTGGTTGCCGATTTTTCACTCGTTGTTTTTTCGGTGATCGTGCTCTGGATATTGTATGCGGTTGGCAGCGTACTCACATTGCCGGGTATCGCCGGTTTCGTACTATCCCTGGGGATGGCCGTGGACTTGAACATTATTGTTTATGAGCGGATTAAAGAAGAACTTAAACTGGGAAAATCTTTAAGAGCAGCCGTCGATGCGGGATTCAGCCGTGCGTTTATGACGGTATTCGATTCAAATATCACCACTATTTTTGGCGCAGCAGCGTTGTTTCTGCTGGGTTCCTCATCGATCCGTGGTTTTGCCCTAACCTTGATTATCGGTATTGTGGCCAGTCTGTTTACAGCAATCACATTTACAAGATGGATCATGCGTTGGATCGTCGGCATCAATCCGCGTCTTAACAAGTGGTTGTTTGGCGTAAAGGAGGTAAAATAAGTGGCTGATAAATACAAGGGCAAAAAACCGCCAAAGTATGCAGAACCCAAAGCTCTCGCCCAAAATACGGCACTTCATTCTACGCCTGCTGCCAGCGAAGCCAGTTACGACGATGTGAAGAAAGAGCACCGCTTCTATTTTAATATTGTGAAAAGGCGGTATATTTGGTTTGCTTTATCCCTCGTCCTGATTATTGCCGGGATTATCTCTTTGTTTGTGCAGGGATTGAATCTGGGGATTGATTTTACTGGCGGATCGATGTTTACAATCCAGTTCAATGAGCAAGTGACTCAGTCTAATGTCCAGAAGGCTGTTGATTCCCTCGGTATCGATGGGACGGTCCAGTTATCCAATGGGGATAAAACAGCCCTGATTCGTACGGAAACACTGGATCCGGACAAACGGGATGCGCTGCTGACTGCGATTGAAAAACAAGCCGGTGCATTTGACCGCCAAGCACTGCAGGAGAATCTTGTTGCAGCGGCCATTGGTACGGAGTTGCAGCAGGATGCGCTCAAAGCCCTCGGGGTAGCTGCCGTGCTTATTCTGCTCTATGTGTCCTTCCGCTTCCGTTTTCTCTATGCTGTTTCGGCAGTGATTGCCCTTTTGCACGATATAGTGATTACGGTAGGAATCGTTTCACTGTTTCAATTGCAGGTTGATGCCACATTCATTGCTGCCATACTCACTGTATTCGGTTATTCGATTAATGATACCGTCGTTATTTATGACCGTATCCGTGAAAATGAAAAACGCATGAAGAAGAGAGACAGCTTTGAGGACATGGTCGATAAATCCGTATGGCAGACCATGGGCCGTTCATTAAAAACGGTGGGGACAGTGTTAATCGCGTTGCTTGCGATTAATATCCTCGGCGGGGATTCCACTAAAGTATTTGCATTTGTCATGCTGATTGGTGTATTCTTTGGATGCTACTCCTCCATTTTTGTTGCCAGCCAGCTTGTTGTCGAAATAAAGAAACGGACTAGCAAAGAGATTAAAAAGGAAAGTCCTTCTGAGGCATAATAATCAGCTGAAGACTCAATTGATATTATGGGGTCACAAAGCTACACAATGTAGTTCTGTGACCTCTTTTCTTTCATTTATGCTTGTTCACTTGCGTCGGTAAAAGAATAGTATCGTGACCGGATGGGATGAGATGTGACGAGATAATCGAGATAATCGAGATACATGCATATTTGTTTACCGGGTAATTTAGAATATACTGTAATATGTGATTGCAATTATTATTATTATTTTACAGATTTGCTTATTGATTTAGCGAACGTTGTACTAGTACAACGTATTTGAAATAACTACACAAAAGAATATCTCAATCATTTACTTCAAATTAGGTCTGCGTGCCACAGTTCCGGCGACAAGCGGAGCATGGATTGCGGAGCGCAACGGTCCATGGATGGACCTAAGTTAAAATTTGCCAAGGAGGGCAAAAGAATTTTAACTTCTATAATGTAAATTCATGGAGGGCACAAGAGCCGAAAGCGGAATGTGGCATGCAGACCAACCGCAGAATAAAGCTTACGTATTTGTTTGCCTAGTTATTTAGAATACAATGTACTAGAAAGGACAGAGATAAACGAAAGGATATGAGTAACTATGATGTTAACTGTTCTTGGCTATTGGGGAGCTTACCCGGAAGAAAATGAAGCAACCGCCGGATATCTTTTACAGACAGATCGGCATACCGTGTTATTGGATTGTGGCAGCGGCATATTGTCTAAGCTCTGGAAGTATGTTCGGCACGAGGATCTGGATGCCGTATTCATCTCGCATTTTCACCATGATCACACAGCAGATATCGGATGCCTTCTGTATGCCGGCAAATTGGCGATGGCCTTTAAAAAAAGGCGGGTGCCCCTTGCGATATATGCCAATTACTGCTCCGCACGTTTTCAGGAGTTAACGTTCGGCGATAACAGCATCGGTATTGAAATCACACCGGGGTCAAAACTGGATTTAAACGGATTACACGTATCCTTTGCGCCAACAGTTCATGATGAATATAATCTGGCCATGCGCTTTGAATATGAAGGAAAAGCACTGGTTTATACGGGGGATATGGGCCCGGCTACCGACTTGAACGATTTTTGTCGCGGTGCGGATCTTCTGCTATGCGAAGCCAGTCTCTATGCAGATGAAAAGGGATTGATTTCCGGGCATATGACCTCGGAAGAAACAGCCAGGTTGGCCAATGAAGCAGGAGCTAAGTCTCTCATGATGACTCATTTTCCGCATATCGGAAATGTATCGGATATGGCATCGGAAGCAGCCAGATATTATCATGGAAAGATATATTTGGCCCAGACTGGTTTAACGATAACGGTGTAAATATTATTTATTGAATATATAAAAATGGATAAATATTTATCATTTTATTTTTATAATTAAGTGCATTTTTTGCTAAGCTGTTATATAATACATCTAAAGAGAGGAGAGATAGCATGAAGAAAATGACCGGCGCTCAAGCTATAATAGAATGTCTTAAAAAAGAAAACGTTGACGTCGTTTTTGGCTATCCCGGCGGAGCTGTCTTAACACTGTATGATGAGCTTTACTTGTCTGATTTTCCGCATGTTCTGCCACGACATGAACAGGGAGCTGTCCATGCCGCCGACGGGTATGCCCGATCAACTGGGAAGGTTGGTGTCTGCATCGCGACATCCGGTCCCGGGGCAACCAACCTAATTACAGGTATTGCTACAGCTTATATGGATTCGATCCCACTCGTGCTGATCACCGGACAGGTGGCGTTATCCCTACTGGGACGGGATTCTTTTCAAGAGGCCGATATTCGTGGGATAACCACACCCATCACCAAGCACAATTTTTTAATTAAAGATGTTAAGGATATTCCCAAAGCAATGAAAGCGGCATTTTATATTGCGCGTTCAGGCCGTCCAGGCCCGGTATTGATCGATGTCCCTAAGAATATTTTTGCAGAAGAATTGGCATTTGAATATCCTGAATGCATCCAAATACGCGGTTATAAGCCTATCGTTGAAGGCGATAAAGCGGTGATCGATGCTGTCTGCAACGAACTCCAATCAGCTAAAAAACCGTTGTTCTTTATTGGCGGCGGGGTTAATCTTTCCGATACGTCTGCACTGATGAGAGACCTTGTGGCTTATACCGGTGTTCCCACCGTCAGTAGTCTGATGGGCCTTGGCAGTATTTCTTCCAATGATCCCCACTTTTTTGGCATGATTGGGATGCATGGCAGCTATGCCGGAAATATGGCAACGACTGAAACCGATTTGTTGGTTGGCATTGGTGCGCGATTCGACGACAGAGTCACAGGTAAACTCGAGGAGTTCGCTCCAAAGGCGAAGGTCATTCACTTTGATATCGATCCCGCTGAGATCAATAAAAATGTCAGATCATATATCCGGGTGATTGCCGATCTCAAATGGTCGCTGGCCGAGTTGGCGAATAAGATTAAAGAAAGACCAAGCGAGGCGTGGCAAAAACAATTTATGCCATGGCATCATCAATTAGTTGCGTGGCAAAAAGAGCATCCGCTGGCATATAGCCGGCAGACGAATCGGATATTGCCTCAGGCAGCAATAGAGAAGATCAGCGAGCTCACTCAAGGCAATGCAATCGTTGTTACCGATGTCGGACAAAATCAAATGTGGACAGCACAGTTTTACTCATTTAAAAATCCACGCTCATTATTGACATCGGGAGGACTTGGCACGATGGGTTATGGTTTACCGTCTGCGTTAGGTGCTCAGGTGGGCAATAAACACAAAAAGGTTGTCTGTATCTGCGGTGACGGCGGTTTTATGATGAACTGTCAGGAATTGATGACCATTGCCGATTTAAATCTTCCGGTTAAAATTATCATTTTAAATAATCAATCACTCGGTATGGTAGCCCAATGGCAGAGGGCATTCTATAGTGGTCATTATGCTCATTCCAATATGGCCACGAAAGCAGACTTTGTAGCGATTTCCACAGCGATGGGAGTCCCCGCGATTCGCTTAGAGCATAAGGACGAACTGGACACTGTTCTACGAGAGGTTATGAATTCGGAGGGGCCTTGTCTTGTTGACATCCGTATCCCGGAAGAGGAAGATGTCTTACCGATGGTGCCTGCGGGCTCCGGCCTGCATAAAATGATAATGGGGGACTGGCAATGAAACATACGTTAGCAGTCTTAACAGAGAACAAACCGGGCGTTCTGACCCATATTTCCGGGCTGATCAGCCGCAGGGATTTCAATATCGAGAGTATTACAGCCGGCTATACAGAAGAATCAGATATGACCCGGATAACCATCGTTGTTGATGCTGACGACGAGTACGAATTGGAACAGGTCGTTAATCAGCTGTCTAAACTCATCGATGTGATCAAGATTATTGATCTGACGGGGCAGGACCGTGTCCACCGTGAATTAGCGATGATAAAAGTAAAAGCGTTACCAGCGAATCGAGCGGAAATTGTAAATTTAGTCGAAATATTCCGAGCTCACATCGTGGATGTCAGTAAGGAAACTATGATTATCGAGTTAACCGGCGAGGAAGACAAAATAGAAGCCATCTGTGAATTACTCAACGACTATGGGATCATTGAGATTGTCCGGACGGGTAAAATTGCCATCTGCCGTGGACCTAAAGCGGCAAAGGATGTTTAATTAAATCGCATGGAATAATCAGCAAGAGAAGGTAGCACAACGACAAGACAGTAGTTTGTGATACCTTCTTTTTCTGTTAAATCTCCTGAAGTATAATTATTCCAGCAAAAAGAGGAAATACTAGAGTAATACGCTACGTGCTAATCTGACAGGATAAGGTTCGGTGAATACGCATTGCTCTTTTTAACGTTTCTTGCACTGGAAATGGTCTTGCTCTGTGCAGCAGGCAGTTCATTAATATGGAATACACTGGGAATAGTATTGTCCGGTGTTATTTTATCGTGTGTCCATTTTGTTATTAACCCAGCCGAAAGCTTCTGGTTATGGGAAGCGATAATAATCACGTATATGGGCTTGGGGCTGGCTATCAATGCGCTCCTTAACCGGTATACCCATAATTTTAGATTATTGAAAGTAGTGTCAGGCAGTGGCGTTCCTCTTGTTGTCCTTGGGGTATTCGTTCCTTTACTGCCTGCAGCCCTGCTCTGGTCATTCTTTGTGGGAATTCCACTATTATTTACTTATCGCAGCGTCTCCAAATTCGTCTTGCTCCAGCTTATTTTTAGGTTTATTTTTTCTGCAGGTTGGCTTATTATAGGAAATATATTATGATTAAACAAAGATTGTCTAAAGATGCAAGATTTTATAGGGAGGGAAAAGTATGGTTGCATTGCTGATTGCTATTGTTGTTGCCTTGATTATCGTCATATTCGCCATACAAAATGCTGCTGTCGTCACCATTCATTTTCTATTCTGGGTAACTGATTTGCCGTTAGCCCTAATTATATTCTGCTCGGTACTGGGTGGCGCATTAGTGATGTTTTTCTTGGCCTTACGCAGACAAATGCTGCAAAAGAAAGCGATTAAAGCCAAAGATAAAAAGGCTGAAGTTAAGGCACAAAGCAAACAATCCCCGATAGAAGATCCTATTGTTGTTCCGATTGATTCTGCGGTAAATAATACAACAACCAGCGATAATTCGGTTAATAGCCACACAAGTGAAGAAAAGAAATAAGAATGAAAACCAACACATGGATTTTATCATCAGAAAAAGTTATCAACGCGAGTTCTTTAGAAAAGGCAGGGATCTCCCATAATGTCTTACACATCCTTCAAAACCGCGGCTACACGACTAAGAAAAGTATCCTCGAATTTCTAAGACCATCACTCTTTAATCTTCATTCGCCTTTTTTGTTCAAGGATATGATGGTAATCCTGGAAAGACTGAAAATGGCTTATGAAAACCAGGAAAAAATCCTGGTTTATGGGGATTATGATGCTGATGGCGTCACGGGAACAGCGCTGCTGTATAAAGGGCTAACGGATTTGGGCTTTAATATAATGGTTCACATACCAAGCCGTGAGCAAGGATATGGCTTACATACGGAAGCTATCGATAAAGCGGTGCAAAGCAGTGTCTCGTTGATCATCACAGTCGATTGCGGTATTTCCGCAGTTGAAGAAACTGCTTACGCCAAAGGTAAAGGGATTGACTTTATTATTACGGATCACCATGAGCCGCCGGATATCTTGCCGCACGCTATCGGAATCCTGAATCCTAAAGTCGCGGATTCCGGCTATCTGTTTCCGCATTTGGCGGGTGTGGGTGTCGCTTTTAAATTGTTGCAGGCTTTATTAAGCTATTGCGAGCATTTTAATCCTGCACAGAGGCAGGACATCGATTATCTTGATATTGTCGCTCTTGGGACGATAGCAGATATCGTTCCGCTGATAGGAGAGAATCGTATTCTCGTTCGCCAAGGGCTGCTTGTTATGGAGAATACGGAACACCCCGGACTGAGAGCAATTCTTGAAGAGTGCGGGCTTCTGGACAAAAAACTCAAAGCCGGTCATATTTCTTTTATTGTAGCCCCTCGGATCAATGCTGCCGGACGGATGGATACCGCACGCTTGGCATTAAATCTCTTGTTGGAAGACAATTATTCAGAAGCGATAGAAATTGCCAAAGCTCTAAGTAAAGAGAATTATCAGAGGCAGATGACAGAAAAGGAACTGCTGGATGATGCCGAATGTATGCTCAGCAAAGGCCCCATCCCGGATGTGATCGTACTCTCTTCTCCAGACTGGCATCATGGGGTGATTGGGATCGTTGCTTCAAGACTGGTCGAACGCTATAAACGACCGGTTTTTCTGATAGCGGAAGAAGGAAATAAAGGAAAAGGATCAGCCAGGGGTATCCCGGATTATCATGTATTAGAGGAAGTCAGAAAACTAGCCGATCTGTTTACGCAATATGGCGGACATAAACAAGCAGCCGGATTTTCTCTTCCTGTCGCCAATATTCCGTTACTTCGAGCCGGCTTAAATGCGAGTTTTAAGAATTTAGGATTAACCTTTCTTGAACGTTTTCATGTCGATTCGGTCCTTCTATGGCACGCATTTGATAAAAACTTCTTGGCAGAATTGGACGAAATGGCACCCTTTGGGGCAGGCAATCCTGCTCCGATCTTACAAAGTGACGGTCTCGCCGTTCGAAGTCTGACTGTTGTCGGCAAGGGCGGAGAACATCTGAAACTTATCCTCGAAGCGAATAAACTAAGACGTCAAGCCATGGCCTTTAAAAAAGGACCGGAGTATGAGCGATTAAGCAGCTTACAGACCATCGATATGATATACAATCTGGAATTAAATACCTATGGCAATGAAGAAAACGTTCAAGCCGTATTAAAGGATTATCGTCCCTCACTGAGCAGCAGTGCCTCGGAAATAGCTTGTTCGCAAGAAGATGAATATGACGGTAAAGATACACTCATGTTACGTGACCATGCTGATGCTGATGCTGATGACGACGATGATGAGGTGTTACGGGTTTCCAGAAAGATGCTGGTCGACTTCTATAAATACCTAAAGAGTCAGGTTAGCGAGCAGGGAAAGCTTGTATGGAGCCCTGAAGGTGAAAATAAGAACGTTGAACTGCAAATGTCCAAAATATTTGAAGAACTGGGTATTCTCAGCTGGCTGGGCGGAACAGACCCTTATCTGCTCAAGCTGAACACGATAGAGAAAACAAACTTACAGATGTCGCTCCGTTTTAGATTATGGAGCAGCGAATAACAGCGACAATAATCCCGAGGTGGCCTATGACGTTTGAGCAATTAAAAGAAAAACTAGTACAAAATGCAAATCCCTATAATCTGGAAAAGATCGAAGAGGCCTATCTATTTGCCGATGACGCTCATGCGGGGCAGCTGCGGAATTCCGGGGAAAAGTATATTCACCATCCGGTTGAAGTCGCTTCGATCCTTGCCGAACTGGAAATGGACGATTCAACGATCATTGCTGCTTTGCTGCATGACGTGGCCGAGGATACGGATAAAAGCCTTGAGAATATACGGCAGATTTTTGGCGACGAGGTTGCCGGGCTGGTTGACGGTGTAACAAAACTCGGCAGGATCGCCTACAAAAGCAAGGTTGAAGTCCAGGTTGAAAATCTGCGCAAAATGTTCTTAGCAATGGCAAAAGATATCCGTGTCATTTTGATCAAATTGGCCGATCGATTGCATAATATGCGCACGTTAAAATATCAATCCGAGCATAAACAGAAGGAGATTGCTCAGGAAACACTGGAAATTTATGCTCCTTTAGCGAATCGTTTGGGGATTTTTCGTATTAAGTGGGAACTTGAGGATTTAGCCTTTCGCTACCTGCATCCCCAAGAATATTATGATTTAGTCGAAGGGATATCGTTAAAGAGAAAAGAAAGGCAAGAACAGATTGAAGAAGTCATCAAGCAGTTAAAAGAAAGGCTCGATGACGTTGGGATTGTTGCAGATATTGCCGGCAGGCCAAAGCATTTCTATAGTATTTATAAAAAAATGTTGGATCAGAATAAGGACTTGAGTGAAATCTTTGATTTGACGGCAGTGCGGGTGATTGTCGAAACCGTCAATGATTGTTACGGCGCCCTGGGGATCATTCACACCCTATGGAAACCAATCCCAGGCAGATTCAAGGATTACATCGCCATGCCTAAGCCGAATATGTATCAATCACTGCATACAACGCTGATCGGCAACCATGGCGATCCGTTTGAGATCCAAATCCGGACGTGGGAAATGCACCGCACAGCGGAGTATGGTATTGCTGCGCACTGGAAATATAAAGAGGGTAAAAAAGTAGAAAGCAATTTTGAACAAAAACTCTCCTGGATTCGGCAACTCTTAGAAGTACAGCATGATTCCCGAGAGGATGCCGGCGAGTTCATGGAATCCTTGAAAATTGATTTATTTGCTGATACTGTCTTTGTATTTACTCCCAAAGGGGATGTCGTTGAACTGCCGGCAGAATCTGTTCCCATCGATTTTGCTTACCGCGTGCACACGGATGTTGGACATCGGTGTATCGGGGCTAAGATCAATGGCCGCATTGTCCCGCTGGATACGAAATTAAAAAACGGCGATATCGTAGAGATATTGACAACAAAAACCCCCACCGGGCCCAGCAGAGACTGGGTTTGTATGGTCAAGACCTCTCAGGCCAAGAACAAGATTCGGCAGTGGTTTAAAAAAGAAAAAAGAGAAGAAAATATTATCCGAGGGCGTGAAGGCTTTGAGCGTGAGGCGAGAAAACTGGGGCTTGATCCTGCAACTGCTCTTAAACAGGATAATTTGCTCAAATTAGGCCGAAGCTTTGGGTTTAAAGATATCGAGGATTTTTATGCGACGATGGGTGATGGGGCGATCACTTTCAAAAAAGCACTTGGTCGTCTGAGAGAAGACATTATTCGTGAAGAACTCAAGCCACTTGTTTTACCGATCCAATCCGAGCATAAGCACCCAGTTAAACATTCACAAGGGGTATCCGTCAAAGGTGTTGATAATATTCTCATTCGGTTCTCCCGGTGCTGCAACCCACTTCCCGGTGATTTGATCATTGGCTTCATTACCAGGGGACGCGGCGTATCCATACACCGCAAGGACTGCACCGAACTTGTCGTTTTGACTGCTGAAGAACAGCAGCGGCTTGTGGAGGTTGAATGGGAAAATAACATCGAAACGATCTATCCGGTCGATATAGAAATTATCGGGTTGGATCGCGTTGCGCTGGTCAGCGATATCATGAATGTCATCACGGAAACGCGTACGCATATGTTAGGGATCAATGCCCGGGTTGGAAAAGACCGTGTCTCGCATATCCGTCTGCGAATCGAAGTTAAGAATCTTGAGCATCTGAATTATGTACTAAACCGCTTCCGTAAGGTCAAAGAAGTAACCGTCGTTGAAAGAATCCAGGGCGGAGGTCTTCCGTAATGCGAGCAGTAATCCAAAGAGTCAAAATGGCATCGGTTACTGTGAATAACATATCATTTCTTAAAGGAGATAAACGATGATTGAAAAATTAGTATTGCCGTACATCGGTGCGAATTGTTACGTCGTCATTTGCGATGTCAGTAAAAAAGCGATCCTAATCGATCCGGGATCCGGAAGTCGTATGATCTTGGAACGGGTGAAAGATTTAGGGGTCCAAGTGGAAATTATTGTGCTGACCCACGGACACTTTGATCATATCGGAGCGGTTGAAGAAGTAAGACATGCTTTAGGAGCCAAGGTGGCTATTCATACGGATGACGCTGACATGCTGTCAGACCCATCCAAAAATGTTTCAGCATTATTTGGGAGTAAGAAAACTTTTTCCGCGGCGGAAATCCTGCTGGAAGATGGTCAGGAAATCTGCGTTGGCAATAAGAAGATGAAAGTTATCCATACGCCGGGCCATACTCCCGGCGGGATCTGCCTATTGGATGAAGCAGACAATGCCTTATTCAGCGGCGATACATTATTCTGTGGTGCTATTGGCCGTTCGGATTTTCCGGGAGGAGACCTGCGTCAACTGATCAATGGAATTGAGAGTAAATTGATGGTTTTAGACGATGGTATCCGGGTCTTTCCCGGGCATGAAGCGTCTACCACGATTGGTCAGGAAAGAAGATATAATCCATTCTTAATGGGGTAAAACGCTAATGGCTGGAACGATTCAAGTCAGAAGTCAAACAATTGATGATAAAAGACTGAAAAGCTGCTTTCAAATAATAGCAGCTTTTTTCCCAGGCGCAAAGACTCAATCAGGCGACGGTTCTGTTCAGCGTATGCTTTGTGAACGTGATGATCAGGACCCTAAACGTGCTCGCTGGATCATCGCTATTGAAGTAACGAGAAAAGAAGAGAACGGGATCTGGTCATCAGAAACGGACGAAACCATAACTATACAGATCACCAATGGTTATCACCACCGGGAGTATGTCAGTGCACACGGACCTTTAGTGGAGACGGATCTTATGACAGAAATGACAACGAAAGGCCTTCCGGGTAAGGAGCCGTTGGACCAGATCCTGATGAAACGCGCCTTATGTCGCGCGTTAGAAGACTATACCGGTAAAAGACTCCCCTGGGGCATCCTTACCGGTATCCGCCCTGGAAAATTGATTGAGAGAATCTATGCCCTCGGCTATTCAGATGCACTTAAAGACAACGTGTTAGACGATCTTTACTTAATACACCGTGAAAAGAGCGAATTACTCCAGAAAATTGCCAAAATTCAAAAACCGTATAAAACAACCATGATGGAGCGGCACGACTTAGCGGCAGTCTATCTGTCAATCCCGTTTTGCCCGACCCGGTGTTTTTACTGCTCATTTCCCTCAAATACAATCCAAACGAACCGAAATGATAAGCAAGGGTTACGATTGGAATCCGATAAACTTTCCCGTTATCTTAAGGCGCTGTTTGAGGAAATATCCTTGTTTAAGGAAACGATGCACCGAAGAAGCCTCCTGGCGGACAGCATTTATATTGGCGGTGGTACGCCTACAGTATTGGATGCCCTTCAATTAGAACAATTGCTGCAACGCATCCGTGACCGGTTGCCACTGGAAAAAGACGCAGAATTTACAGTTGAGGCAGGAAGACCGGATACCATCACCAGAGAAAAGCTTTCCGTCATGAAAGAATTTGGCGTTAACCGCATCAGTATCAATCCCCAAACCATGCAGAATGAGACACTGAAGCAGATTGGCCGCAGACATACAGCCCAAGCGGTGATAGATGCTTATGCGTTGGCAAGGCAGATGTCCGACTGGCACATCAATATGGACTTGATCCTTGGTTTACCCAACGAGGGAAGGCAGGAAATCACCGAGAGCTTGGAAAAAATATTAATACTCAATCCGGAAAATATCACACTGCACGCGTTGGCTTTGAAAAGGGGTTCCGCGGCATGGGAAAACCAATATGCGCATGATCACATGGAAGAGTGGCAAACCATTCAGACTGATTTGACAGAACGCTTGGAAAGTTGCGGTTACGTGCCTTATTATCTCTATAAACAAAAAAATAGCGTCGGAAATCTGGAAAATATCGGCTATGCGCAAAAGGGCAAAATTTGTCGGTACAATATTGCCGTGATCGAAGAACTGCAGAATATTCTCGGATTAGGCGCCGGAAGCTCCAGCAAAATATTTATACAAAAAGGAATTCATGAGAATATATATCACCCCATCGATCTTCGTTGTTATGAACAACAACGCGCATCTATACACGATAAAATTGAAAAAACCTTAAGCAAATACCGAATTTAATCGCTATGTTCGATCTCAGAATGATGTTTAGATGGACCAAAATTGCTGGATTTAGGAAAAATCGCAGGAAATAATGAGTATTGCAGATAATTATGGTATAATATTATGGCTTATGTGTGACAGGGGGAAGTAAAATGGGAATTCAGCGACCCAAAGGTACTCAGGACATTATTCCGGGTAGCGTGGAAAAATGGCATTATCTCGAAGAACAGATTCACGCAATCTGTTCGGAGTATGGATATAAGGAAATCCGGACGCCCATCTTTGAGGCTACGGAGCTTTTTCAGAGGGGTGTTGGTGAGACTACCGATATCGTCAATAAGGAAATGTACACCTTCCTGGATAAAGGGGAGCGATCGATAACACTTCGTCCCGAAGGAACGGCTTCGGTATGCAGGGCGTATTCAGAAAACAAACTTTATGCACTGCAGCAACCGGTCAAGATGTATTATCTTGGTCCCATGTTTCGTTATGAAAATACACAGGCAGGTCGCTTTCGGCAATTTCACCAGTTCGGCGCTGAAGTGCTGGGTGGGGAAGATCCAATGGTCGATGCAGAAATTATCTGTCTGATTTGGGAGTTGTTACGCCGGTTGGGGTTAAAGGGGTTAGAAGTACAAATCAATTCTGTGGGCTGCCCGAAATGCCGTGCGGAACACCGAACACGACTTCAGGAATTTTTACATGAGAAGAAGGCAGGTCTTTGTGCGGATTGTCAGAACCGTTTTTCAAAGAATCCTATGCGGATATTAGACTGCAAAAATAAGACATGCCAGACTTTAACCGAAAACGCACCGACGACCTTGGATACACTTTGTGAGGACTGCAGTACCCATTTTGAAAAAGTTAAGTCCTATCTGGAGATAGCAGATATCCGCTACCGTATCAATCCAAAGATGGTTCGGGGCCTAGATTATTATCAAAAAACGGCGTTCGAAATATCCGCTGAAGGCATTGGTGCTCAAAGTGCCATCTGCGGGGGCGGCCGCTATGATGGTCTTGTTGCTGAGATCGGAGGGCCACCGACACCGGGAATTGGTTTTGCCATGGGACTGGAACGTATTTTAAGTGTGATGGAGAAGCAGAACATTCAAATCGATACAGACCCGGTTTCTCCAATCATCCTGGCAGCCTTGGGGGACCATGCACGCAAGGAAGCCTTTAAACTGATGAGTGATTTTCGACAAGCAGGATTACCTGTTATCATGGACCTTCTCGGCAGAGGGCTAAAAAATCAACTGAAATACGCGGACCGTGAACACGCACGCTATGTCCTCATTATCGGAGACGATGAACTTGCAAAGAAGGTTGCGGTCGTACGGGATATGCGGTTGGGAGATCAGCAGGAAATTGCCATTGAAAATATAAAAACGTTTCTAATTGAGAATAATAAGATAAGCGGAAAGGAATTATAAGAGGATGTCAATGTTAGCAGGAAGAACCGGAGCAGGAGAGTTGAACAGAAAAAACGTCGGAGAAAAAGTAAAATTGCTGGGCTGGGTTCAAACACGCAGAGACCATGGCGGCGTCATATTTGTCGATTTGCGTGATCGGTCCGGCCTTGTCCAAACCGTTTTTAACCCGGATATGCCAAATAACGGTTTTACACTGGCAGAAAAGCTCCGCTCAGAATATGTGATCAAGGCTGAAGGATCAGTCCGAATGAGACCGGAAGGTTCAGGCAATCTCAATATGGCTACCGGCGAGATTGAAGTGGTTATTGAAAGCCTCGAGATACTCAATAAAGCAAAGACGCCACCGTTTTATATTCAAGATAAGGTTGATGTTGATGAGAGTCTTCGTCTTAAACATCGCTACTTGGACCTTCGCCGCCCCGAGATGCTGAACATATTTACGATCAGGCACCAGGTAACAAAGATCATGCGTGATTTTCTTGACGCAGAGGGATTCTTGGAAATAGAGACCCCGATTCTTGCTAAGTCAACCCCTGAAGGGGCAAGAGATTATCTTGTTCCCAGCAGGGTCAATCAAGGAACATTTTATGGACTGCCGCAGTCACCGCAGATATTTAAGCAGCTGCTGATGGTCGCCGGCATGGAAAAATATTTCCAAATAGCCCGTTGCTTCCGGGATGAAGACCTGCGTGCCGATCGTCAGCCGGAATTTACGCAGTTGGATATAGAAATGTCGTTCATTGAAATGGAAGACCTTCAGCCGATGATGGAAAAGCTGATTGCCAGGATATTTAAAGAAGTTAAGGGGATTGAAATTCCGCTGCCCTTGCCGCGTTTGACCTACAGAGAGGCGATGGAACGCTTTGGCTCAGATAAACCAGATACCCGTTTCGCCATGGAATTGATTGATGTTGCACCGGTAGTCAAAGATTCCGGCTTCAAAGTATTTGCTGATGTTGTTGCGAAGGGCGGACGAGTCAAAGGAATCTGTGCTAAGGGATGTTCCGGAATGCCGCGCCGAGAAATCGATGCGCTGACCAAATTTGTCAGTGTTTACGGCGCTAAAGGTTTAGCCTATATTGTCATGGATCCGGAAGGCATGAAGTCTCCGATTTTAAAATTTTTCACGGAACAGGAAATTAATTATCTGTTACAAACGATGGGTGCGGAAACTGGGGATATTTTATTCTTTGTGGCCGATAAGGAAAGCGTTGTCCATAATGCCTTAGGTGCTTTGCGCCTCGAGTTGGCCAAAAGGCTGGAACTAATCCGTGAAGATCTGATTAACTGCCTTTGGGTCACAGAATTCCCGCTCATGGAGTATGATGAGGAAGATAAACGCTATGTAGCCATCCACCATATGTTCACCAGCCCAATGAATGAAGACATTGACCTGTTAGATACCGATCCGCTTAATGTCAGAGCCAAGGCCTATGATATGGTTCTCAATGGCATGGAATTAGGCGGTGGCAGCATTCGTATCCATCAACGGGATGTTCAAGAGAAAATTTTTGATCTGATTGGCCTAAGTAATGAAGAGGCCAAGACAAAATTCGGTTATCTGCTGGAAGCTTTTGAATACGGTACACCCCCACATGGCGGCATTGCTTTTGGCCTGGATCGACTGGCCATGATTCTGGCTGATCGTGATAACATTCGTGATGTTATTGCATTTCCAAAGACGCAAAGTGCTTCCTGCTTGTTGACCCAAACACCGTCGGCTGTCGAGAACAGTCAATTGAAAGAACTTCACATCAAATTAGATGTAAAAGTGAAACAGATACCCAATCAATAATTATTCGATCGAAACGAATAGTACAATATTCGCTAAATCGATAAGCAAATCTGTAATAATTAGTGTCTGGGGTTGGTCTGGTTGCCACAATTCCGCTTTCGGCAGATTGCGCCCTCCATGGCGCAAACAGCCGCGCTTCGCTATCCGTGCTTCGCTTGTCGCCGGAACTTGTGGCACCCAGACTGATTTGGGGTATTAAAAAATGTAACAGGGAAGTGCACAAAGATTTAGAGAACGTTGTACTAGCATATAGCAATCACGCTATATGCTATTTTGTTCAAGGCTGAATAACTGTAGGTGCCACAAACACTATTCTGAAATTATTTTGTCGGAGGGATAAACGGTTATTTATATTGACAATATAGGATTAAACACTCTATAATTAAGATAAATAAATATACCCCCTCTGGGTATGGGAACGAGGTTAGCAGTGGAAACCGTAAATAAAGCAGACAGAAAAAATGATATCCAAAATCGTCTCAAACGTATCGAAGGGCAAATTAAAGGCCTTCAGAGAATGATCGATGAGGGAAAAGGATGTTCAGATATTTTGATTCAGGTTTCTGCTGTTAAGGCCGCGGTTAACAGAGTAGGCATCCTTATTTTTGAGGAACATTCCAGGGGATGCTTGATGGATGCGTTAGGGAGAGAAGACGATGGTGCACTTGATACCCTTATCGATTTGATGAATCGTTTTCTGGGCTCTAACATCAGTACCGGTAAAATTGAAAGGGACTAGTAGACCATTCTCTAATTAGTTACTCAAATTGCTCCAGAGTAAGGACGCGTGCACAATACCGACGTCAAGCGGAGCACGGATTGCGAAGCGCAACGGTCCATGGATGGACCTAAGTTAAAATTCACCAGGAGGGCAAAAGAATTTTAACTTCCTTAATGCAAATCCATGGAGGGCACAAGAGCCGAAAGTGGTATTGTGTACGCGGCCCAGCCCCATATACGGATAATTCTAACGTATTTAAAGAATGATGTACTAGATAGACTACGCTAATGTATGCGGTATTTTGGTCATACAAAAAACATAGCAATTGATATGTTAATGTATGATTACTAAAATAAAATCAAAGGGAAACGGAGGATTTTAAAATGGCAGGTGCTAATGTAAAAACGTTTACAGCTGCAGATTGGCAGAATGATGTACTTGGTTCCGCTAAATTGGTTTTAGTCGACTTTTGGGCGACATGGTGCGGACCTTGCAGAATGATCGCACCCGTAATAGAGGAATTGGCTGATGAATATGCAGGCAAAGTCATCATTGGAAAATTGAATGTCGATGAGCAGGGTGCTATCGCAGAAAAATATGGGGTTATGAGTATTCCGACGTTGCTGCTGTTCAAGAATGGCGAGATCGTTGAAAAGATCGTTGGTTTCAGAGGAAAAGCAGATATAGCCAAGGTCATTGACGCAAAAATGTAAATAGGTTTTTTGCCTCCTGGAAGGAGACGATATCCCAAATTCGCCATCGATGGCGAATTTGGGATATTTCTTATATCCGGCGTACGCCGCCAGTACCTATTTCTATTTGTATTGCTGCTGAATCCTATCAAGTTTCTTATTTCTGAAATACAGTAACATATCAATACCAATCATGCAGAAATTAAAAATATACAGTATAATAACATAGTCAAAAGAATACATGACCTTGTGGAGTATCCCGGCTATATAGCCGATAAATACTACGACAAGAAAAAATAAACTTTTGCCTTTTGCCGTACGTGATTTGTATGATGTGTAAATAGAAAAAGGCCAGGCAGAACCAAAACACAGCAGCATAATCGCTTCAAAAACACTCATCATTGTTCATCCTTTTTTGTAAATTGATGTTTAATAGACAATATTTGTTTGTTTTCTAAGAAAACCCAGGGCATGGGGAGGCTACTTTCAGATGATCGTAAACAATATCCAAAGTGTGAACAAGATAATGCCGGTCAAGGACTTTTTCCAAGCAATGTCCGGTCAGCTTTTCCAAGTTGAGATCATCAGCAAAGAGGAAAATAACGAAGGAATGATCACCTTAGGCAAGAATCAATTTCTGGCCCAACTGGAGCCTCAGTTTCAAAAAGGTGATAAGTTTCTCGTATTGGTGAAGGAAGTCACGGAAGAAGGGATTATTCTAAGCCGGGTTCACCCGGAAAATATTCCAACTCAACCCGGTGAACGTCTTACCGAAGGGCATGTTTCTCACATGTTGTCAAAGGGATTCGGGCTATCCGAAGAAGATTCGCTGTTTCTGGCTAAATATCTATGTGGTAAGTACCAGGATGAGGGGCCTGTTGAATTTAAGCGCCAACAGCCTGAAATACAGTTACAGCCCGGCAAGCAGGCTTGGACACTGCAAAAAGGCATCCCGGTGGAAAATCCAGAGCAGAATCTGTTCAATCGTTATTCCTTGTTTAACCAGAAACACGATATAGCTACGGAACAATCCCTCCGTTTAACTGCGGGGCAGCTGAATACGATTTTGAACAGAGGGATACCCATTAATCAGGAGACAACTACGCTATTGGCAAAATATGTCAATGACTATCATGGTTCAGAACTAAAAACCATTTTAACAAATACGACAGCGGAAATAAAGCCGTTAATATCATTTCTATTGAAAGCTATACCCGAATGGTCCACGCTAAACGGGAAACAATTTGAAGCCATTTTAACCTATTTGAAAAAACTCGGTCTGGAACATGAGAGTCAACTCGTTTATCAAATGAAGGCAGCGGACAGTCATCAAGGCAGCGAACCTAAGGAAATGTCCCCATCTGTAAAGTCCATGTTATTATCCTTATTAACTGACGGGTCACTGGGCGGGGACAATGCAAAAGCGGCTGCCAATTTATTGGACAATATAACCGGACAGCAACTTTGGATTCAATCAGGTCAGAATGATGCCGCCTATTTTTTACTGCAACTGCCCCTTCGGGATAACGACTCGGTGCGCTATTGCCACGTGGCGGTAGAAAGTTCCCGCAAAGGACTTAAAGCCGATGCCTCACATTGTCATATAGCACTGCAGGTGGAGACTGAAAACTTAAATGTGATTGGCGCAGACATCAATCTTTATAATAGTCATCTTTCTATCTGTCTGATTAGTGATGGGGAAGTCGATCTGGCGTCGCTTATTGATGGATTTTCCGAAAATATCAAGCAGAATTTTTCAGATATCGGTTTAAGTATCGATAAAATCATCTGTAAAACTTACGAAGAATGTCCCCAATTTACGTCGTTTATTTCAGGCCAAAATAGGGTGGGGGTGGATATCCGGGGATGAATAAGGATAGCCGGAACATGACAAAGGCAGCCGCAATTGCGTATGACACCATGGGTGCACCCAGAGTAGTAGCCAAGGGAGAAGGCTTTCTTGCCAAAAAAATACTTGCTCTGGCTGAAGAGCAAGGAATCCCTGTCCAAAATAATGAACACTTGGTAGAAGCCCTTATGCAAGTCGAGCTATTAAAAGAAATACCGCCTGAACTATACCAAGCGGTTGCGGAAGTATTAGCGTTTATTTATCAATTGGATAAATTAAAAGGGCGTTAAATCTTTTGACCGTTTTTCTTCTTACTCAAATGTTGCTGGGCCAGAATCTGAGCAATTTTTTCATTACTGCCTAATTCAATCCCTTTTAACCGCCATTGTCTGAAGGTGTGCCAAAACTTTTCTTCGGATATGCGGGTCGTGTGCTTTTCCGATTCTTCATCAAAGGGCCAGAATACGTCTATCCAGAGTTTTCCCTTGCTGGTTAAATAGAGTACATAGTGACACAGTTCTGAACTGGATGCGGCTTGGTTGCGCATCAGGATGCTCGAACGACCATCAGGGAAGTCTGTTTTAGCATAAACTAGCTTCATCCCTTTTCCTCCTGCGACTATATTTTTAATGATTATTAAGGTATACTTCTTTATAATATTTTATTATGGTCAATTCGGATAATTGCCAGTACCTCATTCCTATTTTAAAGCATTAAACAAATAATGTTAAGCGTCTTTATAAAAACAGTGCTACAAGACCTGATTTCATTGATTTAGGGGGAGCTTGGACTATCGTGCAGCAAATATTAATCCTATCACCCGTACTATCCGGTGCTCCCGAGGACATGGCGCCAACTGTATGTTTGCGCTGGGTAAAAGGTCGCTGGCCATACTACATACCATGGAAAGATATAGTGACGCGATCTGAAGCCAACGATAATGACCTGATTTTATTTGTTTATGACAGGCGAAAATTTGTGCCTGTTCTAAAAAAGTATTTTACTGACGATCAGCGTGTAACAGTAATTGACATTAACGACTGTGTATCTGTGTTTTATCCCACGGCCAGTTTTGATAATTTAAAAGAATTAGCTTTGTTTATAACCCATAAACAGCGGCGAATCTCATCCCCGTTAAATGAGGATGTACGCTTAATTTGGGATATTGTCAAAAGCTGCTGGCAGAAGGGAATGGCGTGTGACTTAAGCCTTCTTGCCAGGATAGCGGAATTTACCCAAGGCACTTCGTGTCAGCCGTTTATCCAGGAATTAAAGAAAGAAATTATTCATAACTATCCGGACCGTCCCATTCGTACATCACCGGCAAGCAATTCAGCCTGGCAGAACCTTTTTGCTGCTGAACAAGATGATTCTGATCTCATTCCGGATTCACCGGCCTGGGCGGTAGCGTGTTTTCAAAAGGATGGTTTGCTTTCTCAACGTATTGAAGGTTACGAAAATAGGACGATCCAGGCTAACATGGCTAAAGAAATCGTTGTCGGACTTACGGGAGGCCAAAATGTCGTCATTGAAGCTGGAACTGGAACGGGCAAAACGCTGGCCTATCTTATCCCGGCATTATGGTATGCGAGAAAGTATGAGGAGAAGGTTATCGTTGCAACGCACACCATAACGTTGCAGGAACAGCTTTTTAACAAGGATTTGCCGCTTCTGCTCAAGGTATTGCCATTTCAATTCCGGACAGCACTGTTAAAGGGCAAGGGGAATTATTTGTGCTTAAAAAGAATGCATCACGATAACCATTTAAGCGAAGCTGCTTCATCAAATGAAAGACTTATGCTGGCAGGGTTGCATCTCTGGGCAGGTGAAACTCTGACAGGCGATTTTGGCGAATTGCCCAATACACAAGGGTTTAATTATGTATTGAAGTTTTATGGCGCCGATAATCCGCTCTGTAAGCCGACAGAATGTTCCTATATGTCACGTTGCTGGCTCTACAAAGCGAGAAAAACTGCGGACAGGGCAGATGTGATTGTTATTAATCATTCGCTATTGTTGGCGGATATTAAAACCAATAATAAAATTCTGCCGGAATATAGCAATCTCATTATTGATGAAGCGCATAATATTTACCAAACGGCATTAAAACAGCTTGGCTTTGAGCTGTCATTAGAGCAGATGTCCAGACTGGCGGAAAGTATTTATGGCGGAAGGGTCAATCTCTATAACCAGATTAAGAAAAAAAGAATAGGCTGGGCTGAGCTTTTTCCGTCCTTAAATTGGTCTGAATTTGATCGTCTGTTAGGTCAAATACCTGACTGCACGTCAGCGGCTGTCGAACAGACCAAAGAGCTGTTTGGATTATTTAACAGTCTTCTGCACAACCAGCCGAGTCTGCGCCTGGACGCAGAAAAAATTGGCCAGGATGTCTTTCAGTTACAGTGTCTTTCCATAGAAAATTTGATAATTCGTCTCCATAGTCTCACTGATTGGCTGGATAAACTCATTACGTTTTTATCATTTGATAGTGACCAATTGGAAGAAACCCGTTTAGAAATTATTCGGATAAAAAATGATATCGGCCTGATTATGGATGGTTTGATCACGATTAATAACAACCCAGAGCAAGATCGTGTCACTTATCTGGAAAAAAACCAAATAATTTATTTGAAAAACACGTTGATTAACGTTGCACCTGTTTTAAGTAAAAGGATATTCAGTAAAAACAACTGCACCGTACTCACATCGGCTACACTCAGTGTCGCCGGCGATTTCTCATATTTGACCCGGGATATCGGGATGGAAGACTATATGTCTGTAAAGCTTGATTCACCCTTTGACTACAACAGGCAAATGCTTTTATGTGTGGTGAAAGATTTGCCTGTTCGTTTGCCCGAAGATCAGTTGGCGCAAAGAACGGCTTCTTTCATCCTTGAAATTGCAGAAAAGATAAATGGGGGCATTTTGGTATTGTTCACATCCCATCGCTATCTTCGGCGTGTCAGTCAGATTATTGAAGCGCAATTAAACGAGGATGGCAGCAAGCTGCATGTTCGGGCACAAGGTATCCATGGCGCAAGGGAAGATCTTCTCCGCGAATTTATGGACCGTAAGCAAAGCATTCTTCTGGGAACAAACAGTTTCTGGGAAGGCGTCGATCTCCCCGGCGACTGCTTACGGTGTGTGATCATGGTCCGACTGCCGTTTTGCCCTCCGGACACGCCGATCATGGAAGCCAAGGCACGTCTGTTGGAAAGTCAGGGACGTGATCCATTCTATGAATTGAATCTCCCGGAAGCAGTGATTCGTTTTAAGCAAGGTTTTGGACGTCTGATCCGAACCAAGAACGACCGAGGGGTCGTTATTGTCCTTGACGACCGGATTGTAAATAAACGCTATGGCCGATTCTTCTTAAAAGCCCTGCCGATCTCTTCCTTTTATCAAGGAAGTACTGATGAGGTACTTGCACGCATTTTCGCCGATGACTATTTAATATTTTCACCCCTTACTTAACCTGTGCATATAGTATGGCACAGGTTATTTATTCACGGATGAATTTATGCCGCGAGGTCACGGATGACCAGGAGCGGCGATTATTCACGGATGAATTTATGCCGCCAGGTCACGGATGACGGCACAGGAAGTGCCTAATTTATACCATGCCATGGAGGGCAATAGTGGTTGATGACCGGGAGCGACGATTATTTAAGGAGGAATAGGCATGGCTCAGCAAGTGGATTGGTCAAACATAGGGGTCCGAATCGTTCAGGGATTTTATACCACAATCGATGCGGTGAGACAGCTCGATACACAGGAAGCTGCATTGGTTATGAAACTATTGGGGAAGACATGTACCAAAATGATCAAAGATGGTGTAGGACATCAATTTGGAATCGCCATGATCGAGACCAGTGAAAAGTTAGCACTGACGGATAAACTTGTTTTTGAAGATGTCTTAAAAATGTTGACTGCGATCATCGGAAAACTATATTTCTCAGCGAAAACAGCAGAAGAAATCGATTTGGTTAAACAACTGGAGGAAGCTGTGAAAAATTACCACGTCGTATAACGCCCATTTGAAGCATAGAGTATTTACAGAAGGCGTATTAGAGGGGAGGCGATATAAATGAAAATCTATTATATTCGACTGCCACAGTCTGTACTTAACCTGCTAAAAAAAGTATTTAAAAAATAAAATAATTAATTAACATGAATAGGACATTTCCCTCCTATATTATATTAAAAGAAATAGGAGGGAAATTATGTTATTTAACCGTCATTTTATCACGTTCGTTTTTTGTATTTTATTTGTTGGGATCATCGTTTGGTGGCAAAAACCGGATATTGCCGTGATGGCGATGGCAAATGGGGATGATACTGTCTATTCAGACGCTGTCATCAAGAATTATTGGGAAAGGCTTGATTATCGGCAAATAAATCTCGCCGAAGCAATAACTGCTGATACAGCTATTGAGACGCATCAAGCATTAGCCGCCATGTTTGAACAAAATCCCTTTTTAAGCGTCCAGGATTGTGATGTGGACAAGACAGGACTGCCTGATACCTATATTGTTACTGTTAAACTGGGATCGTCAATCGATGAAAAACAAACATTGTCCTTTCAAATGCAAACCATGATGTTTAATAATCAATGGATTATAACGTCAATCGAGCCGATTAAATAAATTGTGCATATCTTTATCTGCCTCGGGAAGAATAACGTTATCAAAATTGATGAGGTGGATATATGATAGCTATTGTCGAAAAAGATGCCTGCATTGGTTGCGGTGCGTGTATATCGATATGCCCGGAAATATTTGAAATGGATGAAGATGGGCTGGCAGCAACGAATAAAGATCAGGTTCCGGAGAATTTGGAGGAATCGGCCCAGGAAGCTGCAGAGAGCTGCCCGACAGAAGCGATCATCATTAGCTGAAAAGCTTCTATTACTCGGCAATTGAAGACAAATGATGATTATAATTCCTTAATTACGATGTTATTTCGGGCATATATGTAAGCAAAAAAATAAAATAAGAGATTTTAACGAATTAAAAAATTAGGCAGGAATTTTTAAAGTTGTTGTCAGTACAAGCTTTGAAGTAGATTTCACATCGAAGTCGATATTCCTTATTTTTTAAGTATTCGACATTCCCGCTGATTTATAATAAGAACACCGGAAAGAAATGCCGGGAAATTTTGAGTAAGGGCGGGAAATGAGACAATGTCTAAGAAGGTAAAGGTTATTGTGGCAGAAGATAACAGAAATCTATGCCAAATTTTACAGGATTATATCCAACGAGATGATAGCTTTGAACTCAGCGGAGTTGCCTATAATGGACTCGAAGCCTGGGAAATGATACAAAAGCATGATCCAGACCTCATTGTTATGGATCTCGTTATGCCGAATCTCGATGGATTAGAAGTCTTGGAAAGGGTCAACAGCCGGACCATGGTAAGAAGACCCAAAGTCATTCTCCTAACGGCTTTTGGGCACGAATCGCTGACACATCAAGCGATGGTCATGGGTGTGGATTATTTTATTCTGAAGCCCTTTGATTTGGAAATACTGGGAAAGAGGATTCGCGCACTGACACAGGATGTCGAAGTAACCAACGCGCCGATTCTTCAAAACTGTTCAGCGGTTACTCCGGTCAGCCGGGGGGTCAGCATCAATGTGGAAGTAACGACAATGATGCATCAGCTGGGTATTCCGGCCCATGTCAAAGGCTATCAGTATATCCGGGATGCTATCTTGATGGTGATTGAGGATGTATCTTTACTTGGAGCTGTTACTAAAGAATTATATCCGGCAATAGCTAAGAAATACAATACGGCGCCCAGCAGAGTCGAACGAGGGATACGCCATGCGATTGAATTAGCCTGGGAACGCGGACACATGGATACATTAAAACGAATTTTTGGTTATTCCATGAATATTGAACGGCAAAAACCGACAAATTCCGAATTTATTGCACTTTTGGCAGATAAATTAAGGGTTATGAGCAAGGTCGGATAGCAGTCAATACAATAGTATAGAATACTATCGGCAAAAAATAAGAAACTAATAAAAGAGTGATAATTAATAATCTGTCTAAGATGTCTTCGAATCGGAGACATTCTTTTTTTGTCAGGTAATCCAGAACGTGAATCAAACGTTCTGGAACAGAAAGTCACTAATACTTTCTGATATACGGACAAAAAACAGTGTTTCTTGTAAGGAAGTTCCTGTCGGATATATAATAGATATGGTATCATTTATTAGGAGCAGGGATTAATGGGAAAAATATTTTGTATTATGGGAAAAAGCAGTTCTGGCAAAGATACATTGTTTCGACTTATCAAGGAAGATAAAGACTTGAACCTTATTGCGATCGTCCCATATACGACGCGGCCGATCAGAAATAATGAGACGGATGGCGTCGAATATCATTTTATCAGCGCCCCTGTTATGCAAAAATTCGCCGACCAGGGGAAGATCATTGAGAAAAGAGAATACGCTACCGTTAAGGGAATTTGGTGTTATTGTACCATCGATGACGGACAAATTGATTTGTCCCGGGGTAACTATGTGCTGATCGGAACGTTGGAAGCATACCACGACCTGAAGTCGTATTATGGTCGTGACAACGTCATCCCGATTACCATAGCTGTCGACGACGGACACCGCTTGGAGCGGGCGCTCGCCAGAGAAAGACAACAGCTTGTCCCGAATTATGATGAGCTGTGCCGTCGTTTTTTAGCCGATAATGCGGATTTCAGTTCGGAAAAATTGGAGACATATGGCATTCGGAAGATTTATATGAATGATAATCTGAATCAATGTTTCGCTCGGATAAAAAAGGAAATTATGGCAATGATTACGAATCAGGTTAAACCGTAATGCTCATAGGCATAAATAGAGCAGGGAATAAAATAAAAAAACACTGCAAATGCTTGCAATGTCAGTCAATCTACAATGGTGCGCCCGGTTGGATTCGAACCAACGACCTGCGGCCTCGGAAACCGTCACTCTATCCCCTGAGCTACGAGCGCATTAAAACCGCTCCATTACTTTACTAAATCGGGGTGTATTTGTCAAGAGCTATCCATTAATGAAACGAGGCGGTTCTTTTGAAAAAGATAAGAATTCCCTGGTATTTTATACAACGTTTCTTAGGTATTGTTATGGGTGCGGTCATCGTTGCAATCAGTATCAATACCTTTATCCTCCCGAATCATATTGCAGACGGCGGTGTGACAGGAATTGCAATCATCCTCTATTATATCTTTCAATGGGATGTGGGATTAGCTGTCTTTATCCTCAATATTCCGCTGTTTATTTTGGGATATAAGGCCGTTGGTAAACAACTCTTTTACTGGAGTATTCTTGGTGTCGGGATCATGTCCGTCAGCCTGAGGTTTACTCAATTTTTAGAACCGCTGACGACCAACACGCTTTTAGCTGCTGTCTTTGGCGGTGTGATTACCGGTATTGGCATGGGAATCATATTCCGCTGTCGGGGCTCTCTCGGCGGAACCGATATCCTCGCTATTGTTTTGAACAAAAAGACACAGATGAGTGTTGGTCAGATCATCTTGATATTTGACGCGTTCATTTTTATCGCAGCCGCAGTAATTTTTAATCCTGAAACCGCGATGTATGCCATGATCTATATGTTTATCGCTGCCAAGGTCATCGATCTCGTTCAAGTTGGTTTGGACTATAACAAGAGTGTGCTCATTGTCACGGAAAAACCCGATGCGATCGCTGCGGAAATCATCGGTTGTGTTAACCGAGGTGCAACTTTTTTTCACGCAGAAGGTGCTTTCTCCAATACACCAAAGAAAGTGATATACAGTGTTATTAACCGAGCACAATTAACACAGGTCAAGGAGATCGTCCATCGCCATGACCCGGATGCTTTTGTCTCCATCGGCGATGTCTCAGAGGTGGTCGGAGAAGGGTTTACCCCCTGGAAAGGGCATTAGTACAGCGTTCTTGAATTATCTTTACACCTCAAATCAGGTCTGCGTGCCACAGTTCCGGCGACAAGCGGAGCACGGATTGCGTAGCGCGGCTGTTAGCGCCATGGAGGGCGCTACCTGCCGAAAGCGGAATGTGGCATGCAGACCCAGCCCAGATTATTCCGTGCTTCTGTCATGGTATTTAAAGAATAATATACTAATATATCGTTTTTTATATATGAGCAATTATTAGTATTTAGGGCTGGGCCGCCTGCACAATACCGCTTTCGGCTCTTGTGCCCTCCATGGCACACCGCTCCTTGCCATCCATGGCACCGCGGCATTAGGCCATCCGTGGCCGTCAAAGAGCCGCGCTCCGCAATCCGTGCTCCGCTTGACGCTGGTATTGTGCAGACGACCTTACTATGGAGTAATTTGGGTAATTAATTCGAGAAGGGTCTACTAGATTGTTTAGGGGGTAAGACTAGACCCTGGGGGCCAGCTTTCTTGGGCGTTATTCAGTAATGTGCCGACAGGAACGAGTTCATACCCTTTTTCTTTTAATGTTTTCAAAATAGTTGGGAGCGCTTCGGGTGTATCCGGTGCCGAATCAGAGGCATGGAAAAGGATAATATCACCCGGGGAGGCTCCTTTATTTTTGGATCGTCCGTTGATGACATAATTGATGATGGCTTCCGATCCAGGTCTTTTCCAATCCAAAGAATCAACACTCCATTGAATGACACGGTAACCTAAGGCATTGGCGGTTGAAATCACACCATTATCATAGGCACCATTGGGTGGGCGCAGCAAGGTGATCTTTTGTCCGGAAAGATTTTCCAGTGTCTGTTTAGCCGTATTCAACTCACTGATCAATATTCCTTCGGACAATGTATTCATGTCCACATGCCGCCGGCCATGGGAGCCGATTTCATGGCCTTCGGCAGTGATACGCCGGACCAGATCCGCTTCTTTTTCAGCCCAAGGTGAAGAAAGAAAAAATGTTGCTTTAACATTTTCTTTTTTTAAGATATCCAGGATCGGGATGACGTTTTTTTCGCCCCAGCTGATATCAAAGGTCAGGGCGATCTGTTGGGTTTCAGTTTTAACGGAATAAATTGGTTTCAAACTTTTGCTGACAACGGATATAACCTCATCTTTATTGACGGCAACAATGCCAACCAATACGAGGATAGCTAAAAATAATCCCAATATCTTCCTATTAACTACATAGACGCTCATAAAAATCCCCCCTCAAGAAACCTATTCGAAGGGGGGCATAATAATGATTTTTTTTTGCATCAATCCAGTTTAATTTTACTCCTGGTCTGATTATTATTTAGGCCAACGAATACCGAAGATCCGATAAAG